>NZ_CP047656.1:4290640-4619550 GCF_009906955.1 Paraglaciecola mesophila
ATTGAGCACACTTTTATTGGGCACTCCTC
Organism: Paraglaciecola mesophila; assembly: GCF_009906955.1. Lineage (GTDB taxonomy): Bacteria > Pseudomonadota > Gammaproteobacteria > Enterobacterales > Alteromonadaceae > Paraglaciecola > Paraglaciecola mesophila_A. The sequence continues at coordinate 4,290,670 of NZ_CP047656.1, forward strand.
TATTAAGTATAGTGGGGGCGATTGCCGTTGGCTTAACGCTTGGTTTGAACCGAGGGGGGGTGTTACTTGCACTACTTTTGTTGCCTGTGTTTATTCCTTTGCTCATTTTTGCCACGGCCGCTGTTGAAGCGGCATCGTTACAATTACCCTACAGCGCACAATTAGCCATTATTGGTGCGATGTTATTAATCTCTTTAGCGGTGGCGCCTTTTGCCATCGCTTACGCATTACGAGTGAGTCAGAACTAATGTGGAAATGGTTACATCCTTACGCGAAAACGCAAAACGCTTACCAGCTTTGTGAGCGTTTACTTCCTTGGTTTGTAGTATCGGCCTTAATCTCATTTTCCTTGGGTATGGTTTGGGGCTTGTTGTTTGCCCCGTCTGATTATCAACAAGGGGATTCGTTTCGCATTATCTACATTCATGTTCCCAGCGCCATCTTATCGATGGGGGCATACAGTGCCATGGCAATTGCAGCGTTTATCGGGTTAGTGTGGCAAGTAAGAACTGCTTTTATGGCCATGATTGCGTTAGCGCCCATAGGTGCGGTTGTTACTTTTATTGCGTTATTTACCGGTGCTGCCTGGGGCAAACCTATGTGGGGTACTTGGTGGGTGTGGGATGCACGATTAACATCTGAACTTATTTTATTGTTTTTGTACTTAGGAGTTATTTCCTTGTATGCCTCATTTGAAGATAAGCAACAAGCGGGAAAAGCCGCTGGTGTGATGGCAATTGTCGGTGTGGTGAACTTGCCTATCATCCATTTTTCTGTGGAATGGTGGAATACCCTGCACCAAGGGGCAAGCATTACCAAATTTGATAAGCCCTCAGTTGCCCCTGACATGCTTTGGCCGTTACTGATCAGCATTCTGGGTTTGGCACTGGTCATGGGGGCGATATTCATTCGACGCTTACAGAACGAAATTTTGCGCCGCGAGTTACATCGACCTTGGGTTCAAGCGTTAGTCGCCGAAACAAAGGGGAATTAAAATATGCAGTTTGAAAGTTTCAGTGCATTTTTAGATATGGGTGGTTACGGGTTTTACGTGTGGTTGTCGTTTGGGGTGAGCTTATTAGCGCTAGGCGTACTTGCGTTCGATACGCTGCGTCAGAAAAAAGTGTTGTTTAGCGCCGTCGAAAAAGAGCAAGCACGAAAAGTACGTATTAAAGCTGCAAAAGCGTCAGCAACCAATCAAGTAAACTCGAGTTATTCTGAGACACAAGCGTCGCCACGAAAAGAGGAAGTGAAACAATGAATCCTAGACGTCAAAAACGCCTGCTAGTGATTTCTACTATCGTATTGGTTATCGGTGCGGCAATCGGTTTAATGCTATATGCGTTGAGTCAAAATATTGATCTGTTTTACACGCCTTCAGAAGTGATTGATGGCAAACAAATAGGCCAAGTAAAAGAAATTCCGCAGGTGGGCCAACGCTTGCGTATCGGTGGCATGGTGGTACCCGGCTCTGTAAAGCGTGACAATGACAGCTTAGCTGTCAGTTTTGATTTGGTGGATACGGGGCCCCTGGTGACCGTCAGTTATCAAGGGCTACTGCCTGACTTATTTCGTGAAGGGCAGGGCATTGTAGCCACAGGCGTATTGACGGCTGAAAATCATATTGAAGCGCACGAGGTACTGGCAAAACACGATGAAGAATACATGCCGCCAGAGTTGGCTGAAAAAATGAAAGGCATCAAGCACGTAAAGCCTGAGCAAGCATACTCAACGTCAAAAGTGGGCGGTTAATATGGTTGCTGAGTTAGGAAATATCTCTCTTGTTTTAGCATTGCTAATGGCTATTTTGTTGGCGGTTTACCCCCTGTGGGGCGCACACAATAACCATTTGAAGCTGATGCAAATGGCTAAACCTCTCGCCATTGGTATGTTCGTGTTTACGTTGTTTGCTTATATCTGTTTAACTTGGGCATTTGTACATGATGACTTTAGCCTAGCGTATGTGGCGAGCACGTCTAACAGTACCTTGCCGCTTGTTTATAAGTACACAGCGGTATGGGGCGGCCATGAAGGCTCGTTTTTACTCTGGGTAATGATCTTTTCTATTTGGACGGTGGCGGTTGCTTTGTTCAGTAAAGCAATAGAACTGAAAATGGTCGCCCGAGTGTTGTCGATTCTAGGTATGGTCGCCATCGGCTTTTACTTGTTTATGCTGCTTACCTCGAATCCATTTGATGTATTGCTGCCGTTTTACCCCGTTGACGGGCGTGATTTAAACCCGCTGTTGCAAGACTTTGGCATGATCATTCACCCGCCTATGCTGTATATGGGCTATGTAGGTTTCTCCGTCGCGTTTGCCTTTGCATTGGCTGCGTTGATTTCTGGACAGCTTGACTCCACCTGGGCGCGTTGGTCTCGCCCATGGACGATTGCTGCGTGGTCGTTTTTAACTGTAGGGATCGCATTAGGCAGTTGGTGGGCGTATTACGAACTTGGTTGGGGCGGATGGTGGTTCTGGGATCCTGTTGAGAATGCCTCGTTTATGCCTTGGTTGGTTGGCACTGCATTGATGCATAGCTTAGCGGTGACCGAAAAACGCAAAGTATTTAAATCGTGGACAGTATTACTGGCGATCGCAGCATTCTCACTGAGCTTACTTGGCACGTTTTTAGTGCGCTCAGGTATTTTGGTATCTGTGCATTCCTTTGCCAGTGATCCTAGTCGCGGGTTGTTTATTCTGGGCTTATTGGTAGTCGTAATTGGTGGTTCTTTATTGCTATTTGCATTACGCGCACCGCAGCTTAAAGGGGCTGGGCGTTACCAATTATTTTCACGAGAGGTGATGCTAGCAGGTAATAATGTGTTTTTAAGCGCAGCTTGTCTTGTGGTATTACTGGGTACGCTATTGCCCTTAGTGCACAAAGAGCTTGGCTTGGGCTCTATCTCCATTGGTGCTCCCTTTTTCAATCAAATGTTTAGTTATTTAATTGTGCCCTTTGTGCTGCTAATGGGCATTGGGCCTTTATCTCGTTGGAAAAACCAAGCACCGTCAGCGCTATATAAGCAATTGTTACTCGCCTTTGGACTGAGTTTAACAGCGGCCGTATTAGTCACAGCAAATTTCGAGCAAACGTCTTATATGGCAGCGCTGGGCATGGTGATGGGATTCTGGATTGTGGTGACAACCATCATGGAAATACACCAGCGCATTAATGCGGATAAAAAGCTGTCTCAGCAACCGATTTTTTCTGCACTGCGTAAGCTTACTCCCAGTCACTGGGGCATGGTAGTCGGCCATTTAGGCTTCGCTGTGAGTATTATGGGTATCACTTTGGTGAGTAACTACAACCAAGAAATGCATGTACGCATGGCCTATGGCGAAACAGTGCAACTGATGGGCTATGACTTTACCTTTAACGGGGTAAGCAATGTTAAAGGGCCAAACTACACAGGTTATCAAGCCCATGTAGTGGCAAAACAAGACGGAGAAATCGTCGCGAATTTGGAAGCTGAAAAACGGATTTATACCGTGCAGCGAAACGTGATGACCGAAGCTGGGATAGATTCGAATATCCACCGTGATTTGTTTGTTGCCCTTGGCGAACAATTGGATGACGGCGACTGGGCATTACGTATTTACGTTAAACCATTTGTAAACTGGATTTGGGCCGGAGCCTTCATCATGGGCTTTGGCGGCATTTTGTCGATATCTGATAAGCGCTACCGCATGCAAGCGATGGCGAGCAAAAAGACGATGAAAAACAAAGCAAAAATGAACTCAGTAGAAGCGTCAGCTTCTCAAGATGCAGTGGAGTCTCGATAATGAGAAAGATTTCATTTTTCGTATTGCCCTTAATATTGTTTGTGGGCTTAGCCATATTCCTTTTTCAAGGGTTGTTTAGTGACCCTAGAGAGCACGAATCGACCTTACTGAATAAGCCGGTTCCCAGTTTTGTGCTGCCCGATTTAATGAACACAGATTTAACGTACACCACCGAAGTATTCGTAGGCAAGGTTACCTTGCTCAACGTATGGGGCGTGTGGTGTGTTACATGTGCTGTGGAAATTCCATTTTTAGAGCAGCTTAAAAACGAAGGAAAACACATAGTAGGTTTATATTACGATCAAGATATTGACCCCGATTTTGGCATCAAGACGGTTGAGCGAGTACAGCAGGAAGTAGAGCAAAAGCTCGGACAGTTGGGTAATCCTTATGCGTACAATATTTTTGATGTGAAGCGTGATTTGTCGTTAGATTTAGGGGTAACAGGTGCACCCGAAACCTTTTTAATAGATAAGCAAGGTAAGGTGCGTTTACACCATATCGGCGATATTAACCCAAGAGTGTGGCAGAACAAGTTTGCATCTGTGTATCAGGAGTTAATTGCGGAATGATGCATTTTAAAGCACTAATTCTTTTATCGTTTGCATTGTTTAGTGCATCCACATTTGCCAGTGAAGAGACCTATCAGTTTGAAACTGATGCCCAAAGTGCATTGTTCTTTGAGTTAACCAAAGAACTTCGTTGCCCCATGTGCCAGAACCAAAACATTGCGGATTCGGATGCCATGATCGCTGCTGATTTACGACGTAAGGTATACCAGCTCGTGAACGAAGGGCAGTCTCGTGAGGAAATTATCGATTACATGAAGCAGCGCTACGGTGACTTTGTTTATTATCAGCCGCCGGTGAATGCCACCACGATTTGGTTATGGTTATTGCCACTCATATTCGTATTTATTGGGATTGTGCTGGTGATCAGAAGTCGTCAGCAAAAGCCAGTGACGCAAGATAACGCAAAGCTTGAAGCGGCAGATAAGCTGTTGGAGGAAGACAAATGAGCGTATTTTGGATTGCGGGTATCGCTCTTTTTGCTTTGGCGATGGGTATTGTTGCATACCCCTGGATATTTGAAGGGCGTAAGCGTCAAGATACACTCACCAACACACGACTTATTCGCCAACGTCTTAATGAGCTTGAACGCGAAGAGCGAGAAGGGTTACTTAGTCACCAAGACCGGCTTGAAACAGAGAAAGATCTTAAAATTGCGTTACTTGATGAGCAAGAACAAGCGCAACCTAAAATAACGTCTGCTCGCGGCGTCTTACTTATTGCTGGGTTACTGAGTATTGTTGGGGTCGCGGTTTTGTATTGGCACGTTAACAATGTCAGTGCGCTTAAAAATTGGCAAGAATCAAAAGCAAAGTTACCCGAATTAGCCGAGCGCATTGTCACCCAAGGTGATGCCTCTGTTACCGAGAAGGATTTAGAGCAATTTGCCCTGGGTCTTAGAACAAAGCTGATCGGCGCTGATGACGATGCCATCGGCTGGACGCTTCTCGGGCGCGTATATGTTGCAATAAATCATATTGAAAGCGCCATGGATTCGTTTGAACGTTCGCTTGCTATTGAACCAGATAATATTGAAACACTCGCTAGTTACAGCCAGGTCTTATTGATGGTGAACCAAGAAAGCTATCTCGCTCAAGCGAAGGTCTACCTTAATCGCATATTAGAGCTTGATCCCAAGAACACGGGAGCGCTGGGGATGCTAGCGATGGCCGCAACTCAGCAAGGTGATACAGAACTGGCAATTAACACATGGCAACGATTGAAATCGTTTGTGCCAAAAGACGCTCCTATTTATCAGTCGATTGAAGCACAAATTGCTGAATTACGCGGCGAGCAACCTAAAGGGGTTGCCAGCATGCCAAACGGCGCGATTGATTCAGGTGCACAAAGTGAATTAAATGAAGACGCGGTGCAAGTATCTGTAAAAGTAACAATGGCTGAAGCACTGGTTGATAAACTACCTAGCGACGGTTATTTATTTGTGTTCGCTCAAGATGCCAGTGGTGAAAGTAGAATGCCAGCTGCCGTGGTCAAAATGCCCCTGGGCGATTTGCCTGTGAGCGTTGCGTTGTCAGACCGCAATTCAGTAATGCCTACGTTAAAATTATCGCAATTATCACAAGTGCGTTTGGTCGCTAAAATCTCTAGCAGCGGAAATGTCATGCAATCAAGCGGTGACTTACAAGGAACGTTAGAAATAACACTGAATAAATCGAAGAATGAGAAATACACGATATTAATAGATAAGGAACTACCGTGAATAAGCTAAAAATAGGTGCGCTATTTTTTGTATTGCTGGCGTTAGGTGGCTGCGCATCAAGCCATAATGCAGATGAATAAGCACGAGAATACAATGATCCAAAAGATCCGTTTGAATCGGTTAACCGCACATTCTGGGATTTTAACTATGATATTCTCGACAATTACGTACTACGCCCGGTCACTGTAGTTTATGTTGATTACACACCGCAGTTTGCCCGAACAGGTTTATATAACGCGGCATTAAACCTTGAAGAGCCTTCAAACTCACTGAATAACTTACTGCAGGGTAAATTAGACGGCATGCTAATCAGCCTTGGTCGTTTTTTACTAAACTCGACCGTTGGATTATTGGGCACGATTGATGTGGCCAGTGAGTTAGGCTTAATACGCAAAGAAGAAGAATTTGGTGAAACGCTCGGTAAATGGGGCGTAGGTACTGGGCCATATTTAATGTTACCGGCTTTAGGCCCGAACGATATTCGAAGTGGTTTAGGTGATGTAGTTGATACATCGTATACACCGTTAGACGCGCTGAATTTTTATTTTGCTGCCTTTCGTACAGGGATAAAAGTACTTGAAAGCCGCGCAGCTTTGATGTCGCAGGAGCAACAACTTAATCAATCTGCTGATCCTTACAGCTTTGTTAAGAACGCTTATTTTCAGAACCTAGAGTTTAAGGTGAAAGACGGCAAGGTTGAGAAAACCCAAGAAGAAGAAGCACTAGAAGACGACATTGATGCTTATTTAGATAGCCTAGAGTAGCGATTAAGACGAAATAAAAAGCCCGATTAACTTTGGTTAGTCGGGCTTTTTAGTTTTTATTGGGTTATTGGTTTTGGGGAATGCTACTTATACCATTCCACGTTAGTAAGTGATGACTCAGCGAGAGTTTAAAAGGGCTTAAACAAGGCGCATGACTGAATGAATAGTTGTTCTCTTTCGAAGTCATGCAACGCAGTGTAAGCCCTTTTAAAACTCGCCTGCAAGGAATGCCCCAGCGGCTTTTGCTCTGCGTTCTCACTAGTTGAAAGGGAACAACCATTACTATCGATAGCGACGCCTTAATTAAAAACCGCTGGACGCATTCTGAGGCGGTCACTTATTAATGCGGATTGGTATTATACCCGTTAGGATTATTCGATTGCCAGTTCCAAGAGTCTCGGCACATGTCAGCCAAGCCTTTTTCAGCTTTCCAGCCTAATGCTTCGCTGGCCAGTTTCGGATCGGCGTAACAAGCCGCCACGTCACCTTCGCGACGAGGAACAAACTTGTAAGCAATGGTTTGGCCGCTTTGTTTTTCAAACTCTTTTACCATATCGATTACGCTGTATCCTTGGCCGGTGCCTAGGTTGTAGGTTACAAGGCCAACATCACCTTGTAACTTGTTAAGCGCTTTAAGATGACCAGCGGCTAAATCTTCAACGTGAATGTAATCACGCACGCCGGTGCCATCTGGCGTATCGTAGTCATTACCAAACACAGACAAATATTCACGCTTACCTGTGGCCACTTGGGTAATAAAGGGCATTAAGTTGTTAGGGATACCGTTAGGATCTTCGCCGATACGCCCTGATGGATGGGCACCTGCAGGGTTGAAATAGCGCAGCACAGCAATATTCCAAGTGTTATCTGACTTATACAGATCGCGAAGTACTAACTCCACCATTAACTTTGATTGACCGTATGGGTTTGTGGGCTGTCCTGTAGGTAAGCCTTCATGCAGCGGTAATTCAACTGGGTCGCCATAAACGGTAGCCGATGAGCTAAACACTAAGCTTTTGACATTGTGCTTGGCCATTGATTCGCATAAAACCAAGGTGCCATACACATTGTTGTTATAGTACATCAGCGGTTTTTCTACTGATTCGCCTACTGCCTTAAGGCCTGCAAAGTGAATAACAGAATCAACACTGTGCGCAGTGAATAGAGCGTCTAGCGTGGCTGCGTCGCGAATATCACCCTCGACAAACGTCACTTGCTTCCCGGTTAATTCCTCAACACGGGCTAAGGCTTCTTTCGATGAATTGCATAGGTTGTCTAGCACAACCACCTTATTGTTATTTTCCAATAACTGTAAGACAGTGTGGCTGCCAATGTAGCCAGCGCCGCCTGTGACTAAAATTGTTTGCATCGGGTTACTCTCCTTGGTGGTCAATTGGGGGAATATATTTAGCGCACAAGCTATATTGTATTGGCCTGAGCACAAGGGGGTATAAGGCGGCAACCAACGCCGCCCAAAGCAACGAATACCAGCTCTCGGTGCTTCTAAATATTAGAATAAAGATGGGCAAGAGTACCGCTAACTTCAAAACGTTGAGCAAGAGCTTTTCAGGCCCTGTCAGTTTGTTTTGCGCGTTTTGAATGGCTGCTAACCGTTCAGTGAGCGGCAAATGTGCAATATTTGGAATGTCTCTAGATGAAAAATAGATATTCATTTTACTCTTGCTTATCTAAAAGAAACGCCTAACTGCATGACTACAGGAAGGCGCTATTTATAGTATTATATTATTAATTGTTTCGCCACTGGCGAACCGCTGTTCAACAGCTGGTCGGGTGACCCGCTCCGTGCCAATTAGGCCCGTTTGTGTTCAGCAAGCTTTTCCCAAGCTTTGGTTTTAAAGCTAAGTAAGAAAATAACGATACCAATAGCAATGGTAAACAGGCTAATTTGTAGATACAAGTTGGGCATATCTTCGACCTTATTTGGATCAAAGTTACCAGCTAGTAAGCCAGCGATTACGTTACCAATAGAATAAGTCAAAACAAATACGCCCATCATCTGACCAGCAAAACGCTTAGGCGAAAGTTTGCTCACGGCAGCTAATGCCACTGGGCTTAAGCATAACTCACCGACTGTATGCAGGAAGTAAGTAGCGACTAACCAATAAGGTGCAACACGTAAACCTGTAGCAGCGGCCTGGGCAGCAAAGAACATTACCAAGAAACCTGTTGCCATAATGATAAGGCCAACCGCGCATTTCAGGCCATATGAAGGCGTTAACATACGTTTCGCTAGGTTGATCCATAAAGCGGCGAAAAACGGTGACAAAATGATAATAAAGAACGAGTTGGCTGACTGAAACCATGCTGTGGGGATTTCAAAATCGCCCAGCATACGCTCAGTATAATCTCGGCCGAACAGGTTAAGCGAAGAGCCCGCTTGTTCAAAGCCTGTCCAGAAGAAGATAGAGGCTAAACAAACCAAAAATAACGCCCCTAAACTGCGTTTTTCATTGCCGTCTAAATTACCGAAGAAAAACACACCTGCATAATACGCTAAGAACACAACGGTAATCGCAATGGCAACATATTGCGCCATGGTGACAGGGTCAAAGCTGAGTTGGCCGCTGATCATCAAATACGTTACAACCGCTAGCGCGATCATGGCAGCCGCAATGATTTGCCAAGCGCGTTTTGTCGCCGTTTCAGACATAGCAACCATAGGTTGCGCGCCTGCACCATCCAATTTGTAAATGGTCATGCGATATTGAATTAATCCAATCCCCATACCAATTGCCGCAGCACCAAATGCCCAGTGCCAGCCCATTTCCACTTGCAGATAACCACAAACAATGTAACCAATGATTGAACCAAGGTTGATGCCTAAATAATAAAGTGTGTACCCACTATCACGGCGATCATCGTCGTCAGCGTAGAGCTGGCCGACCATAGCACCAATATTTGGCTTCAAAAGGCCTGTACCTAAAACGACCAGTACCAAACCAACGAAAAAAGTAGAATTGTTAGGAATAGCCAACACAATGTGGCCACACATGATGATCACGCCGCCGTACCAAACCGCACGTTGACCGCCAATGAGTCGGTCAGCTATCCAGCCGCCGGGTAACCCCATAAAATAAACTGCACCTGTGTACAAACCGTATATTGCGGTAGCAGATGCTACCGTAATGACCAAGCCACCTTCTTGAATGCTTGCGGTCATAAAAAGGACTAATAAGGCACGCATGCCGTAGTAACTCATGCGCTCCCACATTTCGGTAAAAAATAGGGTTGAGAGGCCCCCTGGTTGGCCTAAGAAATCTTTTATTTTGGTTGTCATATTACCTGCCGTAAACCGAGTTAGCGTCTTTCCGTAGAAAAGGAACAGGAATGAAAGAAGCTGAACTGTTTGGTTTTTGATTATTGTTTTTGCCGACTACTCTAACGGTAGTTAACGATTTTCAGCCACGTTTATACTAGAGCTAAGGGATGAAGACAAGAAAGGCTGTGCAATGTGATTGTATTTATTCGTTCACTGTAGGGAGCTATATATCGTTGCCGTGCTTTTTGCAGTTTAAGAGCCAACTAGCTGAGGTAGATGTTTGCAGGGGCAGTGGCCGAATATCAAAAGCATTTAAGGCAGTGCATTTCATTTTCCCTTGTCGCTAGAGAGGCCTCGCTTAAAAAAATTCGAATTTTGACACGACGCGTTGCCCTAGCCCCCTAGGCTTAAAGAAAGGTACCTGATAAAAATACTTTGATATTGACCATCTTCGTACAGCAAAGACGAACAGCTGTAGGTTAATTCTCACTAACACTATGGTCTAAATTAACCATTTCCCTCGTTACGCAAATCATATATCATGCTGCCCCATTTATTTGGCACAATTGTACAGATTTCAACCTTCTGAGACCCACAGGGATAGCAGTATGTTAAGAACGTTTAATTTTCAGATAATCGCATTGCTCGCGATTATGTTTATGGCGCCAGTAAACGCTGTTACTCCGTCTGCCCAGCAGATCGAGCAATTTAAAAGCATGCCAAAAGCACAGCAAGAAGCGCTTGCGCGTCAAATGGGAATTGACTTATCTGACCTAAACCTCTCAGGGGGTAATAACAATGGCATAGAGGTTCAGCCTGAAAGCCAAGTTAACCGCTACGTGGACGACAACGAGATTGCTGCTCGTCTTGCCGAGCAAAGCGCCAATAAAAACAAAACCAAAGAATTAAAGCCTTTCGGCTACGATTTGTTTGATTCATCAACGGCAACAGCCTCTTTTGCCCCGCCTACTAACTTACCAGTGCCAGCTGATTATATCTTAGGCCCGGGCGACACTATTCGCGTGCAATTATTCGGCAAAGTGAGTGAGCAACATTCATTGCAAGTCAACAATGAAGGCGTTATCGAAGTGCCAGATTTAGGCCCGATGAATGCAGCAGGGTTAAGCTACAACGAATTTAAACAGCAATTAACCCAGCGTTACAGTGAGCAGGTTATTGGTGTGACGCCAAACATCAGTATGGGCGAACTACGCACGATCCAGGTTTATATGGTCGGTGAGGCGTATCAACCAGGCGCGTATACGGTTAGCGCGTTATCAACTATTACCAATGCGTTGTTTTCAAGCGGCGGTATTAACGATGTGGGCTCATTACGCCACATTGAGTTAAAGCGAGCAGGTAAAACCGTCACCGAGTTCGACTTATACGACTTGTTGGTGTTTGGTGATACAAGTAAAGACATGCGTTTGCAGCAAGGCGACGTAATATTTATCCCTATCGTGAAAAAGTTGGTGAGCGTTGATGGTGAAGTTCGCCGCCCGGCTATTTATGAAGCCAAAGACAACGACACCATGGCAAGCATGTTAAATATTGCTGGGGGCTTATTACCTACTGCTGCATCTAAGAGCCTGCAGGTTGCTAGAAGTACTGCCAGTGATGGTTTTGAAGTCAAAACGGTTAACATGCAAGACAGAACAGGGCGCTCATTAAAACTTGCAGCAGGTGACTTTATCAATGTACCGGCTGCAGGCAACGAATTTAACAATGCGGTTGTAGTGATGGGGGCTTATGCCACCCCAGGTTTGACCCAATGGCGACAAGGGTTGATGTTATCTGATTTGGTTAATCGCAATAGCTTGATGGGCACCACAGACGTTGACTATGCCTTGATCATGCGCGGTGCTAAATTTGCACGCCAAAGTGACATTATTCAATTTGAGCCAGCTAAAGTACTTTCTGGTGAAACTGATATTGAATTGAATGCATTCGACAAAGTCGTGTTTTTTAATCGCTTTACGCCTGTAGACCCTGAAGACATCGAAAAAGATAAACAGGTTGAAAACACAAGTAGCGACGCTAACCGTACGACTAGACAACAAAAGCAAGATACAAAATACGTAAACAATATACCCATGCAGAGTGGCGCTAACGGCCAAGCAACAAGTAATACGCAGAACCCGCAATTTGAAAACACATTGCGAGACCAAAGTGCTGGCAACAACACACGAAATAACAAAGGCACCAAGGATGACGAGAACAAAGAAGATAACAAAGCTAACTTCTTACAAGCGTTAGATTTAGCCAGCTTCACCGAAAAGTATTTGATTTTAGAGAAAACAAAATACCTTTCTCGGGAAGAATTATTGGCCCCGATTGTTGAGCGCCTACAAAACGAAAGTAGCCAGAGTTCACCCATGAAATTGGTTGAAATAACGGGGCAAGTGAAGTTCCCCGGTGTGTACCCAGTACAGAAGAACGCGAATGTACGTGACCTAATTTTAGCGGGTGGTGGCTTGTTAGAATCGGCTTATTTACAAAAAGCCGAAATATCACGTACTAGCTTAGACAGCAGCAATGCCTTGCGCATAGAGCACATTCAGATTGATTTAATAGATTCAATGCTGGGTAACAGCAACATTGCCCTGCAAAGTAAAGATACCCTCAATGTGTTACGCACCCCAGATTGGCATGAAAACAAAAAAGTCGAGCTGGTTGGCGAAGTGGTATTCCCTGGGGTTTATCAAATCAAAAAAGGTGAAACCCTTGCCCAGTTAATTGAGCGTGCAGGTGGCTTCACTGAAGAAGCAACTGTAAAAGCAGTAGTATTTACTCGCGAAGAGCTAAAAGAGCGTGAACGTGAAAATCTTGACAAGTCAGTAGAGAACTTACGTCAGCAAATTGCTTCAACAAATTTATCTGGTAGTCAAAATGTTAAAACTATTGATTATCAAGAAGCCAAGTTAATTTTGGATGAATTGCTGCAGGTTGAGCCAGTAGGCCGATTAGTAATTGATATGCCGCAAATCATAGCAGGTAACCCCACAGCTGATTTATCACTTAAAGACGGTGACAAACTATTTGTGCCTAATATTTCTTCTTCTGTTTCTGTCGTCGGTGAAGTGTTTGTACCGTCAACCCATATGTTTAAGTACGGTAAAACCCTGGAGCAGTATATAGCTAATTCAGGTGGTGAAACCGACCGCGCAGACATGGGCGATGTGTACATTGTTAAAGCTGATGGCTCAGTGACTATTCCTGAAACCTCGTTCTGGTTTAGCTCAAACGAGACCGTGTTAGAGCCAGGCGACACCATAGTGGTACCACGTGATGTAACTAACTATGAGCGTTTAGGCCTATGGCAAACCATAACCCAAATAGCCTATCAGTCAGCCATTGCCTTGATAGCCATTGGCAATCTGTAACTTGTTAAGATAGAAATTTGAGTAATTGAAATGACTGATACGAAAAATAACACGTCAGAAAAAGATAAGATTCAATACGTTGCCATATCGCCGGACATGTTTCAGGCGCAAAACAACGACGATGAAATAGATTTACGCGAGCTATGGAATGTAATTTGGCGCGGCAAGTGGATTATTATTGCGATTACCGCAATCTTTGCTGTCGCCTCTGTGTTTTATGCCTTGAGTCTACCGAATATCTATAAATCAGAAGCCCTACTTGCCCCTGCGGATACAGATCAGCAAGGCGGACTTTCAGGTCTTTCAGGTCAACTAGGGGGCTTAGCATCCCTTGCGGGCGTGAATCTAGGTGGAGGGAAAACCGACAAGACTGCACTCGCTATTGAGATACTTAAATCCCGAGAATTCTTTGCTAAATTCGCTGAAAAACACGATATTTTACCTGATTTGATGGCGGCTAAAGGCTGGGATATGGCTTCGAATACCGTGATTTACGATGAAGAAATTTATTCATCTGAAAGCGGAGAATGGGTAAGAGAGGTTAGAGCTCCCAAAAAAGCTAAACCGTCGATGCAGGAGGCTAAACAAGAATTTGAGAAATTATTTTCTGTTGATAAAAGCATTGAGACAGGCATGGTTAACATTAGTATTGAACACTACTCGCCTGATGTAGCTAAACAGTGGGTTGATTGGTTAATTCAGGATATTAATTCTGATATGAAGATGCGTGAAAAAAATGAAGCAGAGCGCAGCATTAAATACTTGGAGTCGCAAATAAATAAAACTACAGTGGTTGAGCAAAGAACTTTGCTTTTTCAATTAATTGAAGAGCAAGCTAAAACGTTAATGTTTGCAGAGGTACGAGAGGAATACGCATTTAAAACGATCGACTCTGCAGAAATACCTGAAAAAAAGTCGAGTCCAAGAAGAGTATTAATTATTTTATTCTCTTTGTTTGCAGGTTGTGGGTTGGGAATAATAATAATTTTTACACGTTTTTTTAGTGAAAACTCTCAGCGTGAGGAGTAAGTAATGTCAAATATTCTTTCCTTGATAGGGCGCAATAAACATTTATTCATTGATGATATTTCCAAACATGATTCAAGACTACAGGAAATAATAGAGCGCTCTTCATTTTTAGTGTTAGGTGGTGCTGGTTCGATAGGGCAAGCGGTCGTAAAGGAGATATTTAAGCGAAATCCTAAAAAACTACATGTGGTTGATATCAGTGAAAATAATATGGTTGAACTGGTACGAGATGTGAGGAGTTCGTTTGGGTATATTGACGGTGATTTCCAAACATTTGCCTTAGATATTGGCTCGCTTGAGTATGATGCATTCATTAAAGCTGATGGCAGTTTCGACTATGTGCTTAATTTGTCTGCTTTAAAGCATGTCCGTAGCGAAAAAGATCCTTTTACTCTTATGCGTATGGTAGATGTAAACATTTTTAATACAGATAAAACAATACAACAGTGTATTGAAAAAGGTACTAAAAAATACTTTTGTGTGTCTACGGATAAAGCCGCAAATCCGGTAAATATGATGGGGGCATCGAAACGCATAATGGAAATGTTTTTGATGCGCAAAAGCCATGAAATTGAAATTTCGACGGCTCGATTTGCAAACGTTGCGTTTTCAGACGGCTCTTTATTACATGGATTTAATCAACGAATTCAAAAGCGCCAGCCAATAGTTGCCCCGAGTGATATAAAACGTTATTTCGTTACTCCTCAAGAGTCAGGTGAATTGTGTTTGATGTCATGTATATTCGGTGAAAATCGAGATATATTTTTTCCAAAGTTAAGTGAGTCTCTACATTTAATTTCCTTTGCGGACATTGCGATTAAATTCCTATCCGACTTAGGTTACGAAGCCTACCTATGTGATTCTGAAGAAGAAGCTAGAGAGCTGGCTCTTACGTTGCCAGCGCAAGGGAAGTGGCCATGTCTTTTTACTACTAGTGATACTACTGGAGAGAAGGATTTTGAAGAATTTTTCACCGATAATGAAGTCTTAGATATGGAACGTTTTGTCAATTTAGGAATTATTAAAAATAGTGAAAGCTTTAACGACGAATTGTTACAACTATTTGAATTAACGATATCTACAATGAAGGACAAGAAAAGTTGGACTAAAGAGGAGATCGTTAACTTATTTTTCAAAATGCTTCCTGATTTTGGCCATAAAGAAACAGGTAAATACCTAGACGGCAAGATGTAACGATGAATACTAAGTTAATTGATTTTATCAAACAACTATATGGGACCAACGAGTTTATTCCACTTCATGCTCCAACTTTTTCTGGAAATGAAAAAAAATATGTTGCTGAAACTATAGATAGCACCTTTGTTTCGAGTGTTGGTGAATTCGTGACTCGGTTTGAGAACGATATTGCCGTTTTTACAGGTACCGCTAAAGCAGTAGCTACAGTTAACGGTACGGCGGCATTACATACAGCACTGTATATGAGCGGCGTAAAGCGGGGCGATTTGGTTATAACGCAATCACTTACTTTCGTCGCGACCTGCAACGCACTTTATCATATGGGAGCTGAGCCTGTCTTCGTTGATGTTTCTAGAACTAGCTTAGGGCTATGCCCTATCGCATTAGAAGAGTATCTTGAAAATAATGCTAGTTTGAATTTCGACGGTGTTTGCGTATACACGAATACAAAACAAGTTATACGAGCAGTCATGCCAATGCACACATTTGGGCATCCAGTAGAGTTAGATGAGATCTTAAGCGTTTGTAAAAAGTGGAACTTAACTTTAATTGAAGATGCTGCTGAGAGTTTAGGTTCATACTATAAAAGTGCTCATACAGGCACGGTTGGTGATTTTGGCGCACTAAGTTTTAATGGAAATAAAGTTATCACCACTGGTGGTGGAGGGATGGTTCTCTGCAAATCAGTTGAATCAGGAGAACGTACGAAGCACGTAACAACGACTGCTAAAGTACCTCATCCGTATGAATTTTATCACGACGAGCCTGGCTTCAACTATCGAATGCCCAATTTGAATGCAGCTCTTGGCTGCGCGCAAATGGAATCACTAGTAAAATTTCTTGCTTCTAAACGTGAATTAGCAATGAAATATAAATCTTTCTTTGAGGATACTGAGTTTCAATTTGTAGATGAGCCCGAGTATGGCAGTTCAAACTTTTGGTTGAATGCAGTTATTTGTACAGATAGGCATTCCCGTGATGAGTTAATTAAGACTACAAATCAGTCCGGAATAATGACGAGACCTATATGGCAGCTTATGCACACGCTACCAATGTACAATGAATCTAAGAGAGGTGATTTAACCAATTCAGAATTTATTGGTCAGCGCTTGGTAAACTTACCAAGCTCGCCCTTGGGGTAGTTATGAAGAG
Organism: Paraglaciecola mesophila; assembly: GCF_009906955.1. Taxonomy (GTDB): domain Bacteria; phylum Pseudomonadota; class Gammaproteobacteria; order Enterobacterales; family Alteromonadaceae; genus Paraglaciecola; species Paraglaciecola mesophila_A. Next base: position 4,307,548 of record NZ_CP047656.1, read on the forward strand.
TGAAACAGCCTTTCTTACAACTATTTTTCCTACTGATGAAAATTATATCTTTGAGTATTTTTCATCTCTGGCTAATCAGACATTTAAGAATTTTGATCTTATTTTAGTAAATGATGGTTTTAGGGAGTTGGATAAAATCAGGCGTATATTCCCTAGTTTAGCTATTTATGAATTGAAGTCTGCCGGCAACATAGCTAAAAATCGGGAGATAATGATTTCACACGCGCGAAAGGCGAACTATAAATTTGCTATATTTGGTGATTGTGATGACTACTTTTCTGATAATCGAATAGAAGTTACATTATCTAAATTGAAAAGCAATGATGTTGTGTTTAACCAAATAATCCCATTTGGACAGAATATCGATGAAGCTGAGGATTATTTTGGAGACCGGCTATTTGAAGGTGAGTCTATTGCCGCAGATGATATACTTGATAAAAATATACTTGGTTTTTCGAATACGGGAATAAATCTGAGTTGCCTTGATGATTTTACTGTCGACTTTCCCAATAATTTGGTAGCAGTGGATTGGTATTTCTTTTCTTTACTATTAGGACGAGGTAAAACAGCTTGTTATACCAAATTTTGTACGACGTTTTATAGGCAATACTCGGAAAATACTATTGGCTTTAAAACCATAGATAGCGAGGAACTACGCCATATTATAAAGGTGAAAATCGTCCATTTCACAACTCTGCTTTCCGATGATTCACGGTATAGAAAATGTTTAGAGGATATTAAACTTCTAGAAAAGTTCATTCTTACAAATGAAAGTAGCTATTTGAAGCAAGTAAACCAAATAACAAACCCGCTCTGGTGGGAACTTATAAATTTGACGGAATTTAAAAATGAAAATTACAAATAGTTTTGATTTAAAAAATAATTCAACACCCTATATTATAGCCGAATTAGGATCAAATCATAATGGAAATATGGAACTAGCTAAGAAATTAATTATCGAAGCGAAGGAAGCTGGTGCTAACTGTGTGAAATTTCAAAGTTGGTCAAAAGATTCAATCTTTGCAAAGAAGAAATATGAAGACAACTATTTTATAGCTGATGACTATCGAGATAGAACGGACTTTACTTTGGAGGAGATTGTCGAAGAATATTCAATTTCTGCTCAAGAGCTTTTAGAGATGAAAAAATTTGCCGATGAAGTCGGTATCGATTGCTCTTCAACTCCCTTTAACCAAGCCGAAGCAGACTTCCTAGTTGATGAGTTGCAATCTCCATTTATAAAAGTTGCATCGATGGATTTGAATAATCTTCCTTTTTTAGAATATTTGGCTAGAAAAAACTTGCCAATGATTATTTCTACGGGTCTTAGCGAACTACATGAGATAGATAAAGCAGTTAGAACAATTGAAGGTGCGGGAAACAATAACATTTGTATTCTACATTGTGTGTCGACGTATCCGCCTGTAGATAGTGATGTTAACTTAAACAATATTATAACCCTAGCTAAAGCTTACCCCGATTATCCAATTGGATTTTCTGACCACACTATAGGCACCGAAATTCCCTTAGCGTCAGTCGCACTTGGAGTTGCACTGATAGAAAAGCATTTTACTTTAGATAAAAACATGGAGGGCTGGGACCATAAAGTTTCAGCTACCAAGGATGAGTTAGCTATTATCGTTAATGGGGCTAGTCGAATTACAGAAGCATTAGGTGATTATCGAATAAGAGCCACTGAATCGGATGAAAAGAAAGCTGAGTTCAGACGAAGCATTGTTTTAACTCGTAGTTTCAAAGCAGGTGAAGTGATTACTCGTAATGATATAGACTATAAACGTCCCGGTGTCGGAATCAAACCGGAACTCTCTGAGTTTATCATTGGATTATCCGTAAATAAGGATTTAGAAGTAGATCATATATTAATGAAGAGTGACTTGACGTAAATGCTCGCTATAATCCCGGCTAGAGGAGGTTCTAAAGGCCTCCCTAAGAAAAATATTAAGCCATTACTTGGTAAACCATTAATTGCTCATACTATCGAGCAGGCGCTTAAGTCTCATAGTATAAGTAAAGTAGTTGTATCAACGGATGATCGAAATATCTACGAAGCAGGATTAACATATGGTGCGGAGGATACGTTTCTTAGGCCTAGTGCACTAGCAACAGATGACGCACATGCAATCGATAATTATTTGTATACGCTTAATCGTTTAGAGCGAGAATTTCATTATGATGTAAGTAATTTTATTGTACTTCAACCAACTTCTCCCTTACGTGATAGTCATGATATTGACTCTGCCATAGAACTTTTTTTCCGAAAAAAGGCGGATTCTGTAGTTAGTTATACAGAAGAAGATCACCCTATATCATGGCATAAATATATAAAGGAAGATGGTTCATTTGAAAACTTATTTTCTGAGAATATAGCTAATAGGCAGAATAACCAGAGTACTTATTATCCAAATGGGGCTATTTTCGTATTTAAACGCGAACTGATAGAGAAGAGAGAATATTACTCAAGTAATTCATTTGCTTATGTCATGGATAGAAAAAGCTCGGTTGATATTGATTCAATTGATGACTTCGAATACGCAGAATATTTAATGAGGAAACGAAGTGAGTAATACTTTTGTTCTTAAATGTGACAGTACATTTGAAATGGCAGTCGAGGCGATTGATAAAGGTGGTTTGGGTTTTATTGCAGTAGTTAACCCGGAGATGTTGCTAGTTGGAATTTTGACTGACGGCGATATACGTCGAGCTTTCTTAAAGAAAAGTTTCGACCTAAACAGTATCATTAACAAGAACCCGGAGGTCATGAATTATAGATCTTCAAAGGAAAGTATAATTTCACGATTAAAAACACTTCATCGTAGACACATGCCACTGGTCGATGAAAAAGGCTTGTATAAAGGGGTTTTTTCTTTTGATGATATAGAGTTTATTACGAGAGATAATGAAGTTGTTATAATGGCAGGGGGACTCGGAAGTAGACTAGGTGAGCTTACAAAAAGCACACCTAAACCTATGCTTGAAGTGGGCAATCAGCCGATGCTACAGCATCTAGTAGAGCTATTTAGAGAACAAGGTTTCTGTAAATTCATATTTTGTGTAAATTATAAAAAAGACGTTATTCAAAGCTACTTTAAAGATGGTGGTGATTTTGGTGTAAAAATTTCTTATGTAGAAGAAGAAGTCCGCATGGGAACAGCTGGTGCTTTAAGCCTAATTAATCAAGATTTTAATGCACCTTTTTTCGTCATCAATGCCGACATTTTAACAAATTTGGATTTTGTATCTTTACTGAATTTTCATGAGAAGATGGACGCTCCAGCGACAATGTGCGTTCGACAGTACCAAATCCAGATTCCTTACGGTGTTATTAGCAATAAAGGAGGGCATCTAAAATCAATTGATGAAAAACCTAATTTTACTTTTGATGTTAATGCAGGTATTTACTTATTAAGCCCCAACGTTACAAAATTTATTCCTAAGAACAAATTTTACGACATGCCTTCACTATTTGAGAGATTAATGTTAGAGGGATTGACCCCAGCGACTTTTGAAGTGAATGACTATTGGATCGATATTGGTAAGAGGGAAGACTTACTTCAAGCTAACGCCGATATGCAGCATTTAAAATAGATTTAAATCGTAGAGAATTATTAAATGTCAAACTTCTTATTTCCGATCGAAACAACGTCACGTGAGCTAGATCATAAAATTCTTATGGCTATTCTTGCAGCTAAAAAAAAACGTAAAGTCATTGTTGGTGATCAGCAACTCATTCGCAATCTTTCTTACTTTGTAAAAAATGGTGTCTTTTATGGAAAGCATCTTTTTGGAAAACCAATGTTTTCTGATGATGCCTACTATAAGCGCTTAAAGCGCCACGAATTTAACTTGGTACATCTAAATGAAGAGGGAGCTGTTTGGCCAGGAAATGAAGATGACTGGAAAATAATATTAGAACAAGCAGAGAGACCTTCAGTTTTAGAATCTAATGATTTCGTAGCTACTTGGGGGCAGTGGCAAGAAAAATTTAATAAAAATCGCGAGGTAACTAAAGCTACAGTTAAATGTACTGGGCATCCTCGTTTTGATTTATATAACAAGAAATACAATGATTATTTTTCCAACGAAACTACGGCATTAAAAAAAGAGTTTGGAGATTTCATTCTAGTCAACACAGCATTTTCTTATTCTAACAATGGTGAAAACGGCGTTAAATTTATATTTAAAAAAACATTATCTTATGATGCTAAAAACTCTGAGCATCGCAATTATAGATTCAAACGATGGAAAAATCAGATGTTTTCAATAGCATCGATTGTTGAGCTTGTTAATCATTTAGCTTTAATTTATCCAAATAAAAATATAGTGCTTCGCCCCCATCCTAGTGAGAATAGTAAATATTATGAAGAAATTTTTCAGGGTGTAAATAACGTACATGTTAAGTATGAAGGGCCCGTAACTCCTTGGTTGTTGGCGTGCAAGCTATTAATCCATAATGGGTGTACGACGGCCATAGAAGCGACTTTAGCCGGAAAGCCTGTAGTCAACTTTTCCAATGGAAGTACAGACGATTACGATGTATATCTTGCTAATATATGCGGTGTTACTTTGAATACGAATAAGCAAGTAACAGAGTTTATAGATAAAATTGAAACTGTTGAATATGAAGCTATTTTAAATGATCAAGAGAAAGCGCATTCACTTTTCGAAAATTTCCGAAGCATTGATACAGCGAACAATGTATTGAAGTTACTTGAAAAGGCAGACAAAGAAAAACATGAATCACGTGCAGTAGCAAATTTAACAATAATTAGCCTGTCGTTATTGCACAAGCTTTACTTATTCTCTAAATATTCCTATTTTATTTTCACGGGGCGCCGAGGAAATTATTTAGATTATAAAAAACGTTTTGAGTGCTTTGATAAAACCCAAATCGTCGAGAAGGTTTCCACGATGTCAAGGATACTAGGTTGCGACGTTAAAGTTACTTACTGTAGCAAGCAGGTGTTTGTTGTAGAAAGCAACTGATGATCCTGTCTAAAACTCCATTATATTACTTGATGGGCCTTTTTGCTGGCTTATTTATATGTAATCAAACTATAAAAACAGTCTTTAGGTTTGATCTCATCTACTTATATTTTTTTGTGCTAGTTTTTATCTCATCGCTTATATATATAGGAAAATTAATTAAAGGTGACGGAAAACTTAGTAAGCAAGTTTTTATATCTATTAGTTTTTTTTCTTCTATATTAATTTATGCATGTGTTTCTACTTATTACATTGAATCACCAAATTATACAAATTTATTTGAAATTCTCGCTTGCTTTATTCTTTTTTTTAGCGCGAGGTGTGTTAATAAAGATTCGCTTAAAGTTATTGTTTTTGTTGTCTTGTTATTTTCAGTTATTCAATCTTCAATGCTTATTTTAAATCGGTCTTATCTTTATAGTTCCGGTATTAATTATTTGCTTATGAGCTTTGTTGTAGCTCTTTCCACTTGCATCTGTGTTCCAGGAGTATTGCTAGCTAAGAGTATTAAAATTAAAATTCTTTTTATCGTAATAGCATTAATCAACTGGGTTGGACTATTATCGATGCAGTCACGGGCTGCTTTTATATTCGCTTTTTTTTACTTAATTATCTCCCCTTTATTTTTGTTGACGAACAAATCTAAAGCTATATACATTGCCACTTTATCTTTGCTTGGAATGTTAATTTTTTCCTACTTTTACAAAGAAATTATTGAGTTTTATCAAAATTCTGCTGTGTATGCTAGGATGTTCGATTTAATCTCAAATTTTGAAAATGAACCTAGGTTAGACGTCTACGGCCGTGTTTACAATTCGCTTGGAGAGTTTTATTTAACTGGGTATGGCCTCGGAGAGACTACGCCTAATCTTTATAAATATACTAAAGATAAGTACCCACATAACTTTATACTTGAATTTTGGACTGAGTTCGGATTTTTGGGGCTGTTTTTCTCTCTATGGCTTTTGTTTATAGGTGTCAAAAGTTGCTTTTTCCTGAATTTTAATAAATATTATAATGCTGTCGCAGTCACAATGTATTTGTTCTTTTTAATGAATTTTATGAAATCTTTTACAATTTATGATTCAGCAATATTGTTTTTTTTGACAGGGGTTATATGTACAAATATTAGAACTTCCTCTTCCTCTGCTAGTATATACTTAAAAGAGAGCGCTGCGTGATTGAGTACTTTGATGTAACAGTTGTGATACCTACTAGGAATAGAGCCTCCATGTTGATTAGGGCACTGAGGTCCATTAACGAACAAACCGTCATTCCAAAGCAAGTTGTTGTTATCGACGATAATTCCGATTTACCTCTAGACAAAAATTTCTTTGATATCTTTTCTAACCTACAGGTCGATTATATTTATAATGTTCAAAGCATAGGTGGGTCGGCAACCAGAAACTTAGGCCTGAAAAAAGCTAATACTAATTACGTATCTTTTTTGGATGATGATGACGCGTGGAGCCCAGATTATTTGAGGAATGTGAAGTTAGTTGCTGATTCTATTGGCGACAGACCTGCAGGATTTTATTCATCAAAAACATTTGTTTTATCAAATTCGTTACAACATGTCCTCAAGAAGAATATCGCGAATAGACATGTAGTTTTAGAAGATTTACTGTGTGGAAATATCATTGGCGGGACATCTTCTGTAACATTAAATAGGCTAGCACTAGAGAGAGTTAATGGGTTTGATGAGAATTTACCCGCTCTACAGGATTACGATTTTTGGTTGGCTCTAGCTTTAGCAGGTGTTAGTTTCTACCCAAGCGAGAATTCCCATATGATCTACACTATTAACGTAAACCATGGTCAAATAAGTAGTAACTTTAATAATCACATTCGAGCCTCTCAAATTATTAAAAGCAAATTATTAGGCCGTATACCGACGAAATCTTGCGCTAAATTACACGCGTCTCTTGATTATAGCGTTGCGAAAGCAGTTCATCGAAGAAATTATATAAAGTCGCTACCGATGATATTTCGTATGCTTGTTAAACATCGCAGAGCTAAAGGTGTGCTGTTGTTAATACCTTACCACGCGATGAATTTCTTTGGGATATATTCGACGTGAAACTTTCATTAGTTTCAAATTTAATTAAAAAAGTAACTAATGGAAATAAGATGCATGCAGTGCTTCTTTCTAATAGTGCAATTACTTTTTTTTTCAAATTAGTATCATCGGTCATAAGTTTTTTTTTACTAGCTCTTATAACAAAAAGCTTAGGTGCAGAACTTTCAGGGTATTACTTTTTATTTATCGCTACTCTTTTGTTTCTTAATTCGATATCTTCGCTTGGAATGAATAATATTCTGGTAAAGCTAATTGCTGTTAATCTCGATTATTCAAAGCAGAGCTCAATCTTTTTCGTTTTATTAAAATATATTCTGATTTCGTCGTTTTTAGTGTCAGTTGTTTTAATATTGTATAAGCTCATCTTAGGTTTTAGTTTTTTTAGTGGTGGGAGAATTAGTGAATACTTGGTACTCCTTGCTATTGTTCTGCCTGCATACTCTCTAAAGTTGCTTTTTTCATCATATTATCAAGCCAAAAATAGAGTGTTTTTGTCTATGTTCTCTTTTGGTTTAGGGTATCAATGTTTACTCTTTTTACTTCTTGTAGTTCTTGAACCCACAAGTGTAAGAGACGTATTGTTACTTTTTGTGTTATCAGTATATATAATTCTTATTTTTATTTTTTTTATTTTTCTACGTGACTCTCATTTAGTCAAAGTAAACCAAGGATTTCGCGAAACGTTTACGATGTCCTTCCCTCTTCTCGTTTCGCAGGTTGTAAGCCAGATGTCTATATTTGTCGTTCAATTCATTTTAGCTGAATATTCTAGCCCAACTGATTTAAGCTATTTTTCGGTATGCCAAAGGATTTCTATACTGTTAAGTTTTCTTGTAATAGCAATTAATCGTGTTATCTCACCTATGTTCGCTAAAGTTTGTGATAAAAAAAGCACCGAAGAATTGCAAAGCTTAATTATTTTTTCAAATCGTTTACTTTTTATGTTTTCTTTTCCTTTATTTACTTTAATTATTGTTTTTGGTGAAAATATACTAGAGCTTTTCGGTCCTCAGTTTATTGATGCGTATCCCACGCTTTTAGTCATATTGTCCGCACAGTTCTTAGCTTCTTTAATAGGTACAATGAATTTTTTATTGCAAATGAGTGGGCATCAGAAACAATTTTCGTTGTCTGTAATATATTGTTCATTATTTAGTTTTCTCTTAGCTATAATTTTGATACCTAACTTTGGCTTATCGGGGGCAGCTTTGACTACGTTTGTTTCATTAACATCTGTTAGTTTAGTTTCCTGTTTTGTTGTGCTTAGAAAGCTTAAGGTTAACCCGTTTAAGATTTATTAAAAATTTATGACTAAACTCTCGCCTAATGCAGTTTTTATGAGTTTTACGTCAATGATAATCTATAGAGAAAACCAAAATAGCAGTGGATAGTACTTGGGGATAGAATTACAACAATTTAAGTTTTTTATTGATAAGGTTGACGTTGCTTCTGTATAAACGTCAACCTGTTTTAATAATAGTTGTGAGATTTTTGACGTTTTGTCATCTGAAAACGAAAGTGCTCACAAATCTTATAATATTAAGCTTTTTAGAGTTTCCTTGAAAATTTTTGGTGTCAGGCTTTTGAAACATCTGCTGTTAGCAAAGTCAAAGGGTTTAAGGTACACATGTTATCTGTAATAAAAATATACCTGAAAAAGGGGTTTTAATATGGCGTCGAAAGGCTTTATGGACATTGGTGCCGACGTGGCGATAATCATGTCAGTATACATTAATGATAAGTTACCAGAAGTTAAACTTGCCGTAGATAGCATACTTGATCAAAGCTACCCATGCGACCTTTTTGTTATAGCTGATGGCCCGATTCAAAGTGACATAGATGTTTATTTCTCCCAGTTAATAGAAGAGCGAACCTGTTCCAAAGAAGGACGGTTCAATTTTACACGTAGAGCTGAGAATAAAGGGCTTGCTGAGTCTTTGAATGAATTAATTGATACCGTTCTTGGTAATAAAGTTGGTTATAAATATATCGGGCGTATGGATGCGGATGATATTTCGGAGCTTAACAGAGTTGCAATGCAGGTAGAGTGTCTGGAAAAAAATACAGCTATTGATGTGTTAGGCACTGGATGTAGAGAATTTTCTTCGTCAAGCTCTGAACTGTTTGAAAAGACATTGCCGAAAGATAATTCAATTTTAAAGAGAGATATAATTAAGAGGTGCCCGTTTATTCATCCGTCAGTTATGTTCCGTTCCGCCATATTCGAAGATGGAGTAAGGTACCCAATCGATACCAAACTAACAGAGGATTATGCGCTTTGGGTCGAGTTAGCTGCAAGGGGGTATGGCTTCGGAAATATTCCTGATTTTTTGATTAGGTATCGATTCGAAGACTCCGTACTTAAACGTCGTAAAGGGCTGGCTAAAGCAAATTCAGAGTTTTTAGCTAGATTAGATGCGATGGAAAAGCTAGATTGCCGAACAGTTAGAAATGTATTTTTTGCGTTTGGAATATGGGGGTTACGGTTGCTTCCGACAGGTGTTGCACGTATCGCTTATCAAATTTTGAGGTAACTCCTGTTAGAGCGACGATTTGGTGGTTAAAATATTCATTTGTAAAGGGGCTATTTCACTAAATAGGCGCTTTATTGTTGGACTTGTTTAACGTTTACCTTTCAAGTAAATAAACTGATTAATAACGCCTAGCACCAAACACCGTTTTTAACGTTAAGTTAACTTGTACTACTACTGCCATGTCGGAAATTAAGGTTGAAAGTTGTACTGATCATCAGAGATACACTAGTTTATTCACAAGTGTTTTTGATGAGTAATATATTTCCACATCTTCGTAGTGATTCCTTCATAAATTGCATGCTACAATAGTCGAAGAATATTTTTGGAGATATACAATGGATTTTATATCTGGGGATTACAACTCAGTGTTTGTGTGGGCGTTCGCTGTAGCCTGTTTGTCTATTGTAGGTTTGCGGCCGTTAGCTGCCAATATCGGGTTAGTGGATAGGCCGTGTGAGCGTAAGCGTCATTTAGGGGAAATTCCATTAATCGGCGGTATCGCGATCTATTTTACTGTCTTGATTGTGTCGCAGGTATTTTTACCTGAGTCACAGCTGGTTAATCTGTATATGATTTCTTGCTCGTTCATGGTGTTAATTGGCGCGTTGGATGACTTTTACGATGTGAGCGCAAAAGTGCGTTTGGTTGCTCAGCTGTTGATCGCGTCGATTTTAGTGCTTGGGGCAGGGCATGCGCTTTATGATATGGGTGACTTGCTTGGTTTTGGTAATGTCAATTTGGGTATTTTTGCCTTACCTGTAACGTTACTCGCTGTGGCGACTGCGATTAATGCGTTCAACATGACTGATGGTATTGATGGCTTAGTTGGCGTGTTAGGTGTCGTGACTTTTAGCAGTTTATGTGTGCTATTTTACTGGGCAAATAACGTCGATTTATTCACTATTTCGGCCATTTTTGTTGCAGCATTATCGGCCTTTTTATTGTTCAACTTAGGCGGACTTAGGCAGTTCTTCGGTAAAATTTTCATGGGCGATGCGGGTAGCATGATGATCGGCCTCAGTGTCATTTGGCTTTTGGTGCTAGGCACCCAGGACGGCACGGCAAGCTTTAGGCCCGTCACTGCGCTGTGGATTATTGCGGTACCTTTAATGGATATGTTTGCCGTGATGCACCGCCGAGTGAAAAAAGGTAAATCACCCTTATCTGCAGACCGTGATCATTTACATCATATATTTATGCGTTTTGGTTTCTCATCGGTACAAGCTCTGTTTACCATTGGCTCTATTGCTATGTTAATGGCCGGGTTTGGTTTAGCGGGTGAGTATTACGGTATACCTGAAGTGGTAATGCTAGGTTTATTTATTGGGATATTTGTCTTATATGATTACTCCTTTATTCATGTGTGGAAGATGTCTCGCTTTTTCAGACGCAGTACAAACTAAGTAATGTTAGTTATAGTTTTCCTAGATTTAACTAACTAATTCATTCCTGTATGATTTTTTAAGCCCTTCGTCTTTGACTTAGGGCTTTTTTATTGGCATTGCATTAGCGATTTGGGCATGAATGCTTTTACCCATCGAAATTGAGCTGACTCACCTCCTAGAAGCATCTGAACTGCTAAACAAGGACGATGCTTAGAGCGCTCTTTTATAGCGCGCAATTTCGGCGCAAGGCTCAAACTATTCCTCCGTGATTTCTCTTGTGATGTTCATTTACCCTCACTTGCTGTTTATTTGTAAGACATAATTTCGAGATGCCACTTTTGTATCCACGTGGCTGAATACCAACTGTTATTTGGCACGCACTCGAAGCTTGGCTTAATACCAATTCCATTAAATAATTAACCACTCAGCGAAAATTTAAAAGGACTTAATCAAGACGCTTAAATGAAGTAATAGTGGTGCTTTTTCGAGTTTGAGCAACGCAGAGTAAGTCCTTTTAAATTCGCCCAAAGGGAATTCCCCAGCGGGTTTTGCACTACGTTCTCGGTATTTGAAAGGGAACAACCATTACTACACACCGACGCCTTGTTCAAAACCCGCTGGATGAACTCTGAGAGGCCAATTATTTAATGGATTTGGTATAATTGGTCAGGTGATTTGGGGAATACGTTATTTGTCGGTTGGAATTGGTACTAGAGGGGAACGGAATGAGAACAACCAGCAGTCTCTATGTTAGGAGTGAGAGTTTTCTAATTAAAATAACGTGAACAGTCAGCTGCTGGCTAGCGGCTTACTGTTCACGTGATGATGGTTGTTTTGTTAGCCCTTATTTAAAGGGCTAACAAGTTAAGTTTAATGCTCTTTCTTATTGCTTAACCTGAGTTTACGCCTGAACATTATCTTGAAAATGGCGAGCGCTCGCTGGTTGTGCCGTACAAAGTAACAGGACGTACCAATGGCTGGCCACCGTCACGGGCAATCGGGATCCAGGGTAAGCGCCCCCGACCTTTAGATGATTTAAGTGAAAATAGATCAAAGGGTATTGATAAGTAAAAGCCCTTGGTAAAGCTACCTTCGCCGTATTCATCTGCGCTTACATCAGTAAATGCTGCAAATGCCCCGACTACTATGCCGCTATCGAAGCGCTTAGCAAAATCAACCGTCACGCCTTTGTCTTTAGCTAGGTATTGGCCAATATTAAAGGTCAGTTGTGTGTCAGGTAAAAAGCTAGGTTGCCAGTAAATATTGGCATGGCCAGTGAGCACTTTGTAATCGAAAAAGGCAAAGTCATCTTCCCAAGAGCGTTGCTGCACGTAGTTGATGTCAAAACCAAACGCGAGGTTGCTGTCGACGGGCCGATAAAGTAATTCAGCTCCTACACCACCGTACATGGCTTCTAAATAACCACCATACACCTGTGCATACAAGTTGGGGGCGATTCGGTCATTCCAGTGTAAATAGAGGTTTTCCATGGTGACAGTTCTGTCTGACACATATTCCCTGGCATTGGTGCGTACACGAGGCAAGGTGCTGTTAGCACTGTCCGTGGTAAAGTTAAACTTATCGAAATTCTCGAATATATTGACTTTTATCGTACCTGCAACGCTGGTTTTACCATTAAAACTGTAACCACCATTGGCCAGAATGCCTGCTTGGTAAAGATAGAAATCTTCTGGGTTGCCAAAGGTTTGTACCCAAAAAGTTTCAATACCGGTAAAAAAGCCTGTGGTATTCGCTGGATCATAGTTGGCGAGCGTGTCGCTTTGTATGTCTTGGCGCTGGTAGGTGCTTTTTATATCTGGGGTTACGGTTTCGTAACGTGCTTCGCGTTTAAACGCCTCTGCATCTACTTGAGTTTGCACTAAGGGCACAGAGCCATTGGTGTTCACTACCTTGTACTGTTTTATACTCTCAGGCAGCTCTGATGCCATTATACGGCCCATGCGCTCGATGCCGACGTCACTGTCTCGATAACTAATTTGCTGTCCATAAACGGTGACCTGCTCTTCGCTTATGTCGCTGTCAGTGGTAATAAAACCGGCCTGGCTGAATAAGTCGCGGTTCATGCGCGCTAGGTTAATGTCTTCTATCGAGCTTGCTTTAGGTTTCGAGCTTAGCTCTCGAGGTGGCTCGTCAAACTTTAGCTGGCTAATTTGATGCAGGTTAAAGTTGTAGCTCACCCCAAAACCGATGGTGTTACCACGCTGGTAATTCACACTGAAGTCAAAATTATTCCAGCGATAATTAGCACCGAAATTCCAGTTGCTGTCTTGCTCAAGTGCTCCGGCGCGATCATTGACGTAATTGTTGCCTTCATACTCTACTTTGAGGCGTAATGGCTCCCACGGCGTCTGGTACTCAATACCACCAAACAGTGACGAAGGCCCCTTAAAAAAACGTTGGTAGTCAATTTTGCCACCATTGCCGGTAAACCCGCCTGGGCGGTCGCAAAAACTGTCGGTCAGGTCGCAAAATGGATTAGACACATTACCGTCTGTGCCCAAATAGCCCCAGCCCATATTAAGGTGAACGTTTACTGGGCCCACTTGTTTACTCAGGCCGATAAACTCACTTTCGAAAAAGCCGGTACCACCAAAATCTCGAAAGCCGACCGATAATTCAGGCATGTAGTAGCTTTCTTTTAGTAAGCGGAATTTAGCGTCAATGCCTTTGTCTTTTAAGGTTTGGTCGCCACTGAAGCCAGGGAAGGGGCTATAAAGTCGAGTGCGTACGTCAGTGTAACGCACAGTAGCCTGCATCCATGGAAATAGCTGCAAGGTGGCTGACCAAAAGCGATACTCATCGTTATCAGTGTAACTGACCCGTAAGTCGCCTTCGGTTAACATACGTGACGTGGGCGTTTGAATGAGGCCAGTACCGCCGTGCACCATAAGCGAGCTGCCCACGGGGGAAATATTCCAGTCGTTGTAGTCTGATTCTTGCTGCGCGTAGCTACTTAAACAGGTTAACGAAGATGCGAGTGTCAGCCAGGTAATTTTCATAGATTTTTTCGGTTTTGTTTCTGTCATTTTAGCCATTACAGCAGCCTATTGTTTGCTAAAGACACAACAAGGTCGTTGACTTCTGCTAGTTCAGGGTGGAATAAAGAGGTATTAAAAGGCACAAATAGCAGGCTGCCAGGCATGACCTCTTGGTGTTGCTTGTTCCAGTAGGCGGTGGGGGCAAAAATAACCCGCCCATCAGCTTGGATCACATACACATAATCCTGATTGGCTTTATCGATACGTATATTCGCTGGTACGTACTGGCTTACATCTTGATAGGCCTGATGGGCCACAACTCGCGTCTGATTTACCGCTCCGGTAATAAACACCTGCGTTGAACGGGGCTTGGCGCTCAAGGTGTAGTCGCCTTCGGTTAATAGTGGGTTATTAGGTGGTTGTATACGTGCCAGGTCAAGGTCAATTTTTATGGGGGAACGCTTACCTAATTGCCAGCTATTAACGACCTGCGTGAGTTGATCGATTGCGCTGAGCAGGGCGCGATCATCATTCGCAAAGCGTTGGTGCAACCTGGTAAGTTTTTCTAACAAGCGTCGGCGCTGTGCTTTAAGAGGCGCTATCTTGCTCTCTTGTGTTTCATATAGGGCTGCTGCAGGCCAATAAATGCGACTGATATCATCATTGCTAAAACCAGAAACCGTGTGGCTTGAGCTGTCTTTTACTGAGCGCATTAATGGTGCTAGTGCTTCTGTTAATCGCAGTGCCTGCGGGTATGCTTGGGTGTGGTTTTGCCAGGTTAGGGTTACTTGGGCATGCAAAGCACTGGTAAACATGCATAGGTTTAGCAGGGTTATTTTAATAAGCTTATTCATGACTACATACTTCTTAATGGGCTAAACGGGCGATGCGGCTTAAATACACGAACTCTACTGGCTCACTAATGGGCGACAGCGTTTGAATGCTTTTGACCAAAGCCCCGGTTTTTTGATCAAACCAGTAATGATTTTGCCAGCTTTGATTAAAACGCAGGTAATCTGATGGGGCCTGATAACTCAACGTCTCTACGTAATGATAGGTTTGAATAGGTTTACTCAATAGGGTTAGTGTTTCGTTTTCTGGAGCCGTGAAACGGGATTCAATTGGATGACCGTATTCGTCTCCGGACCAATCTGTCGTGTACCGCCATTGGCTGCTATTTTTGCTAGCGCTACTGGCGATGCGTTTAAGTGGATCCTCTTGGCTATTACCTAAGTAAAGTAAGTCTTTATTAAGCCCTAAAGTGCGTACAACTCGGCCTTGTTCCATGACAAACATGGCGTTGTCACCTGATACCCATTTATGCCTACCGTTCTCGAGGTAGGCGAGCGCCATAATAGCTTTGGGTCTATCACCTCGCTGCACTGACATTACATCTATTTTCGACTCGGCCACTTGGGCTAATGTCATGGCGGCATCTTTAGGCTCTGAAAATGCGATTTTTAGGGTGTCGTAATAGGCGTGATACGTGCCGCTACAACTGGTCGTAGCAATAGCCACAAAAATGGCAAACGCAATTGTTTTGATGGTCATGGGTGGGCGTATGTCCGAATTAGATCATTAAGCGAGGTATGTTAACTAAAATTAAAGTCTTAACAATAAAAAAGCCGCCAAAAGGCGGCTTTTAACAACAAATACAACTTATAAAGAAGTCGTTGTTGCAGTAACAGTGACTGGAGTCGTTACTGTGCTAGTTACAGACGTTGTAACTGTTGAAGTGACTGTAGTAGTGGTCGAAGGTACACATTCACCGTCTACTAGCGTTTCGCCTTCGCCACACGTAGGGTCGCCGCCATCATCAACATTGTTTGAGTTACCACGGTTGTTAGACACAATTGCACCAGCAATAGCTAGGCCAACTGCACCGGCAGCGATAGTACCTACACCAACACCACCCACTGTAGCGCTAGATGATTCAGAACCACCCGCATTTTCTTGTGCGATTACTGGGTTACCAGCAAGTGCTAGTGCTGCTGTTGCAGCCATAAGAATCTTTTTCATAATACATCCCTTCATGTTAAGTAGAAATCAAGACTGCTTCGATTCTAATGGAATAATTTACTGACCTCAATAGGTGTAGATAAAACAATCATTAAATTCTTGGGTAAGCAGCATAAAACACGGATATGAGGCCATTTGAAAATATCTCAACAGCCTATATTTTTAGCGGAGTTAATGACAGCTGACTCGTGTTTCGTTTGCGAAGAGGGGCGTTAATTGTTTTCTTTTTTTATAAGCATTCCCAAATGCACTCAATAAAGGCTAAAATGCAATATTAGTCGCGAAAAAAAGACAGCTGAAAGGGCTCGCTGGTCTGCAAGTGCGTGGTTTGCGCTTAGGCATTGAAATTGCTTATGCTGATTGGATCAAATGTTTGTCATAATTGGGCGTTAGTATCTGCCTGCAATTAAAATTTAAGGAATAGTATTTCGATGAAAGTTACAGTATTTGGGATTGGTTATGTTGGTTTAGTCCAAGCTGCGGTTATGGCTGAAGTGGGTCACGATGTGGTTTGTATTGATGTAGATCAAAATAAGGTCGACAGATTAAAGCAAGGACACATACCCATCTATGAGCCAGGCTTAACGCCTTTGGTGAAAAGTAACTATGAAGCGGGCCGAGTTGACTTCACCACTGACGCCGCACGCGGTGTAGAGCACGGCGATGTGATTTTTATCGCTGTTGGTACCCCACCAGATGAAGACGGCTCAGCGGATTTAAAATATGTGTTGTCTGTGGCGAAAACAATCGCTGAACATATGGACTCGCACAAAATCATTATTAACAAGTCAACTGTTCCAGTAGGAACCGCTGACAAGGTAAATGCCAAAGTGACAGAGACCCTAGAATCACTTGGTAAGAGCGTTACATTCGATGTGGTGTCTAACCCTGAGTTCTTAAAAGAAGGGGCCGCGGTGAATGACTGTATGCGCCCTGATCGCATCATCATAGGTACGCAGAGTGAATCAGCTGAGAAAAAACTCCGCGAGCTTTATTCACCGTTTAACCGCAACCATGACAAAATTATTGTGATGGATATTAAAAGCGCAGAGCTAACCAAGTATGCAGCTAACTGTATGCTAGCAACAAAAATTAGCTTCATGAATGAAATGTCTAACTTGGCCGAACTAATGGGCGCAGATATTGAAAATGTGCGTCGTGGTATCGGCTCAGACCCACGTATCGGCTACCAGTTTATCTACCCTGGTTGTGGTTACGGCGGTTCATGTTTCCCTAAAGATGTTCAAGCACTTGTACGCAGTGCAACAGGGGTTGGCTACACAGCGAAAGTATTAGAAGCGGTAGAAGAAGTTAACTACGCACAAAAAGAAAAGTTATTCGAATACATCATGCGCCACTTCGGCGGTGATGTGAAAGGCAAGACAGTCGCAATCTGGGGCTTGTCATTTAAACCTAACACCGATGATATGCGTGAGGCATCAAGCCGTGTATTAATGGAAAACTTGTGGAAAGCCGGCGCTAAGGTCAAAGCATATGATCCTGAAGCAATGGAAGAAACGCAGCGTATTTACGGTAGCCGTGACGATTTAGAGTTAGTTGGTACTAAGGAATCAGCCCTTAATGGTGCTGACTTCTTGGTTATTTGTACTGAATGGCAAGCATTCCGTGCACCAGATTTTGAATTAATCAAAGAGAAGCTTTCGACCCCATTGATTTTCGATGGACGGAATTTATTTGAGCCCAACATGATGTTGGAATACGGCTTGCATTACTATGCAATAGGTCGTGGATTATCAGTAAAAGGACAATAAAAAATGAGTCAAGTAAAGAAAGCCGTTATACCCGTAGCAGGACTTGGAACGCGCATGTTGCCAGCAACCAAAGCAATTCCAAAGGAAATGTTGCCGGTTGTTGATAAGCCACTTATTCAATACGTGGTATCAGAATGTGTAAACGCGGGTATAAAAGAAATTATCTTAGTGACTCATGCCAGTAAAAACAGTATTGAAAACCACTTTGATACCAGTTTTGAGCTTGAAGCCACATTGGAAAAGCGTGTTAAGCGTCAGCTTCTTGAAGCTGTACAAGCGATATGCCCGAAAGACGTTACCATTATGCACGTACGTCAAGGCGTAGCAAAAGGTCTAGGTCACGCTGTGTTGTGCGCGCGCCCTATGGTAGGGGATGCGCCTTTTGCGGTTGTGTTACCTGACGTTATCGTGGATGAAGGCACGTGTAATCCTAAGAAAGATAACCTTGCCGATATGACAGCTAAGTTTAACACTAGCCAAGTCAGTCAGATCATGGTGGAAAGTGTTCCTCAAGAAGACATCAGCAAATACGGTATCGTTGATTTAGACGGTGCGCAATTGTCGCCTGGTGATTCAGCTAAAATGCATGGCATGGTTGAAAAGCCTAACTTGTCAGATGCGCCCTCTGACCTAGCCGTTGTTGGTCGTTACGTGTTGTCAGAAAAAATCTGGGATCTTTTAGCGAAAACCACACCTGGTGCAGGTGATGAAATTCAGCTAACAGATGCCATTGATTCGCTTATGCAGACCGAGCAAGTCGATGCATACTATATGAAAGGGAAAAGCCATGACTGTGGTAGTAAGTTAGGCTACATGAAGGCTAACGTTGAATACGCCATGCGTCACCCTGAGTTAGGTACTGAGTTTAACGAGTTTTTACAAACACTTGTGAAATAACTACATATTGCACAAATGAAAAGCCCCGCGATGTTTTCCATCGCGGGGCTTTTTTTTGCCTTATATTAATTAACTATTATCTGACCTGAACATGGTCAGAGAGTTTAGCTACCATCTTTTTGCCTATACCTTTGACATTTGTTAAGTCGCTCACCTTAGTGAACTTACCACTTTTGTCTCGATAAGCGATGATAGCCGCCGCTTTTTTCTTACCTATACCTGGCAATGTGACTAACTGCTCGGCCGTAGCCGTATTCAAATTGATTTTTTGCGACTTCATTTGTGAAACACTGCTTTTGTCTACTTTGGCCTCAGCAACAGCGTTGCCGATAAAACCAGTCATTAAGACACCTGCAAAAAATAGGGTAGCGATAAACTTTTTCATAATGAAACTCCTTGTTTAGTTGATCCATAACGGTGCATTTGCACAGCAGTAAGCCTAGTAGCGCTTTTGAATAAGGTAAAGAAATGGGGCTAACAATAACGCAGACAAAAAAAGTGGCTCAGTTGAGCCACCTTTTGCAGAGACAAAAATCGCCTTTATAAGCGCTCTAACATCGCTTGGGTAAAGTCACTGGTACCGTGCTCGCCACCTAGATCACGTGTGGTGCGATCACCAGATTCGATGACTTGTTTTAGTGCATAGCGAATTTTCTCAGCTTGGTCACCCATATTTAGGTATTCAAGCATTTGGATTGAGGCCAAAATAACTGAGGTTGGGTTAGCAAGATTTTTGCCTGCGATATCAGGTGCTGAGCCATGAACCGCTTCAAAAATCGCGCAATCTTGCCCGATGTTTGCGCCAGGTGCCATACCTAGGCCGCCAACTAAGCCAGCACATAAGTCTGATAAAATGTCACCAAACAAGTTGGTTGTAACAATCACGTCGAACTGATGAGGGTTCATAACCAGTTGCATGCAGCAGTTATCAACAATCATTTCTGATGATTCAATTTGCGGGTAACGTTGTGCCACTTCGCGGGCCACTTTAAGAAACAAGCCTGAAGTTGACTTTAAAATGTTGGCTTTGTGCACAGCTGTTACTTTTTTGCGACCATCTCGGATTGCCATTTCATAAGCATAGGTCAAAATACGCTCGGCACCGGCGCGGGTAATAAGACTTTTCGCTTCGGCTTCGTTACCATCTTCTGATACCACTTGGCCCAAACCAGAATACATACCTTCGGTATTTTCACGCACGGTTACTATATCAATATTCTCGTAACGGGCTTTCGTTCCTTTGAAAGATAATACAGGGCGCAAGTTAGCATACAGCTGGAATTTTTTACGTAGGCTAACGTTGATTGAAGTGAAACCTTCACCAACAGGTGTTGTTAACGGGCCTTTTAGCGTTACTTTATTCTTCGCGATAAGATCCAGCGTTTCTTCAGGAAGAAGTTCACCGTGATTTTCTAGCGCAACTAAACCTGCATCGGCGAAATCATATTCAAAATCGCAGCCTACTTTGTCTAAAATTTGCAGAGCTGAGTCAATAATATCTGGGCCAATGCCATCTCCGCGAATGACTGTAATGCGTTGCTTAGTCATAAAATAATCCTTACTGTTAAATTTTATACTGACGTTTCAGCGTCAATAATGTCTGTCGAGTACTGCTATGGATGCAGCTATTGAGGTGATGAGTAAAAAGCCTAACGGCCAATATTTTTAGGGCGCGATTTATACCACGAAACGGCGCTTAAAGCCAGCTGTGATAAGCTGTAACGGGGTATTATACAGGCGAGTAACTGTGACAGATTGAATAAGCTTGCTGTTTGATTTCATTCAGCTCTTGCTCCTTTATCTTTAATACCTTGCTTGCGCTCTGCCAATACTGCTGGCTTTGCACGCAGAGTGGCGATGTATTGAAATACAACTCTCTAGCAATGATTAAGCTCAACCCAAGAAGTGCTGCTAATTTAACCGACACTTTGGGCTTGTTCTCATTTAAATAGTGCGCATCATGATAGTGCTTTAAAGCGACAATTTCGTGACGGGGTTGTTGCCATGCTTCGGCCATTGATACTGAGTGAAGGCGAAGCTGTTCCGGCTTTACGCAGCGTATTAACGAGGCCATGTCATAGATATTCGTATCTCCCTTTCGCCACTGAGTCTGGATCTTTAGGTGGGTATGAATAAATAAGCCAACACTGGCAAAATAAGACAGCGTACAGGCTTGTTCGGGTACCCCTATATCCGCTGCTTTTGCTATGCAGCTAGCAATGTGCCCGCGCAGTTGTACGAAATTGATAAAAGCATGTTGTAGTGGAAAGTAATGTTGATTTAAACGGCTTAACAGAGCTTGCTGCATGATGATACTGCCGGAGCGTTCAAACCCATGCATCATCAACCCATGTTGTATGTCTTTCATGGGTAATTTTTGCCGACTACTTTGTGTCGCCGTTTGGCGCAAATGTTGGGCGAATGACGGTTCACGCGCAATTGCATTACTGAGTTTTTTGATGTCTTGAACCGGTTTGTTCAACTGACTTTGGATGGCAACTAGTGTCGCTGGTGGGCGATCCATTTTATAACTTGGTGTAAACGGAGAGAGGGGCTTTGATGTCGCGTCTTCTATATATTGGTGCCACGCATCTCCCCACCAAGCCCGCATTTTGCTCATGTGTTTAAGCGCTTGAGCAGGATAAACACGTTTAATGTGCTCTATATCCACGGAAAAATATGTTGTATGCACACTGGGACGCTGGGCGGAGGTTTGCGGAAAACACAGAACGCTGCCCTCTAACACGCCTACTACGATAGCTAATGAACCGTCTTCGAGCATGACAAATGTGCCTGGTGGCGCAGTGCCTGGGAAGGACATTAAGGGTTCAAGCAAGGCTGCAGAGTTGCCAGATGTATTTTGTACTATTTGGCTTAAGGCCGTTGGAAAGCTCAGAGGTGTTTTTGCATTTTGTCGATGTAAAAGCGCACTCAAACGGGTAGCTATGCCTAAAACCGTTACGTCTGCAGGCGTCTTCGACAAGTGCTTTAAGTGTTGTTTAAGGTCACTATCTAACCATTGAACTTGCCGGTACCCGCGAAGCCATACCGCTTGTTGATATTCAGTCAATATACGGCAAAACGCTTTATTTAAGTGACGTTTTAATGCTACGGATTCCGGTGCTGCTGTTTTGGTTTCGCGTGATACGTCAAAGGCAAATAGGCTAATGGCTGCGCACATTGATTGCAGTATCGTTGTTTCGTTGAACTTATTACGAATACCTATTAGTGCACTAAAAAGGCACGTACTAAATGCGATGTTATACGTATGCGAAAGTGACGACTTATAAAGATGAATTTGTGCAAAAATGAGCTCGGGATGTTGCTTGATTGCGCTTAGTAGCTGGTTATTAAAATTTAAGGTTTGTTGCACAATATCATTGGGTAACGGGGTTTTGCGATATTGTGCAAGCAGCGTATGTAAACTCTGGTACTGCTGTTTAATCAAACTGTCAGGCACAGAGCGAGTTCGCCTTACAGAGATAAATAATCTTGATAGGCACTCTCGCCCCAACCGATCAATTCGTCATTTTGTAACAGCAGTGCAGTGCATTCATCTTGCGTGGTGATACCGTCCGATTTGACATGTTGGGTGCGAAAAAACATAACTTGGTATGTATCGTCGCCCGTTTTCTTGGCTTCACTGATGTCTGGGCCGCCGAGTAATGCTACTATTTGCTGCTTCGTTTGACCTAGTTCCAGCTTAGCCACTTGTACCTTGTTGTACTCTTCGCGATCTTTCCAGTCCATGTCTTGGGCGTTATCAGGGTAAAACAGCAGTACAGCGGCGACGAATACGCCATATAGCGCAACCCCAATACCTATACGCGTCACTATTTTTTTATTCATTTTTTGTGTTCTGTCAGTATAAATGTTGAAAATCTGAGCGAGATTTTATCTTACTGAATAAAAATACCACGCCCAGATTTATTTTTTTACATAATTTCGTAACAAGGCACGTATTCACTGCCTGGTAGTTTCATTCTTTGTTGTACGACAAAAGACTGTAACAGCTCGTCCATTAACGCCATTAATTCTCGGTCACCATCGAGTTTAAACGGGCCTTGTTCACGAATTAATTTTACGCCTTCCGCTTTAACATTGCCTGCGACTATGCCAGAAAAAGCTTTGCGCAGATTCGCAGCTAGCTCAGCTTTAGGTTGATCAAAGTGCAAATTTAATCCACTCATACTGGCGTGAGTGGGAACAAACGGCACTTGAAATTCCTGCTCAATTTTGAGCGACCAGTTAAAATCAAAAGAGTCACCTTTAGCTTTACGATAGGCTCGCACGTCGGCACGTTTTTCATTAATGGTTTGGGCCACGCGAGTTGGGTCATCCACAATAATTTCATAAAGTGATTGCGCTTCTTTGCCTAACGTTGCGCCAATAAATCTATCGATTGCATCAAAATAACCTTCACACACTTTGGGGCCGGTTAGAATAATGGGGAGCACTTGCTCTTTATTTTGCTCGTTTAACATTAGCCCTAACAAATACAGCAGTTCTTCAGCAGTGCCAGCGCCACCAGGAAACACAATAATAGCATGAGACATACGCACAAATGCTTCTAAGCGCTTTTCAATGTCTGGCATGATAACCAGTTCATTTACAATGGCATTGGGTGGCTCAGCTGCAATAATGCTTGGTTCGGTGACGCCTAGGTAGCGTCCATTGCGGTAGCGCTGTTTAGCGTGACCTATGGTCGCACCTTTCATTGGGCCTTTCATCGCGCCGGGCCCACAGCCTGTGCATATATTCAGTTCACGCAGACCAAGTTGGTAGCCTACTTCTTTGGTGTATTGGTACTCAGTTTCGCCAATTGAGTGACCACCCCAACAGACCACTAAGTTAAGCTCGGCAGTGTTTTTGATGGTCTGCGCGTTGCGCATCATGTCAAAGACTTTGTGAGTGATATAAGCCGACTCAGACACGCCTGGAAATTCAGCACCGTTGAAGCTTTCGCCCATGTGAAGCAGGTCACGCAGAACCGAAAATAGGTGTTCATGAACACCTTTGATTAATTTATCGTCGACAAACGCAATAGCAGGGGGATTCACTAACTCAATTTTTACGCCCCGTTCGCGACTAATTAGTTTGATGTCAAACTGTTCATTTTCATCAAATAAGTTCTCGCAATTGTCTGTCTCAGCGCCGCTGTTTAATACGGCTAAGCAACAACTACGAAATAAATAATACAACTGGCTATCAGCAGATTGATTAAGTTTATCAACTTCTAATTTAGATAACTGACTCATCGCCCCAAGGGGATTTAACTGAATACTTTTCATTGAATTCCTTAAATGAAAACAGCCTTGATATGCAACCAGAGTAAAAGAACGCTACATATCTCAGTGCGTGTTTTATTGGCGAGCTAAACGTAGCTCAGGGTAAATAGTTTCAAAGTTACTTCTAAATGGATTGATATCCAATCCACCACGTCGGGTATAACGGGCATAGACACTCAGTTTCTGTGGCTTACAGAATTTCATGATGTCACTAAAAATACGCTCAACGCACTGTTCGTGAAACTCGTTGTGCTGACGAAACGATATTAAATAACGCAATATGCTTTCATGGTCAATTTTTCGGCCGTGATAGCGAATTAACACACTGCCCCAATCTGGTTGATTAGTAATCAAGCAGTTTGATTTTAGTAAATGACTGCAAAGCGTTTCTTGCACTTCACTTTCTTCAACCCGCAGGACTGACGGCTCTAGTTCATAGTTATCAATAGAAATGTCTAAATCGTCAATACATTGGGCTTCGAGTGTTCCAAGGTGTAAGCCAGGAAACGCCTCGCGTGCATAAAGTTGAACATTCACCGGTAAACCTGCACACGCAGATAGATCTTCGCTAATCATTTTTTGCACGTGACCAATGGATTCGACTTTGCTTTGATTAAAACTATTTAGATACAACTTAAATGATTTTGACTCGATTAAATTGACTGACTCGCAGGGCACTTCGCAACGTAAAATGGCGACTTGTGGTTTACCTTTTAAATTGAGCCAAGACAATTCATAGCCATTCCAGCGATCGACACCTTTAAAAGGCAAGGTATCACCTAAATTAAGCTCATCACGATTCAAACTGCGTGGTACGCCTTGTAATAAATCGGGGCTGTAATGCTCTTTGTATTGGGTGGTTTTACCTAATGTTAAGGAGCTTAGAATATCAGAAGGACGTGTTTTATCTTGCATTGTAAGAGCCTCAATGTGAATAAAAAATAGAGATAGAATACATTAGGTGAAGAAGCATTTTATCAGAAGATGCGCCCAAATTAATGCTACATTACTCGCCATTTAATACTTACTAAGAGGAATCGTATGAGTTCAATGGTAAATCAAGCGCTAGACGATTTTATGGCGCGTTTTGCGGCCTTTTCCAAAGAGCATTGTGAGCTGACTTCTATTGAGTTTGACCCTGACTGGCCTTCTGCGTGTTATCAAGCAACCTCAAATAGTCAAAGTGGGGAGCTTGTATCGTGGCAGCCGATAGTGCGAGAACACGTCGCCAATTTTGAGGGGCTCAATGATGCCTTAGAAATTGAGTTGCACCCTGATATTGTTCATTTTTATTCTCGCTATTGGAGCGATAATATAGTGGCGGAACATCCGAGCGGTAAATTGCAAATACTACAAGCGTGGAACGCAGAGGATTTTGACCGTCTTCAGCAGAATATTGTCGGGCATATTTTGATGAAAAGGCGCTTGCGCCAACCAGAAACGGTATTTATCGCATTAACAGATGAAGAAGACTTTATTCTTAGCGTAGAAAATCAAACAGGCGCTGTGATGTTAGAACAAGTCGGCTTGCAGCCGAAAGAGCAGATTTCTGCTGATCTGGCAACGTTTTTGGCTGAAATTGAACCTGCTCTAGCTGATTAACAAATTACTCAGGCGGCGTTAAGCGCGCTAGACGCTGAGTTAGTTCGAGCATCTGTTTTTCTAAAGAGGCAACTCTGGCCTCTAATGTAGCGGGTGCTTCGTCAGATTTTTCTGTCAGGTTCAATGGCTCAATGACTTGGTCGGGCTGAGCTTGCCAGCTTTGAATACCCTTAATCGCCTCTGGAATAGAAAGTTTTCCCCCAGCACGACTTCTGACTAACCCTACGCTGGGTTTTTTACCTTCTTTTGATAATGTTTGGCACAGCGCAATAACTTCAGATAATCGGTTTGTCATAGTTTGGTCAATTCAGCGAAAATATAGTGATAACGACTATTAAACATCAGGATGTTATTATTGTAAATAAAGAATAGTCTTTAAAATCAATTGGATATATTTTTGGCTTTAATTTTGTATATGTCTATGCAAATGAATACTACATGTACTTATTTCAGCGTAATTTAAAAATATACAATTAAAAATGTACAAAAACAGGAGTTTACTATGAAGTCACTTATTCTCGCGGGATCCTTGGGATTATCTTTATTGTTATCTGGGTGTGTTATTTCCGTTGATGGTCACGATGGCTATCAGTCTGATTGGCAAAAACAGGAAAAGCATAATCGTAAAGAAGTTGCTCGATTACAGCCGAATTTAACCACAGGTGAAGTCATGGACCGCATGGGCGTAGCGGATTTCAGTGAATTCGTTAAGAAAGGTGATGATCAGTACCACGTTTTATATTATCGAACCCAGCGCGTGGACGACGATGGCGTAACGACGAAAGATGAATGCACACCGTTAGTATTAAAAAATGATCAACTCGTAGGATGGGGGAACTCTGCACTTGCTATGTTGAGTCAGTAGTTGCGCGTTAATCGCAATACATCATGCAGATTAGTGCATGGTGTATTGCAGTATTGGTATTCTTAGCGTATCCGCGTATTTAACTGGTCGATTAACTCGGCCCACTCTGCATCTTCTAACAATGCATTTCGAATAAATTGAGCTTGTGCCTTCGACCAAAACTCAGCGTCTTCTATGTGTACTCCCTGACGCAACCCCTTGTGCGTTTCAATGAAAGCTTCAACATCACTTTCTTGACCACTTAATCCCAATTGTTCGAAGAGGTCACCCATAGTTGTGTGATAATTTTCCATTGAATACTCCTGCTATTTTAATGGTTTATGATTGACTTAATTGTCGTTTTACAAAATATTAACATGTATTATGGAAATGTAATGTGAATTAAAACCTCCTAGGAGAGATCAGCATGCCATTATCTCAAGCCGTTGTCGCCCCTGATATGGATAACATCAAAGCAATCTATTTAGCCGCGGAAGATTTAAAAATCGCTGCATCTATTTTGTACCAGGCATACCACGATGACCCTTTGTTTATGGATATCTTTCAGGTTAACAAAGAGGGGTACGAATCGCGTTTACGCTCAGCCATTCGTGAAGAGTTGAATGCATTTTGGCAGGCTCGACAGCCTATGATCGGCCTGTTCGATGATACCCGTCTTTTGGCCGTGGCATGCTTAATAGGCCCGGATGCCGAATTTGGCCCAAGTCGCTTTTGGCATTGGCGACTCAAAATGCTGCTCACTGCTGGCTACTTTGGTACCAAGCAAATGGTGGATAAAGAACAAAAGGTGCGTGAACACATTCCGGCCCAGCGTTACCATATGTTGTCATTTATAGGCGTGCACCCTGACTATCAACATTGCGGCTTAGGCCACGTGTTAATGAGTGCCATTGACGGCGTGATGAAAGAAGACTCCAGCAGCGAGGGAATAGGGGTTTATGTGACGTTACCAAAATGTTTGTCCTTTTTTGAAGATGGGCAATATAAAATGCTCGAAGCATTAGAGACAGGGCATATCACTGGTCATTTAATGTTTTGTGAGCGTCAATAATTGTCAGTTTAATTACTTTTCTTTACATATTAATTTGCCTTTTACGGAACTTTAAAAAAAGAAGGCAAAATTTATTCTCCTTTCTTAAATTTTGGTCTACGCAATTGACCTGCACCTTTGTAAGAGATTTCGTACAAAGGTGTAGGACAAAGGCATTTTATTCCTATGCTGATCGCTGTTAGTTTTAAGCAAGTAGCTGATACTTATATGAATTATTCATTTTATTAGACTTTTGGTTAATAACTGTCACGCAATTGTCACGCAGGCATGTCGAAAATGTTTTTGATTGTTATATAGTTTGTCCTGTCACAAGGAAACACGACGAGTCAGGAAGACACAAGGATGACCTAGGACAGGCTCAGGAGAGCAGCACAGTTTAATGGATAAACTGTACATGGATAAGTAGGAAAGCTCGGTATGAGCAACCCATTTGGAAATGGGAACAAGGAAAAGGACACACTCAGGACGAGTGCCCATTTAGGATGAATGGTAAAGGGATAACAAGGATACTTCAGGATGAAGTCGCGCATCGGCGTTAAGGAAAAGGACACACTCAGGAAGAGTTGCTTATACGGAAATAAGCGCATTGGATGCAATAAGGATAGCTGTTAGGACAACAGCACTCACCTAGGAAGGTGATAAAGGGAAAGGGATACACTTGGGATAAGTGCCGCATTCAGGATGAGTGACAGAAGGACAAGACAAGGACTGTGTAAGTTAGATGTTGTGAAGGAGCGCACAGAGGGACCTTCAATTTTTATGTAAAGGCGTGGCTTGAAGAAATTCAGGCCGCGCCTTTGCAGTTTCTGGACGCAATAAAAAGTCGTTGTCTAAAGCAGCTTCTTCTCGCTTGACAAAAACTAATCTACTCGATAAGCAGGGGTATCAACTTTGAGTATATGCTTACCTGCCATCGTTAATGTGCCTTGGTAGCTGTTCTCACCATTGCCAGAAAACTCAAACACAAAACAACTCTGCCAATCTAGTTTTCCTCTATAGCTACCGAGCCGCGTTTTATGTCGCGCATTACTAATTAGCTGCAAGCCATGCTGGTCACAGTATTGTGCCAAGTGCTGGTTGGCTTTTTCAGTAATCGCGCGCATACGCCAAAACTGCAAAACCACTAACAAAATGACTAAGAACAGGGTTAAATCAAATAAATTCATTTTTGTTGCCCGCTAAATAAATGGCCAATCACCTGCGTTAATGCATAAGATTTGTCTTGCCAGCGAATAATGCCAAGCATTGCGGGTCGAATACTAGGAATGCGCACTAAGTCACTGTAAAGGTCAGCACATAGCTCAATATCGATTAACGCGAGCCGTTCAATATATTGGCGCAATACGTTTTCATCTTGCAAGTATTGCCAATGCCTCGCGGCAATCAACAACATGATTTCCGGCACAGTATTGTGTTGTGAATCAAGTATTTTTTGGATGTACGCTTTTACGATTGTATTGGCTACGCTTTGACTTAGCGCCCGCAGTGTCCATTGTAGAAGAGACAAATCGGCGATATGTTGATTTGCATTGTCAATCAGTTGCTGGCTGACAGACTTGTCTAGCGGGTAGTTTTCTAGCGACGACATTAACGCTTGCTGCACTTGAGGCGCTGTTTCAAATAGATGTGCTGTAATGAGTTGGGCGCCGTCTTTGCGACGCACGCTGGCTGCTACATCTGCGATACCTTGTAAGGCAACTTCTTGCCAATTGTGCGCCTGAGGATGTGCAATATAACGAACCGCAGCTGAATAGTATTCGCTTGGTGGAAGGTTCAAAACACCTCTACTTACACTATTAAAATCAGCGAGTTGCTGTTGATTTGGCACAAAGGTATATGGATTTTCAGGTAAGCGCCCTTGGGCTTCTTTGTTATGTTCTAATTGTGCCCCTAAGGCATCAGTAATGATCTGTAAAAAGTGATTACGCGTTGCGCTGATAACTAGGCCTTTTTCGTCTAAAGGCAATTTTACAAACCAAATATAATGTTCGCGGCTTAACTGGCGACTAAAAAATACGATGCCGAACCACCCATGTTCTTGACGAGGATAGGGTGCCGCTTCGCTGGCGTTTTCTATGTTTAGAAAGGTTTGGCTATCGAGGGAGCGAATGGTACGACCCATATCAAATACATGATATTCGGTTTGAGCGTGAAGAAGAAATTCACTGATGGAGCTGATTTGATTCATGTTTACCTATAAACTGCCGCGCATTAAGCGGAAATAATCCAAATTTGAGATGAATAAATATGAGCGGAAGCATGCCATGTAGCGCCTCAGAAGTCCAAATAGAGACGTTGTTGAATCAGCTCATCAGACAGCTAAAAAGTGCTGAACAATGGTCTGTTACACCACCAAATGAGTGGGCCATGCAAAGTGAAGCGCCTTTTGCCTGTGACCGAATGGATTTTGCTCAGTGGTTGCAGTTTATTTTCATACCTAAGATGACAAGTTTGCTTCAGGCAAAATTGCCTTTACCTGAGCGAATGACACTGTTGCCGATGGCCCAGGAGTGGGCGAAAGAATTAAAATGTGATGGGCAATACACAACAGCCATTCTTGGTACCATTAGCAAAATTGACTTGATATTCAGTGACGCCCCCCTATGACGCTAACGATTTTGTACCAAGATGAATTCATTGTGGCGATACACAAACCTGCTGGTTTGTTAGTTCACAGAAGCATGATTGATCGTCACGAAACTCAGTTTGCCATGCAGATGCTACGTGACCAGATAGGTCAGCATGTATTCCCGGTTCATCGCTTAGACAGGCCTACTTCCGGCGTGCTGGTGTTTGCCCTGTCAGCGGACATTGCGCGTTTGTTAGGAGAGCAGTTTGCGACCAATACCGTTGCCAAGACGTATTTCGCGATTGTTCGTGGCCATGTGAACGCACCTGGCTTGATAGATTACGCCTTAAAAGAGAAGCTTGATAAAATAGCAGATAAGCGGGCGAATCAAGATAAGGACCCGCAAGAAGCACAAACAGAATTTACACCGATAAAGCAATTTGAGCTGCCGTTTGCAGTTAGTCGTTATCCGTCAGCTCGTTATACGCTAGTCAAGTTGCACCCTAAAACCGGTCGCAAGCACCAATTGCGCAGACACATGTGTCATATTAATCATCCTATTGTAGGGGATACTACACACGGAGATGGCAAGCACAATAAGTTCATGCGTGACCAATTTTCGTTTAATGGCTTGGCATTAACCTGTCAGCAGATGTGTATTACCCACCCAATGAGTAATGAAAAGCTAGCAATAGTGAATGAATTCGACCTGCGGATGTCTACCCTGATGGCGCAGTGGGGATGGGAGGTACCATCGTTAGATGAGTTAGATCTGCCTTCAATTAATCGGTAAACTAATTTTGATTTAGTAATGGAAGAGTAAAAAATGAGTAAAGTAGGTATTTTCGTTGGTTCAGTTTACGGTAACGCCCAACATGTTGCAGAGCAAGTACAAGAATTGCTCAACGGTAAACAAGTGGTTAGCGAAATATATGATGACCCAAGCGTAGATGATTTTAAACGTTCTGATGGGTACATTTTTATTTCTTCTACGACGGGGCAGGGGGATATCCCACCTAATCTAGAATTTTTTGTTTCTGACTTAAAAGATATGTTTCCACTCATGGATCAAAAGCCTTTTGCTGTCATCGGCTTGGGCGACAGCAGTTATTGCGATTCATACTGCGGGGCAGGTGAGCAGCTACATGAGTTACTGCTTGAACTACAGGGCAAGCCAGTGGCTGACATGCTCAAAATTGATGCTTGTGAAACCCTTGAGCCAGAAAAAGAAGCATTAGCTTACATTGAGCCAATAGCGGATGAGTTTGCTTAATAGTTAGTAAAGGCTAATAATCAAAGAAAGGGCGAGATAGCACTGATATCTCGCCTTTTTCGTTATTAGGGAATACGATGACGATTAATGCGAAGCGGGTGCCGGTCGTGTATCAACCCCACTGTTTGCCATAAAGTATGCGAGCAGGGCATAGGCCGCTTGGTTTTGTGCTAGTGCTTTTGGATCCACCTTGTCTAAAGTGTCATTGGCTGTATGGTGATAATCAAAATAATAGGTACCGTCTTGCAGTAGCGATACAACAGGTACCCCGTACTTGGGCAGCATAGACACATCAGGCCCACCTCCAGCTTGATTGTGCCCTTGCTTAACCCCTATATTTTCAAGCGCTGCAAACAAAGGCTTCGCTTGCTCAACGGCATCAGGCGCAAAAAGCGTATCGATTTGATATATCTCACCTGCACCAAAATCAGACTCAGCGGCAACAATAATATTGCCTAATTCAGCTTTGTGTTTACGGGTGTATTCTTGCGCGCCGGTTAAACCAAACTCTTCTGATGCATAAAGTACCACGCGAATGGTGCGTTTAGGTTGACCCATAAGGTTTTTGATCACTGTGGCTGCGCCGGTCACTATGCCTACGCCAGCACCATCATCAAGCGCGCCAGTGCCTTCGTCCCATGAATCTAAGTGCGCACCAATTAATACGATCTCATCTGGCGACTCACTACCGGTAAATTCACCGATAACATTGTAAGACGTCTGCCAGCCGTGTTCTTTAGCACGCATCTCTACCGCCAAGGTCACATCTTTACCTGCATTGAGCATGGCTTGCAAATTGTCTGCATCAGCATTAGATAAAGCACCAGCGGGGATCTTCTCAACGTCATCTGAGTATTGCATGACACCCGTATGAGCAAAACGTGAATTGTCTGTGCCTACAGAGCGAATGAGCACGGCTTTGGCTCCTAGCTTAGCTGCTTCTATTGCACCCTGAGAGCGACCAATGACCACAGGGCCGTAGCCTTTACCTGCGCGATCTCGCTGCATGCGCTGGTTAATAAATACAATTTTATCGCGAACGTGTGCACCATCAGCTTGCTTCAACGAAGCCAACGAATCAAACATGACAACTTGGGTAATGAGTCCGCCTTCAGGGGTCGCTACCGAGCCACCTAGCGCTGTGATGAACAATTTTTGCTGATATGGAGCAATGACCTTTGCATCTGCAATGCCGCGCGACCAATTGCGTACACGCACAGGCTCTTTGTAGACTTTATCAAACCCTAGGGCTTTGAATTTTTCTTCTGCCCAAGCGACTGCGCGTTTATCACCCTCGCTGCCAGCAATGCGCGGCCCTACTTCTACGGTCAAAGACTTGACGACATCGTAAGCGAGCTCACTTTTTAACGCACTATCGCTTAGACGTGCTAGATCGGCTGGAACGGTATTGTTTTGCGAGGTTGATGTACAAGCACTTAGCAATAATGCACTGCAAAATGCCAATGATGGGTAAAAGAGCGCGGCTTTCATGTGGTTCCTTTTGAAATATCGTTTTTTGTATGCACGTTCGGGTGTAAGCAAGCTCACATTATTCACAATAAACGCTTGAGAAAATAAAGAATAGATAAACTGAAGAATTTCAGACACAAAAAAAGCGCCTAAGCGCTTTTTTGACAATAAAAACTCTGAACCGATATTAAGCTAGTGCTTTGATCTGTGCAGATAAACGGCTCTTATGACGAGCAGCTTTATTTTTATGGATAAGACCTTTAGTTGCCATACGGTCAATTAAAGGTGTAGCAGCTGCAAATGCAGCTTGAGCAGATGCTTTATCGCCAGAAGCGATTGCAGCAAGTACTTTTTTCAAAGATGTACGTGTCATAGAACGACGGCTAGCGTTGTGCTGGCGGCGTCTTTCTGATTGTAGTGCACGTTTCTTAGCAGACTTAATGTTAGCCAAGTGGAACTCCCAAAAAATTCTAGTCAAAATTCAAGGGTGCGGATTGTGCCTATCAGACCTGTGTTTGTCAAATGCTTTTGCGTATTTATTGCGCAAAATAGCACTTAATTCCCAAGGTATCGTAATGCTGGATCTGAATCGTATTCACAATCAGCGAAGTGGGCGACATTAATAGGCATTCGCACCTGCCAAACAATAGTTTACCTGAGTTCCTTGATTGAGCGAAGTGGCAATATGTATATATGCAAAATTAATCAAAACTATCCTTGGTTGCTTCGTATTTGCCTTTGAATCTGACAGTTTTTTGTGTGAATGCTTCTAACTAATTTAGCCATGACGCATAATAGGCGCGGAATTATTCGGATAGTTTATTTTGTAAAAGGAAATCATGTGTCGAATCGTTTGTTGAAATCCGGATTAATTGTCAGTTGTATGACCTTTTTATCACGCGTTTTAGGTTTAGTCAGAGATATAGTAGTTGCAAATTTAATGGGTGCAGGTGCAGCAGCCGACGTGTTCTTTTTTGCCAATAAAATCCCTAATTTTCTTCGCCGGCTATTTGCCGAAGGCGCATTTGCTCAAGCATTTATTCCTGTTCTGACTGAAGTCAGCAATGAAAGTGACCCAAATGCGATGAAGCAGTTCGTTGCCAAAGTATCAGGCACCTTAGGCGTAATAGTAACAGTCGTCACCTTTTTGGGGGTAATTGGCTCGCCAGTGGTGGCGGCAATATTTGGCACAGGTTGGTTTATGGAGTACCTAAACGACGAGCCACAAGGGGCTAAATTCGAATTAGCGGCGTTAATGCTGAAGATCACGTTTCCTTATTTGATGTTTATTTCATTAGCAGGCTTAACCGGTGCGATATTAAATACCCTGAATCAATTTGCCGTATCTGCGTTTACACCTGTGCTATTAAACGTTGCGATTATCAGTTGCGCTATATTTATGGCGGATACCTTCAATGAGCCAGGGTTTGCCCTAGCGTGGGGGGTATTTATTGGAGGCATCGTCCAATTTGCCTTTCAGCTGCCGTTTTTATATCGCGCCGGATTATTGGTCAAGCCGCAGTGGGGTTGGTCAGACCCAAAGGTCACTAAAGTGCGTAAACTCATGATCCCGGCTTTATTTGGCGTTTCTGTGGGGCAATTAAATTTATTATTCGATACCTTTATTGCCAGTTTCCTGGTTACCGGCTCCATCAGTTGGCTTTATTATTCAGATCGTTTATTAGAGTTCCCGTTGGGGTTATTCGGTATTGCCATCGCGACGGTTATCTTACCGACCTTATCACGTAATCATGTGACGAAAGATGCAAATGCATTTAGTGCAAATATTGATTGGGCCCTGCGCATGGTCTGTTTATTAGGAATACCAGCTGCTGCGGGTTTGATGATCTTAGCTGAGCCCATGCTTATTGTATTATTTAAGCGCGGCGAATTTACAGCCCTTGATGCGACACTTGCGTCTTATAGCCTAATTGCTTATGCCACAGGCTTGCTCAGTTTTATGCTTATTAAGGTGCTTGCACCTGGCTTTTTCTCCCGACAAGATACGAAAACGCCAGTGAAATACGGTATATGGTGCATGGCCTCTAATATGCTGTTTAACCTAATTTTTGCTATCCCATTCGGGTATCTTGGATTGGCGATAGCAACGAGTTTGTCTGCCACCATGAACGCGGCTTTGCTGTATAGCAAATTGCATCGTTTGGGGGTATATAAGATGTCTTCTGGTACGTTGTTTTTTCTCGCCAAAGTTTTCATTGCGACGTTAATTATGACCGCAGGTTTACTCTATTATCGGCCAGGAATCGAAAGCTGGTTAGGCTGGGCACCTGCTATGCAGATGACGCAGTTAGCCATCATGATTGCTGGGGCAGGTGTGGTGTTTTTACTAAGTGGTATAGCGTTAGGAATACGGCCAAAACAGCTACTATCAAAAGCAATTCAGGTAAATTAAGCGAACTGCGCTATAACGGGCTGTATCTCTGCGCGTAGTTCGTTATAATCCGTCGCTTTGATTTTAGCCAATAGTATCAGTTTCATCATCAAAGCGTAAAGAAACTGATGTGAATGAGGAACACAGTGGAATTAGTCCGCGGTTTACATAATCTTCGTGACAGACACCGAGGATGCGTACTGACAATTGGTAAGTTTGATGGGGTTCATCTAGGTCATCAAGCCGTATTAAGTCAGCTGGTGGTTAAGGCTCGTGAGCTTGGGCTGCCCGCGACAGTAATGGTTTTTGAGCCGCAACCTGAGGAATTATTTACCCCAGACCATGCGCCCGCACGATTAAGCCTATTACGTGACAAATACGTGCAGCTTAAAGCGTTAGGCGTTGACCGGCTACTGTGCTTAAAGTTTGATAAACGTTTTGCCTCGTTTACCGCTGAGCAGTTTGTTGAACAACTTTTGGTGGAAGATTTAGGTGTTCAATTTTTGGTGGTAGGTGATGATTTTCGTTTCGGTAAAGGGCGAGTCGGACATTTCGCTATGTTACAAGCGGAAGGTCAAAAGTGCGGATTTAGCGTAGTCAGCACCCAAAGTTTTCGGTTAGATGATTACCGCATTAGTTCTACAGAAGTGCGTAAGGCGCTAAGTGAAGACAATTTTATCTTAGCGGAAAAAATGCTTGGTCGCCCATTTACCATTTCTGGCAAAGTGCTACATGGTGATAAAAAAGGCCGCACAATTGGTTTTCCTACCGCTAACCTATTGCTCAAACGTTGCAATGCCCCCATTAACGGTGTGTTTGCTGTTGAGGTTGATATAGCGGGTACAATATATAGCGGCGTAGCAAATATTGGCACACGACCGACGGTGAACGGTCAGCGCTCTCAGTTAGAAGTGCATATATTTAATTTTACAGGCAATCTGTATGGGCGCTTTATTTCAGTGGCCATAAGAGCAAAATTACGCAACGAAATTAAGTTCGATTCATTCGAACAGTTGCATCAACAAATATTACGTGATGCTGAGCAAGCCAAACAGCTGCTCGGTGTTGACTGAAATTAATGACGAATAACGACGATTTTGGATTTAGCAATCAATGAGTGACTACAAACATACTTTGAATTTGCCTGAGACTGAGTTCCCCATGCGCGGAAACTTGGCCCAGCGTGAGCCTAAAATGCTGCAAGACTGGACTAATAAAGCGCTATATCACAAAATTCGCGCGGCGAAAAAAGGCAAAACGCCTTTTATTTTGCATGACGGTCCTCCGTATGCCAACGGTGATATTCACATTGGCCACGCGGTAAATAAAATTCTTAAAGATGTGATTGTTAAATCAAAAACGCTATCTGACTTTGATGCGCCCTATGTGCCAGGCTGGGATTGTCACGGCCTACCAATTGAATTGATGGTTGAAAAGAAAGTCGGCAAAGCAGGCAAAAAAGTCACTGCCGCTGAGTTTAGACAGAAATGTCGCGAATATGCTGAAAAGCAAATCAACGGGCAGAAAACAGATTTTATCCGCCTAGGTGTGCTGGGTGAATGGGATAAGCCATACAAGACCATGGACTTTGTTTCTGAAGCTAACATTATTCGTGAGTTGGGTAATGTTGTGCGTTCAGGCCATTTGGAGAAAGGCTTCAAACCAGTACATTGGTGCACAGATTGTGGTTCTGCGTTGGCTGAAGCTGAGGTAGAGTACCAAGATAAAGTATCGCCTTCTATTGACGTACGCTTCAATGTGGCTGATGAAGCCAGCTTTACTAAGCAATTCACCGCAACTGGTGAAGGCTTAGGTGAAGGTACGATATCTGTGGTCATTTGGACCACCACACCTTGGACATTACCGGCAAACCGCGCGATTTCTTTGCACCCAGAATTGGAGTACAGCTTAGTACAGGTGCAGTCAGAAACGGGCACCGAGCGCTTGGTGCTGGCAACCGATTTGTTAGACGAGTGTATTAAGCGTTTTGGTTTCGAAAACACTCAAGTTCTAGGAACGGCATTGGGGCAATCGCTTGAAAACATGCAAGTAAAACATCCGTTTTACGATTTTACTGTGCCCCTTATTTTAGGTGAGCATGTGACAACCGATTCAGGTACAGGTTGTGTACACACAGCCCCAGGCCACGGTGTAGAAGATTTTAATGTTGGTCGTCAATACAATTTAGAAGTGGCAAACCCTGTTGGTGCAAACGGCGTTTATCTTGAGAACACGCCCATTTTTGCCGGCGAGCACGTATTTAAAGCCAATGAACATGTGGTTGAAGTGCTATCAGAGCGCGGCGCATTAGTACATCACTTCAAATATAGTCACAGTTACCCACATTGCTGGCGCCACAAGACGCCATTGATTTTCCGTGCTACGCCTCAGTGGTTTATCGGCATGGATAAAAATGGCTTACGTGAAGCGTCAATCAAGGAAATTCATAATACGCAGTGGATCCCTGAATGGGGTGAGAGCCGTATTGAGAGCATGGTTGCAGGTCGTCCTGACTGGTGTATCTCGCGCCAGCGAACTTGGGGTGTGCCAATTGCTTTGTTCGTACATAAAGACACAGGTGACTTACACCCGAACACTGACGAGCTCATTGAGCAAGTGGCTCAGCGAGTTGAAAGTGAAGGCATTCAAGCATGGTGGGATATCGAACCACAAGAGTTACTCGGTGATGATGCCGATACCTTCGTTAAAGTATTAGACACTTTAGATGTATGGTTTGACTCAGGCGTCAGCCATTATTTTGTGGTCGACAAGCGCGACGATATACCCGCGTCTGCTGATTTGTATTTAGAAGGCTCGGATCAACATCGTGGTTGGTTTATGTCGTCGCTAATGACCTCTGTGGCAACCAAAGGTCATGCTCCTTATAAGCAAGTACTTACTCACGGTTTTACCGTTGATGGCAAAGGCAAGAAAATGTCTAAATCGTTAGGTAATACGATTGCGCCACAGCAGGTGACCAACAAGCTGGGGGCTGATATTTTGCGTTTATGGGTGGCATCGACTGATTATCGAAGCGAAATTGCGGTATCAGATGAAATCCTAAAGCGTTCAGCCGATGCATATCGCCGAATTCGCAACACATCGCGCTTTTTGCTGGCTAACTTAAATGGATTTAACCCGAAAACGGATCTCGTGCCCTTTGAAGAAATGGTTGAGCTAGACAAGTGGGCTGTTAGTCGTGCTCATGCTATTCAAGCTGAGATTATTAAGGCTTATGAAGCCTACGATCTGTTAGTTGTGACTCAAAAGCTCATGCATTTTTGTTCAATTGAAATGGGTAGCTTCTACCTTGATATCATCAAGGATCGCCAATATACCGCCAAGAGCGACAGTCACGCTCGTCGCTCGTGCCAATCCGCGCTTTATCATATTGTAGAAGCGCTTGTTCGTTGGATGGCACCTATTACCAGCTTTACCGCACAAGAGATCTGGCAAGAGATGCCTTGGCAAGAAGAAGAGTTCGTATTTACCGACTCTTGGTATACAGGGCTTTCGGCTCAATCGCAGAATACACAATTCAATGATGCATTTTGGCAGCAAGTGTTAGCCGTTAAAGACGAAGTGAACCGTAGAATTGAGCTTGCTCGTAAAGAGGGCACAATCGGTGGTTCACTTGAAGCCGAAGTGAAAATTTATGCCACTCCAGAGCTTACTGATTTGCTTGGCAAGTTAAAAGACGAAGCACGCTTCGTGTTTATTACCTCGTCTGCGTCAGTTGAAGGCTTAGAAAGCAAGCCTGCAGATGCAACAGAAACTGAAGTACCTGGCCTGTGGCTACATATCAGTGCATCGGAAGGTGAAAAATGCGCTCGTTGCTGGCACCACAGAGAAGATGTCGGAACTAGCGAAACACACCCTGAGTTATGCCAACGTTGTGTAACCAATGTCGACGGTGAAGGTGAAACACGCGCGTATGCTTAATTTATTTAGACAGAGTGGCTTGCGTTTTTTGTGGTTAGCCGTGGTGGTGTTTATCATTGATCAGGTTACTAAGCACTGGATCGTAGCAAATTTGGAGCCGTACCAAGCGATACAGTACACCTCTTTTTTCAATCTGACCCATGTTTATAATTATGGTGCGGCATTTAGCTTTTTAAGTGATGCAGGCGGTTGGCAACGCTGGTTATTTACCGGGATCGCCATTGCCGTATGTGGCTTAGTGACATGGTGGTTGAAAGAGACCTCACGCCAGCAAGTTATGCTACCTGTGGCATTTTGTTTGATTATTGGTGGTGCTATTGGCAATGTGTTTGATCGCTTGATACATGGTTTCGTTATCGATTTCTTAGTGCTTTACTATCAAGACTGGTATTGGCCTGCATTTAACGTGGCTGACAGTGCGATCTGTTTAGGCGCCTTTTTGTTAGTGATAGATATGTTCAAAAATAAGGACAATGTAAATGAGTGATTCATCTGGGGTCATTACCGACAACAGTGAAGTGGTATTACACTTTGATTTGAAATTATCTGATGGCTCAGCAGCGGACAGCACGCGGGTCAATAATAAACCAGCTAAGTTGGTGATAGGGGATGGCAATCTAACCCCAGGATTTGAGAGCTGCTTATTAGGATTGGCAGCGGGTGACAAAAAATCATTCACGCTTGAGCCTCAAGATGCGTTCGGATTTCCGAACCCAGATAATATTTACCACCTTGATCGCAGTAAATTCAGTGGTGAAACGCCAGCAGAAGAGGGCATGATTATGACCTTTTCTCAACCTGATGGTAGTGAGTTACCTGGTATAGTACGCTCGGTTGCCGGTGCATCTGTGACGGTGGATTTCAATCATCCGTTAGCTGGGCAAACCATTACATTTGACGTTGAAATTATTTCTGTCGCGTAATTTACATCCCCCTTTTTGAGTAAACGTTAACCCTAGGAAACATTATGCAAATTCATTTGGCTAACCCACGAGGCTTTTGTGCCGGCGTAGACCGAGCCATTACGATTGTTGAGCGCGCTTTGGAGATTTTTTCACCGCCTATTTATGTACGTCACGAAGTGGTACACAATAAATTTGTGGTGGATGGGCTGAAAGAGCGCGGGGCTGTTTTTGTCGATGAACTCATCGAAGTGCCCGATGACAGCATAGTGATTTTCTCGGCGCATGGCGTATCTCAAGCCGTGCGTAATGAAGCGAGCGCTCGAGGCTTGAAGGTATTTGACGCAACCTGCCCATTAGTCACCAAGGTGCATATGGAAGTGATGCGCGCCAGTTCAAAAGGCACTGAATGCGTTCTTATTGGTCATCAAGGCCACCCCGAAGTTGAAGGCACTATGGGCCAATATGATAACCAAGATGGCGGCATTTACTTGGTGGAGTCGGTTGATGATGTTGCTAGCTTAGTCGTTAAAAACCCAGCGGCTTTGTACTACTGTAGTCAAACTACCCTTTCTGTTGATGACACGGCTGATGTGATTGATGCATTGCGCGCTAAATTCCCTGCAATTGAAGGGCCACGTAAAGATGATATTTGCTATGCAACGCAAAACCGTCAAGACTCAGTGCGTGAGCTGTCAGCTGATTGCGATGTGTTGCTCGTGGTTGGGGCACAGAACAGCTCTAACTCGAATCGACTACGTGAGCTAGCTGAAAAAATCGGTGCAAAAGCACATTTGATTGCCGATGCTGATTGTATTCAAAAAGAATGGCTAGTTGATGCTAAGCATATTGGTGTTACCGCCGGGGCCTCTGCGCCTGAAGTGTTGGTACAAGGGGTGGTTGATCGCCTGAAACTTTGGGGTGCGAGTAGTGCCACTGAACGCGCAGGCCGCCTAGAAAATATAGAGTTTGCCGTACCAAAAGAATTACGAGTCAAACAAGTAAGCTAAAACCTTTCAGTTGGACATAGTTGCTGGGACATGCTGGTGTTCTCAGCAGCTTATGTTTGTTTTCCTATTTTTACTCATCTGATTCATCTGTTCTTGAAACCTAGGCTACACCACGTTTTAGTCTGTTAGCAATTATACCTATAGTCTAAAGTCGATAACTAAACTTCACCTGCATTGCGCTAAGCTTCAATATCACTATTTCGTTCGTGGTTAGCGTTTATCAAAACAACAATATTTACTTTCCATCAAGCGGCAGGCCTATCATCACCAAGGAGGATGAACGGGGTGGGCATGGTCGAAATATTAGTCACCTTGTTTATTTTGACGGTGGGCTTACTTGGCGTGGCTTCTTTGCAATTTGTCAGCGCGTTTTCAAATGCGGATGCATTACATCGTAGCCAAGCTGTTTTAGTGGCTCAGCAGTTCAGTGAGCGCTTACGGGCGGCAGCCGAGCCTTCTACACTGGGACTTGGGCTGGTGGTTGATAATCAATATTTTGTTCAAGACGCATATAATTTTGCAGATCTATCGTGTGATTCCGGGGGCTCCCCTTATGAGTGTTTTTGTTTAGCTTTACCCCCTACCGTTCCTAACTGTTTACAAAACCAGTGCTCTAGCGCTCAGTTTGCCCAATTTGACGCCTATGAAGTTTCCTGTGCAGTGACTGCAGCAGCGCCTAGCCTATCGATTTCATTGACATGTGATGACAACAATGCGCTGGATGCAGATAGCTGCAGTGCAGGGTCACGTCATCACATCATGGTGGCCTGGCCGGTTGAAAGCTGGCAGAACCAAGAGCGTATTTTAAATGCTGAATGCAATACGAATCAAAGTGTTGCTCACGACTGTGTCACCTTGGATTTAACCTTGTAATGCAACGTAACGTCACTTTCAGACATTCGCAGGTAGGGTTCAGTCTTATTGAATTGATGATCGCTCTCGCTTTGGGCTTGGTGATTTCTGGTGCGGTAATTCAAGTGATGGTCAGTTCAAGGGTAACACAAGGTGTTAATCAAGCGGTGACATCAGTGCAGGAAAATGGGCGCTTTGTGATCACTCGCCTGCGTCAAGAAATGCTCATGGCGGGGCGTTCTGATTTACTCGACACCAATCTTAGTCATACCGTTGACGTGATTGAAGAAGCAAGCTTCGTACAAAATCATCCCGTTTTATTACCGGGGGATTTAACCACGATGCCGCTACTTGGTGCTACGCAAGGCAGCGCTGGGGCGAATGACAACTTAGTTATCGGATTTCAAGGCAGTATGGATTGCAGAGGTAATCGTTTGGGTTATGCACAAGGTGAAGAGTTTTACGTGGTGAATCATTACTTTGTGCAAGGTAACGCTCTGCGCTGCCGAGGTTTTGATGGGCGGGTGCTGCGAGGGAAATTAGCGGGTAACCAGTTGGTAGACAATAGCGCAGAAATCATTCTGGATGATGTGTTTAGCTTTCAAGCACTTTACGGGATCACCCATAATGCGTTCTCTGGAGATAACTCGGGTCGTCCCATACGCTATGTGCGAGCAGATGAACTCGCTGCCTTGTTGGCCAGTGGGAGCCAGGTTGTTGCATTGCGTTTAGCGGTCCTTTTACGTGGAGATGGGGAAGCACAAGTCAGTACACAAAAAAGCTACAAGTTATTAAATGAAGCGGCGATTACCCCCAGTG
The DNA here is from genome assembly GCF_009906955.1 of Paraglaciecola mesophila. Taxonomy (GTDB): domain Bacteria; phylum Pseudomonadota; class Gammaproteobacteria; order Enterobacterales; family Alteromonadaceae; genus Paraglaciecola; species Paraglaciecola mesophila_A. The sequence continues at coordinate 4,350,273 of NZ_CP047656.1, forward strand.
GAACAGGCTTATTTAAGCCATTTGAAACCACGATAACACTGCGGAATGTTAAAAATATTATGCGAAGTCGAAAATTATGAATGGTAAATACTTATTTGAACACACTAGTCAGCGAGATTGTCAGCGACTCAACCAGCGAAGCAAGCAGCAGGGCTTGGTTATGGTGTTCGCATTGCTGGTCCTGGTGAGTTTAACTGTGCTGGGGATTGCATCTGTGTCTAGCGGGCTGTTGCAAAATAAAATGGCGGTGTCGTTGCAAACCCAAACACTCGCGTTTGATGCTGCTGAGGCCGCGATTGCGGGCGTAGTATTTGAATCTGAAGATACCACTGTGATAAGTGATTTGGTTATGGTCGACCCGTTAACCCAAGCGCGACAAAATGATGCGTTAGACATGCAAAATGACACCTTGCGTTGTCAAGATAACGAGAATTGGATTAATCGACGTGTTACCAGTAGCGGGCTTTCGATCGGTGCACAACATCTAGAAGAGGGGCATTACGATACAAGTCCAGCTATCGATAGTTGGTCACGTACTGCTTATGTGCGAGAGCAGGCATGTTTAGGATCAAGTAATGTGATCAGTGGCAGCCATATTACCTGTCATGTTTTTATTGTTAAAGGATGCGGCCAAATGGAAGGTAGCCGTTCAATTGTCGCCAATAGTTTAACTGCCGCCGTTTTAGCGCCAGCGTCACAATAATCGGAGCCATTATGTTGTATTGCAGAATATTATTCTTGCTGTTTGGTTTAGGGGCAACGATGCAGACGTGGGCAGATGATCTAGAGATTTATTTTGGAACGAGCAACGAACAGGTGAAGTACGACCCAAATGTGCTGTTCATTATGGATACGTCAGGCAGCATGGGCGCCTATGATAATACCAATGAATCTCGTATGCTTAGGGTACAAAATGCATTAAAAGAAACCCTGCGTTCGGTGACCAATGTGAATGCCGGCCTAATGCGTTTCTCTGACTATGGAGGACCGATCCTGTATCCGGTTCGCCCTATTGATGACACGGTTTCCCCAGAGCTAATTATACCAATTGTACAAAGTTCAGATGATGCAACTGAGCGTTCGGGCAGTGTCAATTTAAATAGCAGTAGTTTGACGTTATCCTCCGGAACGGAGCAGGTTGTCACCGGTTTACGTTACCAAGCCCTGAACATTCCTCAAGGCGCAACGATAACTAGCGCCTACTTGCGCTTTAATTCCCGAGGGTATGATGCATCTGCCACAACAATAAATATCGCAGCAGAGTTAGCTGCGAACGCGACTACATTTACCAGTAGCCAACAAAATATCAGTAATCGAACACAAACCTCTAATCAAGTGATTTGGGATCAAGAGAATGACTGGCCTTCTGTGGGAGATACGGTAGCTTCGATCGATTTTAGCTCAGTGATCCAAGAAGTAGTGGATTTAGCTGATTGGTGCGGTGGCAATAATCTCAATATTATTTTAACGGCTCAAGGGGTGAGTGCGTCTAGCAACCGTCTCGCGGATAGTTTCGAGCAAGGCGGAGGATTATCGCCGCAGCTCGTAGTGGTGTACGACGAAACGACGGCAACAGGATGTATTACTGGCGATTTAACCTATCAAATTGATAGCCAATCTAACAATGCTGAAGAGCGTTATAACGGTTATCAATCTACCGGCAGTGAGCTGACATTTAACGCTAATAGCAATGACTACATTGGATTGCGTTTTCGCAACATTGCGTTACCCCAAGGAGCGGTTGTCAGTCATGCCTATCTCGAATTTACAGCTTATCAAAATAGTTACAATAATAGCGCATCGATGACGATTGAAGCTGCCAATGAAGCCGATCCAAGAAGTTTTAATAATTACTCTCGGTATTTGTTGAGAAATAAAGCTAAAACCTCGGCTGTCACCTGGAGCGGTATCGAACGCTGGTATCGCAATCGAGAGTATCAGAGTCCGTCAGTGGCCAGTATCGTCAACCAATTAGTCAACCGAAGCGATTGGCAATCGGGGAATGATATGATGTTCATATTGTCTGATTTCAATAATACGCGCGGGGCGTACACTTACTCTGAACGCCCCTCAGGGGCTGCTAAATTAGTCATTGAATTTCAAGGACAGGCAACGCCTGGGCAAACCTCAACGGTGCGGGAACATTTAGTCAGTAAAGTTGATGAACTTAGCGCCAGCGGGTATACCCCAATAGTTGATACATTATATGAAGGGGTGCTTTATTATGGCGGGTTAGACGTGGACTACGGCTTAACCCGAGGTAACAATTCGGTGTCGAGTACTGTGAGGCGCAATACACGCGTCAGCCACCGGCTGTCGTATACCGGGCAAGATGCCACGTTGCCATCAGGGTGCGAGGAAGATAATCTAAGTTCGTCAAATTGTATTACTCAGCAAATCCCTCAAGGAGCGCGTTATTTATCGCCCATTACTGATCGACAATGTCAGGTCAACAATCACATCGTCTTGCTTTCTGATGGTGAGGCTAACAACAACCATAGTGTAGACGAAATAGAAGCGTTATTAAATGCATCTTGTACAGGCAGTGGGGGCGAAAAATGCGGCTTGAGTTTGGTGCGTAATATCGCTGATACCGAAGAATCAGCAATAGATAGTCGTATTATTACCCATACTATTGGTTTTGCTGCGAATACTCAGGCCAACAGTTTTTTAAATCAGATCGCCTTACAAGGCGGCGGCGGATTCTACCAAGCAGATAACAGCCAAGAGTTACTTGGCGCGTTTCAATCTATTTTAAAAACCGTGAAAGATGTTAACGCTACATTTGTTTCCCCCGGTGTGGCAGTTAATCAACTTAATCGTTTAACCCACAAAGACGAATTGTACTTTGCATTGTTTAAACCTTCAGAGGGCAGTAATTGGCCCGGCAATTTAAAGAAATATAAAATTGATGGCGATACCATATTGGATAAAAACGGCTTGCCAGCGGTAGATGATGGCAATGGTTTTTTCTCTGAGCAAGCGCACAGTTATTGGTCAGTGCTCACTGATGGTAACGACGTTCGTCAAGGCGGTGCGGCAAGCAAATTGAGTCTTGCGCGCAATTTATTCACTTTCTCGGCACCAGGGCCTTTGGCGAATAGCGATAATCGATTGCATGAAAACAACATCAGTTTGACAGGGGCGCTATTAAACATCGATATGCTAAGCGATTTAATTACTGTACGCAGTAATCTATTAAAGTGGGTAAGGGGGGTTGATCTAAAAGACGATGATGGAGATGGCGATACCTCCGATGTACGTTTGCAAATGGGGGATCCGATTCATTCCCAGCCGGTTATTGTTAACTATTCTGCGACCGACAGCGCTATTTTTGTCGCTACCAATCAGGGCTTTTTACATTCATTTGATGCGCAAACGGGCAGCGAAAATTTTGCGGTTATTCCGCAAGAGCTACTTGGGAACTTATATGAGTTTTATCGAGAGAATACTACGTCGAATCATATTTATGGCTTGGATGGCGACTTAGTTTTACGTCATTTCGACGATAAAGTTTATCTGTATGTAGGTATGCGCAGGGGGGGAAGAAATTACTATACATTTGATATCTCGAGTAAAACGAATCCGATTTTGGTACATCAAATCGTCGGCGGCAGCACCGGTTTCGAAAAGCTGGGCCAAACATGGTCACGGCCAACCGTCACTAAGATTAAAGTCGGTGAAACGATACGTAACGTGCTTATTTTTGGTGGAGGTTACGATGTTGAGCAAGACAATAAGATGGCACGTAGCGCAGATACTGTGGGTAATGCAGTGTTTATTGTTGATGCAGATACTGGCGCGTTAATTTGGTCAGCCAGTAACAGCAGCGCAGATTTATTGTTAAGCGATATGCAATACAGTATTCCTGCCCGGATTTCTGTTATCGATAGAGATAACGACGGACTGGCCGATCATATGTATGTCGCGGATTTAGGTGGCCAATTATTTCGCTTGGACATACACAATGGTTTAGGACGCAGTGAGTTGGTTAGCGGCGGTTTGCTTGCGGATCTCGGTGGTGACTTAGCTGAAGATAATCGACGCTTCTACTATGCACCAGACGTGGCTCAAATAAGCACGATAGATGAAAACTTTTATGCGGTCGCAATTGGCTCAGGTTATCGAGCACACCCCTTGAATTCTGAGATCCAAGACAGTTTTTATGTGTTAAAAGATTTTGGTATTTTTACTAAAGACGAGCAAGGGAATTATGGGTTACCAGAAAGTCCGTTTACCCGTGATGATCTGTACGATGCAACGGCTCATTTGCTGACATCGTCTGATCAAACGGTAGCTGAAGAGCAAGGAGCGATATATGCAAATCGGGCTGGCTGGCTCGTAGATCTTGGTAGCGGCGGTGAAAAGGTACTGGCTTCACCACTCATACTAAATTATCAAGTATTCTTCACTACCTATTTACCTGCATCGGCAAATGACAGCTTATGTGCTCCGCCTAGTGGTAACAGTCGTGCGTATTTAGTTGAATTGATTAATGGTAACGCTGTGGTTGATTTGAATAATGACAATCAAACAACCCATCAAGATAGATTTACCAATTTAAAGCAAACCGGTATCGCCCCTGATACTAAGATTCTAATTGAAGATATTCTACAACCCGTTGTGTGCTTAGGTACAGAATGCGCTTCGGCTGTCATTGAGGTAGACGAGCAGGGCAATGAAGTAGCCTGTACTTCAGCATTTGGTTGTTTAGCGCAAAATATTTATGGCCGTTTTGAACGGATCCAAAAAAGTAGTTGGAAGACAGAAATAGAACGACAAGAAGATGAATAGTATGCCCATTCGCAAATCAAGTAAGATAACCAACAGCCGTGGCTTCTCTTTGATGGAATTAATGATTGCAGTTGCGATCGTAGGGATTGTCAGCACCCTTGCTTACCCTAGCTATCAAAGTTACATAGCAGACAGTAAACGCAGTGTTGCGCAGTCAGACTTATTGGCATTTGCCGCCCAGTTAGAGCGCCATAAATTAGCTAACTTTAGCTATGCTGGTGCCGCGCAAGAAGGCGGTGATACCGGTACTCCCGCCATTTTTTTGAGTCACTCACCGGCGAGTGAGGTGGCGAGCAATAAAGCTTACAACTTGACGATTGATGCTTTGACAGGTGGTGGCACAGCTTACCGGATCAAAGCGCAACCACTGGTGACAAGTCAAGGCGCGCTGTTTTATTACAGTGATGGACGTAAAGCGTGGGATCAAAATGCTGACGGAGCACTCTCAGCTGCTGAGTTCTGCTGGCGTTGCTAAGGCGATAAGTCAACGCAATAAATCAATGCAATAAACCGCAGCAAGCTGATTATGCTTAGCACAATTACGAACAGTTTAAGGCGTTGCCGTCTCTGTCCTCATGAATGTTATTGTTATTGCTGTCTTGGCTGGTTTTTACCCTACCTTGCATACTTATGAGCAATGCACGGTGAGATGAGGCTTGAGAACCGCAAAACAGAATATCTGCATTGCTATTTGCCCCTCCATTTTGAGTAAACGAAATCGCGTTTTGAGGGCCCTTTATTTCGATGTTGCTTTCCTCTTTACTTAATGAGGTGAGCAATGTCTCAGTTGCATTGCGCTCGCCATCATTGTTTGAATCGACAAAAACCATTTTGGCTTGAGACCAATTATGGGAGCAAGTTGAATAATCAGAAGTGGCACAAAGCGTTGTTTCGATTTGATTGTCAATGGCGTGTCCTCGAGCAAATTGTGCCAGTGCGCTGATTTGGTTCATCTGCGCTGCAATTGTGTTCTGTGTGATCGTAGCTTGCAGACTAGGGGCAACGCTGGCCGCAAGCACAATAGTAATACTGACACTGACCATCAACTCGATGAGTGTCACCCCTTGTTGCTTAAAAACGCTGTTGGCGGAATGCGAATATACTTTTTTCATGGTGTAAGTTTATCGCGAATATCGACAGGGTAACGTATGAACACACCCGCTATGGTATTAATTTGGTTTATCGCTAACGGATTGTACTCTTGTATATAAAGGCGTGAATTCGGCTAGCGAGTCCAACACGCTTGTGGGGATTTATGCATTGACTGGTCAATGGTTAGGGTGGTGCAGCCTGTATCTGTTTGTTGAACAGATGTTGCTTCTGCTGTCAGAGTGAAGTGTGTTGCTGAAATGTCTGTGGCACTATATTGGTACGCTGTGCCAGTGGGCGGAGGAAGTGCTGTTTCATCTGCATATTGAGTATGTGAGATACGGTAGCGCTCTTGTTGTAAGTGCCACTTTAATAATGTGTTTTGTGCATCGATTCGGCGACCGTGAACGATATGACTTTGATAAGACGGTAAGGCAATCATGGCGAGAATGCCAACGATGGCCAATACGATCATGAGTTCAAGCAGACTAAAGCCAGTACGGGTGTTGAAATAAAGCAGCTGTTTCACTGTCGGTCCTTGCTATTTTTTGTTGCGTAAATATTTTTTATTTTCGGCTAAAATATTTCTCTATTTGGTCTATCTTTATAGGTCTATATTTTGATTTTCGCCACGCAAAATGCTGTCAAAGCTTTAATGTATTGATGATTGAACGTTAGATTGATACGTCGTTTCTCGCTTTAGTTTGCGCGTATTTTACGCCACTACTGATTCAATACATGGATAGTCATGAATACCTGCCGAGGAATGTCTTTATTGGAATTAATGCTTGTGATCTCTATCACTATGATTCTTATGACCTTAGGCGTGCCCTCACTGTTAGACTCCAAACAACAGTTGCATATTAAACAAGCTGCTCAAGCGAGCTATTTTTTTATGCAACACGCAAGAGCCAGCGCGATTGCTTCATCAAAGGATGTGTATGTGAGCATCCAACCAGGTCAAACATGGTGTTTAGGCATGAATGTTTCCCAACTGTGTGATTGTCAAATCGATGATGATTGCTCTGTTCATGGTGTTCAAACGCGTATTGGGCACAGTGATTACGCATCTGTATCGCTCTTGCAGGTACGTTTTGGTCAAAATAACAGTGCCGTTTTCGATGGGGAGCGGGGCATGGCGATGGGGAACGCTGGCTCGGTCACCTTTGGTGACGAAAATGATCAGCTAAAGCTAATTCTGAGTAATATGGGTCGGGTGCGTATGTGTGTTCTCGAGGGAAGTATATTGGCACATCCAGCATGTTGATAACGATGAAAAACGCCAAAGGTAGCTCTCTCATTGAGTTAATGATTGCTATGTCTTTGGGGGTATCAGCCTTGACCGCATTTACCGCTTTCATTGGTTTTGGTGTGGGCGTGAATGCCAGTTTATTGACGTCATCTCGTTTGAATGAGGAATTTACTTTAGTTTCCCAGTTATTAGCCCGCGACATTGCCAGAGCAGGTTTTGATGGTAACGCCTCACTTCAAGTCACTGACTCACAAAATGTAATAAGCCCTTTTGAACGTTCTTTGCAACTAGGTCAATTTCCTAATGAAACGTTAAATAGCTGTATCCTATTTGCTTACGATCGTAATGCAAATGGGATGCTAGATAATCAAAATGGAAACGAAAACTACGGATATCGGCTGAGGAACAAAGCGATCGAAACACGCACAGCAGGGGCGCCATGCGACGGAGGTGGCTGGCATGATTTAACGGACTCTCGTGTGGTACAAATCACGCGTTTGCAGTTCGCACTTCATGAGTTGATTGTAAGTGGGCGAGTCTTAACTCAGGTAGAGATGAACTTGGTGGCGAACCTAAGGGTTCAGCCTGACGTGTCTCGGCAGCATACAATACGCTTTACCGTACGTAACCATGCTCAATAAATTTTCTAGTTTATTCGTGCAGCGAGGAGCAATTATGTTGGTCAGCGTTTCCCTGTTATTGATGATTGCCAGCTTAGTCACTTTGCACACAGGTCGGGTTAAATCTCTTGAACATAAAATCTTGCTTAACACACAAAACCAAGCACAGTCGGCTGCCACCGCTTTAGGTGGTCTGGCACATGGAATGAGCCGTGTTCAGGTAGATAGTGAGTGGCTTGGGCAAGAGCACACTATCATGCTAGGTAATCACCTACGCGCTAAGGTATGGGCCGACTTTCATCAAGTGTCTCGTAATAACATGAATTTACGTTGGGCAACGGTTTACGCCAGTGGAGAATCGGCCGATGGGCAAAGTCATCACCACGTCAGTGAACAAGTCCTACGCTATCCTTTTTTAAATACTATTCCTCCTGCCCCTTTAATCAGTGCCACTGCACTGTCTTCGAACTTGTCATTTACCTTGGGAGCAAATCCGAATGGCGGTGGACAAGGCGTTCCGGTTTCAGTGTGGACAGATAAAACCATTGCGAATATTGATGTCGACAGCCGGACCTGCTCACTGCAATTATTTGATGAAAGCCGCTGTGCTTTTGATATGTATTCTACTCATTCTCAACTGGGCAGTGACCTGCTTAAGGAGCATTCGGCATTCCCCAATGATGTGCTGTCTTACTTGTTCAACGTTCCTATAAACGACTGGCATATCTTAAAGAGCGAAGTGTCACTTATCGCATCAGACTGCGACGAAGCAACGGTGGCAAGACAACGCGTCATTTGGATACAAGGTGAATGTGCATTAAACGTGGGACAGCATTTGGGTTCTAATAGTGCGCCCGTTATCTTAATGCTAGAGGACTCAGCATTGTTGATGCCTGCAAATAGCCGTGTTTTCGGGTTGGTTGTGTTTTTAAGTACGCTTCATCCGCCAGTGGAAAAACCCATTGCGATGGCAACTAGCGCGCAGCTTAGCGGGGCCTTAGTTCTGCTCTCTCCAATTGATATTGCCATGAGTCAGTTGTCTGTCCGATACCACGCGAGTGTTTTAACACAACTGCATTTAGATGATGGTATGCAGCGCTTGGGCAAGGTTAGTGGAAGTTGGCGTGATTTTTAAATGAAGATTCACTCTGGCTTTAGCTTGTTAGAAGTATTGATCGCCACAGCCATTATGCTGTTTGGGGTAGCGGGCTACGTACAATTGCAGGCGCATTACATTAAGCTTGATCACACGTTAAATTTACGCCAGCAAGCACTGACCCTTGCCAATAAAAAGTTACATGACTTAAGGCGTTTTAGTGTGCTGCACGCTAGTGCTGGGCAAACAAGTTATCAAGATATTCATACCGACACAGGTGGAGAAATAGCGGCTGGGGCAATTGATTTAAATTTGTGGCAATCGCAAGCGCAGACGATCCCCTTTGAGTTGCACTGGCAGGTAAAAAATATGTATTTTGTCGATACCAATAACGACGATCTACCTGATACTTGGCTACCCGAAGGTGACGAGAATTTGCCGCAAACCTTGCCAGTTATCGCACCGAAAAAATCACTGAGGATAAGCGTTGCATGGCAAGACCAATCCGGTGATACGTTAAGTGTTGCTATCAACAGTCAAATTACGCCCATTCCCTTTGCGCGAAGCCAACACGTGATCAATTCAAATATGGGAATTGCTCGAAGGTTACAAGTCTTATTCGAGCCTACGAATAACGATATTGATTTTTTGCATCGCTTAACCTCTGAGCAAGCAGTACAGAGTACAACGCCAACCATTGATGTTGTAAATAGCAAGGTCGCAATAGAAATTGAGCAAAATCGTGTTGAGTTAATACTCCCAGAGTATGAAAAGGTTCAGGTTGATAACCAGCTTGTGGTTGGGTGCGAATGTCGGTTGTCTCCCAGCGGCTTAGGTAAAACACCGGCGATGCCTGTGCTTCAAGGAGGAAGATTCGTCACTCAGCAGGGCAGGGAAGTAATAAAAGGTAAAGGCGTGGCTCAACCTGAGCAACATACCCGGTGTGAGCAATGCTGTAATGATCACCACGATACTAGTGAAACCGTCAACACAGAAAATTACTATCGACTTGAATCAGGGCGCGCGCACGAACATTACAACCGCATAAGCGCTAACCTATTTATTAAGGCAATAAATGAGGGAGATGAATACCAAGAGGTTTGCCGATTTAAACAGGTAGACGGCTTTTATCATATGGCATCGGACCTGGTGTCGTTATCTATTACAGAATTTGACGTTCATCATTTCGAGTTGCCCTCTAACCGAGACGCTTATACTGATTATATCAAGCAACTTTTAGCTGCGCATATTCAAAGCAGAACTTCGCCTGCGCCACTTTCGGGGCGGGGTATCCAATTGCCGTTAGGTCAGTTTCAGCTGGCGGCGTACGGCGTTTACATGGAGCGACTGTATAGCAACGACATTGCTTACTTAGACACGCTTATCGAAGACGGAAATGAGGATTGGTTTTCTTTGGTACCCTTCTATGATGTGAACGTGACCTTGCTCGCGGATTGGCACTCATCTGATAACCAGAGCGTAAATATACTGCAACAAGCGATACAAACGGTTGAGAATGTTGGTCAAGATTATTATGCTAGTTATCAAAGAGGTCTTATTGAAACCTTGATGCAAGGCCAAAGTAGCGTTAAAGCACAAATGAGTGGCTCAAACAGTGGCCTAGTGGGGCATGCCCCCTTATCACCCTTCGAAGTGCTCAATGTATCTGAAGGCAGTGGTATCGAGGTGGACGTTCAACCATAAATATTTGTGAGTTTGCGACTAATTGTATTTTTATGGCAGATTATCGTTAACAATGAGCCTGCGTAATAACCGGTTTTACTAGTAGAGTGAGAGAGAAATGCACAAGCAAGCGGTGATTGACGAAATGCGAGTGAAACCGCAAATTGATGTAGAAAGCGAGGTAGAGACTCGAATTAATTTTATTAAGTCTCAGTTGCTCGCGTCTGGTTTAAAGACCCTAGTTTTAGGAATAAGTGGTGGGATAGACTCCTGCACGCTAGGCCGAATGGCACAAATAGCCGTGAATCAATTGAATTCACAATCTACCTCTGACTATCAGTTTGTGGCGGTACGTTTACCGTATAAAGTGCAAGCTGATGAAGACGATGCGCAATTATCAATTAACTTTATTCAGCCTAGTCAGTCTATTTCTGTCAATGTACAACCAGGGGTGGACGCAATTGATGAACAAACAACGTCTGCGTTAAGTGCAGCGGGGCTTTTACCGAATAGTGATAATAAACGGGACTTTGTCAAAGGTAATGTGAAAGCCAGAACACGCATGATTGTGCAATACGAGATTGCCGGCATGCTTGACGGATTAGTTCTAGGTACAGACCATTCAGCAGAAAACATTACTGGCTTTTATACTAAATATGGTGACGGTGCCTGTGATTTAGCACCACTGTTTGGTTTGAATAAACGTCAAGTTAGACAGGTAGCTAGTTATCTTGGAGCACCTGAAAATGTGGTGAATAAACCCCCCACAGCTGATCTTGAAAGCCTTAGTCCACAAAAAGCTGACGAGCAAGCGCTAGGAATGAGTTATGATGACATTGACGATTTTCTCGAAGGGAAGCCTGTGTCGCAACAAGTGACGGAGCGCCTATTGGAAATTTATAAAAAGACGCAACATAAGCGTGTACCCATTCCAACCATTTATGATTAAGCACACCATCTGGAGATAAGAAAAGTGAAGAAAATCGAAGCGATTATTAAGCCGTTTAAAATGGATGATGTGCGAGAAGCACTTGCCGAAGTCGGTGTAAGTGGCATGACAGTAACTGAAGTGAAAGGTTTTGGTCGTCAAAAAGGTCACACCGAATTGTATCGCGGTGCAGAGTACAACGTAGACTTCTTACCCAAGATGAAATTAGAGGTCGTGATCCCTGATGCTCAAGTAGAGCTAGCAATAGAAGCGATTATGAAAACAGCACAAACCGGTAAAATCGGTGACGGCAAAATTTTCGTTTATGAGGTTGAACGTGTGATCCGTATTCGTACGGGGGAAGAAAACGAAGACGCGGTTTGATAGAAAATAAATTATACCAACTCCATTAAATAATTAACCACTCAGCGAAAATTTAAAAGGACTTAATCAAGGCGCTTAAATGAAGTAATAGTGGTGCTCTTTCGAGTTTGAGCAACACAGAGTAAGTCCTTTTAAAATTCGCCCGAAGGGAATTCCCCAGCGGGTTTTGCACTACGTTCTCGGTATTTGAAAGGGAACAACCATTACTACACACCGACGCCTTGTTCAAAACCCGCTGGATGAATTCTGAGAGGCCAATTATTTAATGGAATTGGTATTACTTCTCATCTAAACAAAAAAACGAGGCAAAAAGGCCTCGTTTTTGTTTTCTGGTTACATTGTACAGCGACCCATTAATGAGTGTGCCCACATCCTTCACCAGTGTGTGGATGGCCATGAGCGATTTCTTCTTCGGTCGCAGCACGCACGTCTAATACTTCCACATCAAAAGTCAGTGTTAAGCCTGACAGAGGGTGATTGCCATCGACGACAACGGTTTCATCGTCAACGTCTAATATCATCACTGACTGTTCACCTTCATCCGTGGTGGCTCTAAACGTCATGCCAGGTTCAATTTCCATACCTTCAAACATCGAGCGAGGCACTTCTTGCACCAAGGTATCGTGACGCTCACCATAGGCTTGCTCAGGCTCGATATCGATCACGAATTTCTCACCAACAGCTTTGCCTTCCAAGTGATCTTCTAATCCTTGGATCAGGTAGTGGCTGCCTTGCAAAAACACCATAGGCTCTGCTTCTCTTGATGAGTCGATTTGTGTGCCATCAGGTGCACTTACGGTGAAATGCATGGTAACGACTGTGTTGGTGGTTATATTCATTGGGTACCCATAAAATTGGTGGTGAATACATGAAATATTCACCGATTGAAAATTAAGTATTCGCCTATTATTCTAATGAATATGGCAAAGATTGCACGGTAAATACCGTATTCGGTTGGTCTTTCAGGCGCATGTTGGTATTTACCTCGGTATCGTTCGCGACGACAGCGAGCAACCATGTTTCACGACCAAGTGTTGCACAGCGAAGCACTGTACCGCCTCTTCGCCAATTCTCACCGACCGGTATTTCAAGGGTGTCGCCAGGTTGTAGGTCTATAGCGTCTTCCGCTTTAAGAACAAACGCGGCGCGTTTGTTCTTACCTAAAAACTTTGTGCGCGCAACGACTTCTTGGCCCATATAGCAGCCTTTGCTAAAACTAATGGCATTGACTGCTTGCAAATTCATCATTTGAGGAACAAATTCGTTGCTGGTGGCTGTACGTATCTGGGCGATACCGGCTTTGATATCTTGCACTTCCCATAGCGTACTCGGTGCATACGGCAATTCATTATGTGAGGCCAGTGCAGCTTGGCCTTGTGCTGTTAAAACCAGCATAAATCGCGTTTTCTGCGAACCTAGTGCCATCACCACACCGTTGTCGTTGCTAACGGTTTGCCTGTCTTTGCTCGGCACGTCAGTAAACAATTGACTGATAACTGACTCTAGTGTTGCGCCTTGTCCGCCAAAGCATGCCCATGCTGCTGTGTCATCACTGAATTCAACTTTTGCAAACACGCCGTACTTTTTAAGTTCTGGTGTTGATTTCGCAGCCCCTTCTTTATGGCTAACGAAAAGAACTGACTCGTCATGCTCCAATGCATAAAAAATATTCCATGCTTTACCTTTGAAGTCGCAGTGACAACCTAATAAAGCTTCATTTGGGCTTAGTGTCGTCATATCGGCAGTTACTTGGCCCTGCAAGTACTTAATGCGCTCTTCGCCAGTTACCTTCAGTATTTGCAAGTCGTCTAATCGACAAATGAAATCAGCGGGAAGCGTGCTCGCGGTATCGATATTGTTAATCACAAGTTTTTCTCTGTTCGTTTAGCTAATTGCTAATTAATATGAGGCTAAAATGTTAATTACCAAGGGTAAATATTGTGAAACCAATCGCACTTCTGATAAGGATTATGCAATGAAAATTGTGTTAAGCTGCACGGGATTAATTACGATAGGGTGATCCATGTTTACTAAACAAAGATATGCGCGTTTGAAATGGGCTTGTCGACGCGGAATGTTAGAATTAGATGTTATCTTTATGCCGTTTGTAGAAGAAGGGTTCAATGATTTATCTGAAGCAGATAAATTGACTTTTGAAAGCCTACTCACATGCGATGATCCTGATCTATATGCGTGGTTTATGGGCCATCAACCGTGTCACAATGCGCAGTACAAACGCATCATTGACCACATTTTAAGCCGTGTCAAAGTATAGAATTGAAGTGAAACCATCGCGATGGCAGATATATATTTGCTGTATCGCTTATCTGGTTTTGAGCGCCAGTATATTTGCTTGGCAGCCGAATGTGGTGCGTTATCAATTGTTACTACAACTAATCCTTTGGTTAGCAATCAGTTTTTACTGTGTGAAAAGATGGCAAAAATTTGATCGCTCTGGGTGGGTTATGCAAATCAGCTATGAAGGAGAATGGAGTTTTCTCGATGCACGGCAAGACGCAAATTGGTGGATGGGAAAGGATTCGAAAATGCTCGATGGTTTGCTGTGGGTTCAACTTATACCTTTGTTGCAGCGCACACAGCCTAAGGCTTCATCAACGCGTTGGTGCTGGATATTTAAAGACAGTGTAAGTGAAAGGGATTATCGTCGTTTGTGTCGTTGTATTTTAGCGAGCCAACAGCGTTCAAGTATCTCTCAAACCTAGCGACAGCCTTATGATAAACTCAGTTAACGCATTGCCCAGTTTTGCCTCTATTATGTTTAGGGCAGCTCTCAAACGAGATAATCACGCTCAGTTTCCGCCGACTTTCGATCGCCTACCTCACAAGTCATTTTTATTTACAGCAGCAAATTTAGCCCATTTCTCGAAAGCAAAGATCGAGCGATTCCACAGTGTTACACACTGGCAAGGCACGTTTCTTCATCCTTGTTACTTGCATGTGGTTAGTTTTCCATTACATATGATGCTAATGCTAGAAAAAGAGTTTCCTTTTTCATTGTTAGGCTTAGTGCATATTCATAATGAAATTACTCAATATCGCCCGATACGCGCTAATGAAGGCTGCGTCTTTCATTGTTATTTCAAAGACATGAAGGCGCACCCCAAGGGAGTGGTCTTTTCGATAGCGACTGATGTAAGAGTTAATGAAGAGTTGTGCTGGTCGTCGGTAAGTACGAATTTATATCGAGATGCAACCTTAAGTGCTCCTGAGGGGAAAGCGCAGGGCGCTTCACCCAACGCACAAGATGAATGTCCCCAAGATGAATGTCACTATACAGGGCAGAAACAAGAATCTTGGTATTTAGGAGAAAACGTGGGGCGAAAATATGCTCAAGCATCCGGTGATTTTAATCCAATTCATTTAACGAGAGTTACTGCTAAGTTGTTTGGCTTTAAACAGGCTATTGCCCACGGAATGTGGTCAAAATCTCGCTGTTTATCAGCCATTGAGCAGGCCGCACCAGAGATTTTTGAGCAGTCATTTAATACCCAAGTACAGTTTATTAAGCCTGCTATGCTGCCCAGTAATGTGCAGTTTACAATGTGTGAAAATAGCGCTGAAACGACCCAGCAAAACTTAGCAACAAGAAGAGCGTTTTCCCTCACCAGCAAGGCAAAACATGGCGCTAATAGCAGTCCCCACCTCAGTGGGGAGCTAATCGCGTTTTAGACTATTTGGTGACTTTCCCTGGGATAATGGATGGGCTAGGGTTCTCGAGTAAGTCAGGGTAGTCTAAGTTGTAGTGTAATCCGCGACTCTCTTTACGTTGCTGGGCACATTTAACGATGAGTTCAGCTACGGTCAGCAAGTTACGTAACTCCAATAGGTTATTACTGACTCTGAAGTAGGAATAGTATTCTTCTACTTCTTGCTTCAATAACTCAATTCGATGTTGGGCGCGGGCTAACCGTTTGTCGGTACGAACGATGCCAACGTAATCCCACATAAACAAGCGTAGTTCATGCCAGTTGTGTTGAATAATGACCTCTTCGTCTGAATCGCCAACTTGAGATTCATCCCAAGGTTGAATATCTTCATTGGAATTATCATCAGTTAAGCGCTCAATGATGTGATCTGCGGCTGAATGGGCAAATACAATACACTCAAGCAAAGAGTTACTGGCCATACGATTTGCCCCGTGCAGGCCGGTATACGCGACTTCACCTAGGGCATACAGGTTATCTATGTCTGTTTTGGCATTGAAATCTGTTACCACACCACCACAACTATAATGCGCAGCAGGCACCACAGGAATGGGTTGTCTAGTGATGTCGATGCCCAGCGCTCGGCACTTACGATAGATGTTAGGGAAATGCTTTTTGATAAAGTCAGCTGGCTTGTGGCTGATATCTAAATACATGCAATCGGCACCAAGTCGCTTCATCTCATAATCAATGGCGCGCGCGACTATGTCTCTTGGCGCTAAGTCACCGCGTTCATCAAATTTTTGCATGAAAGGTGTGCCGTCGGCGTGACATAAAAATGCGCCTTCACCACGCAATGCTTCACTGATGAGAAAATTGCGTGCTTCAGGGTGGAACAAACATGTGGGGTGAAACTGATTAAATTCCATATTGGCTACGCTGCAACCTGCACGCCAAGCCATAGCAATACCATCACCGCTGGAAACATCTGGGTTTGAGGTATATTGATACACCTTACTGGCGCCGCCTGTAGCTAACGCAGTGAACTTACTGCGTATGACTTCCACATGCTCATGTTTGCGGTTCCATACATAAGCACCCAATAATTGATTAGGCTCATTTTTGCTCTTGATCAGATCAACTGCATTGTAGCGCTCAAATATATGAATATTAGGATGCTGTTTAACCGCTTCAATAAGAGTGACTTGAACGGCTTCACCCGTTGCATCAGCGGCGTGCAAAATTCGTCGGTGGCTGTGACCTCCTTCACGCGTTAAGTGGTATTTTTGCTCACCATTATGCGCACTTGAGAGTTGGTCGAAGGGCATTCCGAAGTCAATTAACCATTGCATGCATGATTTAGCGCGAGATGCAGTAAAATGCACTGCTTGCTCATCACATAGCCCAGCTCCAGCATCTAATGTATCTTTCACGTGGGACTCGATAGAGTCATCTTCATCAAATACAGCTGCAATGCCACCTTGAGCGTAACGCGTAGAGCCTTCGGCTAAACTGCTTTTACTTAAAACGATGATTTGGCAATGCTCAGCCAATTTCAATGCTAGGCTAAGTCCGGCAGCGCCGCTGCCTATAATTAGTACGTCACAACGATGTTCAACAGTGGAGTGCATAGGGTAAACTACACCAATAATGCCAATAGAGGGTGGCAATACTAATTAATGTAGTAAAAAATACAATGGTATTGAGTTGGAATAGTCCTTATTCACCCACAGTAATAAAATGATAGTTCGAATTTATTTCGAAAAAAATTCTTACAAAACGAACTTATTGCACATGGCATGGTCAATTATAGTGCTTGCATGAGCCAAAATAATATTTGTAGCAGGAGTATCGGCTCGAATGAGCGAGCAGTTAACAGATCAACAGATAGTTGAAAAAGTGCAGCGAGGAGATAAAGACGCATTCGGTTTGTTGGTGGTGAAGTACCAACACAAGGTGTCGTATTTAGTGTCACGATATGTGAAAAACTCCGGAGACGTTGCTGACGTAGCACAAGAAGCCTTTATTAAAGCTTACCGTGCATTACCTAATTTTAGGGGCGATAGCGCATTTTACACTTGGTTATATCGCATAGCCGTAAACAGTGCTAAAAACTATTTAGTGTCGCAAGGTAGAAAGCCCCCTGCGAGTGATGTAGACGCAGAAGACGCGGATTTTTACGACGGCAGCGATGCCTTAAAAGAAAATAATTCGCCAGAAAAAAGTTTAATGTCGGATCAGATGGAAAAATTGCTGTTTGATACGATGGATAAATTACCCGAAGATTTACGCATGGCAATAAGCCTGCGGGAGTTAGAAGGGTTGAGTTACGAAGAGATTGCCAACGTGATGGATTGTCCTGTAGGGACGGTTCGTTCACGGATATTCAGAGCTCGTGAAGCCTTGGATAAGGTTATTCAGCCTTTGCTGCAACGCTAGCAAAGGTGAACGGAACTGTTATACCCATGTCATATTGATATGTTGCAGTTACAAGTTAATTTGAGATAGATTTTTATTTCAAGTGACAGTTTATTTAAGCGTATATTCAGGAAGCTTGTTATATGACGCAAAAGATTGAAAATTTATCTGCCCTAGTTGATGGTGAGTTACACGACGAGCAATTACTAGACGCAATAAAAAATGATGCAGAGCTTGCCGATAAATGGCAAAGCTATCACTTAATCCGTGATGGTTTGCGTAAAGAAATGGCATCACAGATTAATGTTGACATTGCAGCTAACGTAGCTGCAGCATTAGCATCTGAACCGGCTATTCTTGCACCCAAGAAAACGTGGCGCGATCTCCCTTTGGTTGGTTCTGTGGTACCCTTTGCTAAACAAGGTGGGCAAATGGCCATCGCGGCTTCAGTGGCAGTAGCTATGATTATCGGTGTACAGCAATATAATCAGACTGATGTTGAGCAGCCATTTAATTCAGCTCCAGCGTTGTTGGGCATCCAAGGAGGCTTATCGCCCGTCAGCTTAGAGCAGACGCGTACGTTACCTAGAGCCGATGCTTCTGAACAGCGCAGAGTAATTAACGCCTACTTGAATGATCATAAACAGCAATTACGGTTTAAAGCCGCACCAGCCGATGACAAATCTGAAGTAGAGCTATATGAGACTGAGCAGTCAAACAACGTTGAACGCATCCCGCAATAATAAATCTTCTAAATGCATTGGACAGGTTACGCTTGCTTGTCTAATGCTTTTATCTTTTTCCACCATAGGCCAATCAGTTAGCGATAGCCAAGATAGTGTTACTTTTGACCAGCCGTCTTCATCGCACTCTCAGGCAGTGAAAGCGTTTCCCTCTGATAGCGCTCATGGCTGGCTCGAGAAAATGGCTTACGCGCATAGTCATTTAAACTACAGTATCTCATTTGTGCTGCTTAAGCCGGGTGTCGATTCCCAGCCATACTTGTGGCGTCACGGTGTGTCCAGTGAAGGGATGCAAATGGAACAGCTTAATTTGCTCAATGGCCCTGGCAGAGAGGTGGTGCGAATTGATGATAAAGTGAGTTATTTCGAACCTAACGTGCCCCCTTATAGTTTGCAATCTAGCGTTATTAATGGCCCTTTCCCCAGTGAATTTTTTCAGCAACCAGACGAAATAAAAGACAGTTATGATTTTGTGATGGTCGGTCGAAGCCGTGTATCTGGACGAGCTGCGCAACAAATCCGTATCGTCAGTAAAGACAAATCTAGATTTGGTATGAATGTGTGGCTTGATCAAGAGACAGGCTTGATGCTTAAAATGAATTTGGTTGATTTGAGCGGTCAGCTACTTGAACAAATCCAAGTCACAGCATGTCACGTAACAGAGCAGCCAGATGACTTTTTTGAAAAAATTGAGCCTGCTATGCTGCCCGAAGTACTAAAACTTAGACCGCAATCGGATACGAAAGCTATATGGGATATCGATTATATGCCTATTGGCATGGTCGAAGTGAAGCGAGATATTCATCGATTACCAATTACAGGTCAATCCGTTGAATACGTCATGTTAAGTGACGGTTTGGTGGACGTATCCATATATATGCGCGACAGTCAAAATGATGGAATAAATCAAGATATTTTGCTGCGTCATGAATCAGATACATTACTCACCATAAATAAGGGAACGCTCAACGTGACTGTGGTCGGTAAGTTACCACCGGAAACAGCGAACCGTATTGCTAGCTCGATACATTTAGCCAATTAATATGATTGAAGAGATAGGCACTGTCATAGAAGTGCAGAAACGCCAAAATGGGCAATTTATTAGAATTGCTACTGAGGTTAAATCAACGTGTGGTAGTTGCCACGCAAAAGACAATTGTGGCACCGGCGTGATCGCCAGAGCGTTGGCAAATAAACGTGATGCATTATGGTTACCCTGCGAAGAAAACGTTGAAGTGGGTCAAGATGTAAAGCTGGGCATTGCTGAATCAATGTTACTTCGCGCTTCACTGCTTGTTTATATGCTACCGTTAATAACTATGTTGATTGTCGCAACGGTAACCACTTTATTGCTGTCAAATTACGCAGTTGAAGGGGAGGGGTGGGTAATCCTGTCATCGCTTCTGGCTGCTTTTTTAAGTTTTTTGGGCGTGAAACGCTATATCGCTGGTCACAGTCGTGAACAGTTCGAACCTCACCTTTTGGCGGTATTACCTAGTTTGAAAACCCAAGTTGATTGCATTGATGTAAACATCATTCAGCCGTAATACCAATTCCATTAAATAATTGGCCTCTCAGAATTCATCCAGCGGGTTTTGAACAAGGCGTCGGTGTGTAGTAATGGTTGTTCCCTTTCAAATACCGAGAACGTAGTGCAAAACCCGCTGGGGAATTCCCTTCGGGCGAACTTTAAAAGGACTTACTCTGTGTTGCTCAAACTCGAAAGAGCACCACTATTACTTCATTTAAGCGCCTTGATTAAGTCCTTTTAAATTTTCGCTGAGTGGTTAATTATTTAATGGAATTGGTATAAATTCTTTTTAGAGCATTAATTATGCATAACTGGTGAGTTCTTTATCGCAAATTGGCTGATAAAATTGTAAAATCCGCGTCTATTTAATTTTATTTGTTCCCCTAATTTCCTTGAGCACATATCTGCTGCTTGCAAAATTACGCTTAGGGCAGACAAAACGTACTAGGTACATTTCAAAAGTCTATGCAACACAAGCACATACGTAACTTCTCGATTATCGCCCATATTGACCATGGTAAGTCCACACTTTCAGATCGCCTAATTCAGCACTGTGGTGGTCTAACTGAACGTGAAATGTCGGCTCAAGTTCTTGACTCAATGGATATTGAGCGTGAACGTGGCATTACGATCAAAGCTCAGAGTGTCACACTCAATTACAAAGCTAAAGATGGTGAAACTTATCAATTGAATTTCATCGATACACCGGGACACGTAGATTTCTCCTACGAAGTGTCGCGCTCATTAGCAGCATGTGAAGGTGCTTTATTGGTAGTTGATGCAGGTCAAGGGGTTGAAGCGCAAACGTTAGCGAATTGCTATACCGCCATCGATTTGAACATGGAAGTGGTACCGATTTTAAATAAAATCGATTTGCCTCAAGCTGAGCCAGACCGAGTAGCTGAAGAGATTGAAGATATCGTTGGTATTGATGCTGTGGATGCGGTGCGCTGCTCAGCGAAAACAGGCATTGGTATCGAAGACGTATTAGAAGTGATTGTGCGTCAAATTCCACCACCAGAAGGTGACGTGGATGCACCGCTTAAAGCATTGATCGTAGACTCTTGGTTTGACAACTACCAAGGTGTTGTCTCCTTGGTGCGTATTGTTGAAGGTGAGCTACGTAAAAACGATAAAATTAAGATTATGTCTACCGGTGTGGTTCATCAGGCAGACAAGGTCGGTATCTTCACGCCTAAAGCGACCGATACCGGCATTTTACGTGCTGGCGAAGTTGGCTTTATGATTGCGGGCATTAAAGAAATTCATGGGGCGCCAGTGGGGGATACCATCACGCTTGCGCGCACACCTGCTGAAGAAGCTTTACCTGGTTTTAAAAAGGTAAAACCTCAGGTTTATGCTGGACTTTTCCCGATCAGTTCTGATGACTATGAAGACTTTCGTGATGCTCTGTCTAAGCTAAGCTTGAATGACGCTTCGTTATTTTTCGAGCCTGAAAGCTCATCTGCACTAGGCTTTGGTTTCCGAATTGGTTTCTTAGGCATGTTGCACATGGAAATCATTCAGGAACGTTTAGAGCGCGAATACGATCTTGATTTGATCACCACGGCACCGACTGTAGTGTATGAAGTGGTCACGACTGATGGTGAAACATTATACGTCGATAACCCTTCTAAACTGCCTCCGGTAAACTCAATTGATGAAATTCATGAGCCTATTGTTGAAGCGCACATACTGGTGCCTCAAGAGTATTTAGGTAGCGTTATTACCTTATGCGTCGATAAACGTGGCGTACAAACCAATATGACCTACCACGGTAAGCAAGTAGCAGTGACCTACGAACTACCTATGGCTGAGGTGGTGATGGACTTCTTTGATAAATTAAAATCAACCAGTCGTGGTTTTGCATCACTTGATTACAATTTCAAACACTTCCAAACAGCTGAAATGTCTAGACTGGATATCCTAATCAATGGTGAGCGTGTTGATGCTTTAGCCATGATTACACATAAAGACAACGCGCAAACTCGGGGGCGCGAGCTGGTGGAGAAACTTCGAGAGTTAATTCCGCGTCAAATGTTTGATATTGCGATTCAGGCCGCGATTGGCAACCAGATTGTTGCGCGTAGTACGATTAAACAGTTACGTAAGAACGTTATCGCCAAGTGTTATGGTGGTGATGTGAGTCGTAAAAAGAAGCTTCTTCAGAAGCAAAAAGAGGGCAAGAAGCGCATGAAGTCAGTTGGTAACGTTGAGCTTCCACAAGAAGCATTCCTTGCTCTGCTCAAGGTAGGTAAGTAAATGGCAAATTATTTCTCTTTGTTCTTAGTGGTATTGACACTCGCATCGGGTCTTATTTGGCTTGCAGATTCATTAATGTTCGCCCCTAAACGTAAAGAACGTGCAGTGGTGGCTAAAGACGGTACGGCAGTGACTGGCGACCCTCAAGAGCAAACCTTGCCTTGGCTAGTGGATACGGCTCAGCAGATTTTCCCGGTGATTGCGTTCGTATTGGTATTGCGCTCATTTTTGTATGAACCTTTTCAGATCCCCTCGGGTTCGATGATGCCAACCTTGTTAGTGGGTGACTTCATTCTCGTTGAGAAGTATGCGTATGGGGTTAAAGACCCAGTTTTTAGAAGTAAGTTTTGGGATACAGGTGCACCTGAACGAGGCGATGTTGCCGTGTTTAAGTACCCTAAAAACCCCAGTCAAGATTATATCAAGCGGGTGATTGGCTTGCCGGGTGATACAGTTATTTATCGAAATAAGCAATTGTTTGTCAAACCTGCATGCGACACAGGAAAAGATTGTCCAGCGATTGAGCCTGTTGAGCTTAACTTTGTCGATCGTGGTGAGGCGTATCAAAACTTTGTACCCTTAGAAAAATATCAAGAGAAACTGGGTGACGTGACCCACAGCATCTTTCGTTTACCGAGCAATTTGAACCGCACCCAAGATTATTATCAGCAACCGGGTACACAAGCTGATGAGTGGATTGTTCCACAAGGGCAGTACTTTATGATGGGCGATAACCGCGACAATAGCCTAGACGGACGTTTTTGGGGTTTTGTACCGGATGCAAACTTAGTAGGTAAAGCGGTAGCGATTTGGATCAGCTTTGAGTTCGACCGTGCCCCAAGCAGTTGGGTGCCAAGCTGGATCCCGACCGGTGTGCGCTTTAATCGAGTAGGTAGCATTATTTAGATGCAGTTGATTGACCCTTACAAACCTTTATATAAAAAGCTCGGCTATGAGTTTCAGGATCCTAATAACCTTACTATTGCACTAACCCATAGAAGTGTTGGCTCCAATCACAATGAACGCTTAGAGTTCTTGGGGGATGCTGTGCTCGGGCTTGTTATTGCAAAAGCACTTTTTGAGCGTTTTCCTAAACAGCCAGAAGGCAACCTAACACGCATGCGTTCTAGCCTTGTAAAAGGCGATACACTGGCTGAAGTCGCTAGAGAATTTGCATTAGGTGATTTGCTGCTGCTTGGCCCGGGAGAGCTGAAAAGTGGCGGGCACCGACGTGACTCGATATTAGCTGACGCCGTTGAAGCAATCATAGGTGCTATATATCAAGAAGTCGGTATGCAAGGCTGTGAGCCTTTGATTTTAGCTTGGTTTACTAAGCGCATTGAGGCACTTAACCCAGATGCAACGCCTAAAGATGACAAGACGAGGTTGCAGGAATATTTACAAGGCCGTCAGTTGCCCTTACCTGAATATGAAGTCATTGATATTAGCGGCAAGTCTCACGATCAAACATTTACCGTTAAATGTACGGTAGCTGGGCTGAATTCGCCCATCATAGGTCGTGGTAAAAGTAGACGCCGCGCAGAGCAGCGTACGGCAAAGCAAGCACTCGAGAATCTAAAAAATGTCTAATAGCACTTATTGTGGAATGATTGCCATCGTTGGCCGTCCAAATGTTGGTAAATCAACGTTACTGAATGCGCTTCTAGGGCAAAAAGTAAGTATCACGTCGCGCAAACCACAAACTACGCGACATCGCATTATGGGCATTGATACCGAGGAAAATCGGCAAGCTATTTATGTAGACACACCGGGTCTGCATATAGAAGAAAAGCGCGCCATTAACCGTTTTATGAATCGCGCAGCGTCGAGTTCTATTGCGGATGTGGGTTTAGTGTTGTTCGTTGTCGAAGGCACTAAATGGAATGAAGACGATCAAATGGTGTTGAACAAGGTTATGCATAGCAACGTACCTTGTTGGTTGATCGTTAACAAATCTGACAATGTGAAAGACAAAGAAGTATTACTGCCGCACTTAAAGTGGTTAGGTGAACAATACGCCTTCGATAAGATCATGCCTATTTCTGCCAGAAACGGTAAAAACGTCAATGAATTACGAGAGATGGTGAATGAGTCGTTACCTGAAAGTGAGTTTTATTTTCCAGAAGACTATATTACTGACCGTTCCAGTCGATTTATGGCCGCCGAGATCATTCGTGAAAAATTGATGCGCTTCACGGGTGATGAATTACCTTACTCAATTACTGTTGAAATAGAGCAATTTATGATGGCCGACAACGGAGTTTATCGTATCAACGGCTTAATCTTAGTTGAGCGAGATAGCCAAAAAAGTATGGTAATTGGTAAAGCAGGCCAACGCTTGAAAACCATCGGTGCTGAAGCCAGAAAAGACATGGAAAACTTATTCGACAACAAGGTATTTCTAGAGCTTTGGGTCAAAGTGAAATCAGGTTGGGCAGATGATGAGCGTGCATTGCGTAGTTTAGGTTATGGCCAAGACAACTAATCCGTCTTTCCTACTAGTACGTAGTACTTAAAAATTCATATCACCACCAACCTTATTGAAATGTGTTTTTGAGGGAGTAAATCATGCAGCCATTAAGTCAGATAAGACGCGAATATAGTCAAGGGCACCTTACTGAAGGATCCCTGCTGAGCGATCCCTATTTGCAGTTTAATCTGTGGATGGGAGACGCTGTTGAGGCTGGTTTACCTGATCCCACCGCGATGACAGTTGCATCGGTAAATGACCAAGGCCAGCCTTCGCAACGCATCGTTCTACTGAAAGACGTAATTGGTGGTGATTTCGTTTTTTACACCAATTTGGGAAGCCGAAAAGCCCAAGACATAATGTCTAATAGCAAGGTTTCTTTGCATTTTCCTTGGCATATTTTAGAGCGTCAAGTGCATGTGCGGGGCACAGCTTCACTTGTGCCGCGAGATGCGGTGCAAAAATATTTTTCATCTCGGCCTATATCCAGTCAGCTCGCTGCCTGGACTTCGAAACAAAGCCAGCCAATCGATAGTCGTGAAGCACTGCTAGCGCGATTCGAAGAAACAAAAAATACCTTTTCAAATAAAGATATTCCAGCGCCTGAGTTTTGGGGAGGATTTAAAGTCACCCCGCAGGAAATCGAATTTTGGCAGGGTGGTGATCATCGTTTGCACGATCGATTTGTGTTTAGCCGTAACGTTAGCCATGAAAACAGTGCAAATTGGTCCGTTCAACGATTGATGCCATAGCCAGTTGCCACTCGTGATTGATAGTCACTGTCATTTAAATTTTTCTGCTTTCAACTCTGATCGCAAGCAAGTACTTCAAACGTGCACCGAACGCGGTGTGAGCTCATTAGTCATCCCCGGTACTCAAGCGAATTCATGGGATAATCTTATCTCTCTTTGCAAGCGCTCTACTCGACTTAACTTCGCCTTGGGGTTGCATCCCTATTTCTTAGATGATTATTGTGAATCTCACTTACAACAGTTAGACGAACTATTAACGCTGCAAAAAGGGCATGTGGTTGCGGTGGGTGAGATTGGCCTAGATTTCAGCTTGTCGATTGATAGTGATTTGCAAGAGCAAGTATTTGCTGCACAGATATGCTTAGCCGAGCAGCATGATCTTCCGATTATTGTGCATCACAGGCGCTCGCACAACGCTTTGATCCGAATACTAAAGGAGAAATGTTTTGGCAACGGCGGCATCATTCATGCGTTTTCCGGCAGTTTTCAAGAGGCACAAACCTATATCGAACTTGGGTTTAAGTTAGGGGTTGGAGGCATCATTACTTACCCTAGAGCGAAAAAGACCCGGGCGGTCATTGCTAAAGTCCCCCTTACTAGCCTCGTGTTGGAAACCGATGCCCCTGATATGCCTATTAATAACAAGCAAGGGCAACGCAATAGTCCGATTTATTTGCCGATTATTTTAGAAGCACTTCAGGCATTGCGTTGTGAATCTGCTGAAGTGGTAAAACAAGCCTGTTGGCAAAATACCCTTGATATATTAGCGAATATCAAACGTTAGGTTATTGATTTCTTTTCTCTACGTCATTGGGATGCATGTAACGGCGGTAACGAACTTTATAGAAAACACGGGTGATCAGCAGGGCTGCCAGTGCGGCTAACATACCTAATACCTGCGTTTGTTGACGTAACTGACTTTGGTATTCACTGTGTAACGCCATCACACTTTGTTCGTTCAGTAATAAACGAACATAGCCATATATCTGTTTCTCGACGCGTATGTCTTTAACGAAAACAAGCGGGGTATCGTGTCCATCGTCTAGGTATTTTTCGACAATTGTGTTTACTGTGCCTTGTTGGGCAACTTGCTGACCGTACTGATCGTATACCGCAACGGCTTCAACATGTGGGTCGTTCATGACAATTGAAAGCAATTGCTCAATTCTTGCCGTATCGTTGTCGATTAAAGGTTGGGCAATAATTTTGCTACTGATCAACCCTAAGCTATTGCCTAATTGAGTACGCTGCTTTTGTTGCCAGTCCTGAGCGTTATCCTTATCTACAAACCAGAGGTTAACAAACAACAATACCATTACGATCACAATGATCAGATTAACGATACGCTTGAAAATTGAGTAGCGACTATGAATATGTAAGTCGGCTGTATGTAGAAGTGATTTTGCCATGCTCATATTGCGAGACAATAAGGTAAGCGCACCGTTTTGCCAAGAAATTTCGTGTGTTAACCATTAAATACAGTCCAAATTGTTGATTATTTTACCGTTCAATGTGTCGGATTTTAATGAATGCAGCAATTACTTCGTTAGTTGTGCATTTCTCTACAGCGCAAGCGTTGAAACAGACTAGAGAACGCTATATCTTTATCACGCTATCTCTTGGGCATAATAGGAAGACTATGATATCTGTTAAGAATCTGTCGAAAACGTTTGGCGATTTTTCTGCTGTAGAAGATTTAAATTTTGATATTAAGCCAGGTGACATTGTTGGTTTCTTAGGACCAAATGGTGCTGGCAAATCCACCACCATGAAAATGCTCACAGGCTTCTTGCAGCCAAGTCAGGGCGATATAAATGTGTTTGACATGCCAATCACTCAACAGGCGAAACGTATTCAAGAAAGAATTGGCTACTTGCCTGAGGGCGCACCTGCCTACGGGGATATGACAACCTATCAATTTTTGAAATTCATTGCTGAAGTACGCGGTTTTAAAGGTACTGAAAAAGAGCAGCGTATCAGGAACGTTATACAAAAAATTGAGTTGCAAGAGGTCGTCAATAGACCAATAGAAAACTTATCGAAGGGCTTTAAACGTCGCGTGGGCTTAGCCCAAGCACTTATTCACGATCCTGATATTTTGATATTGGATGAGCCCACCGATGGGCTTGATCCTAATCAAAAACACCAAGTGCGTGAATTAATCACCCAGTTAGCGAAAGATAAGATTGTCATTATCTCTACGCATATTTTAGAAGAGGTGACTGCGGTGTGTAATCGGGTGATGATCATCGCCAAAGGCAAGCTGTTATTTGATGACACGCCCTTACGTTTGCAACAACGCTCTCGCTATTATCAAGCGGTCACTATTCATTTAAGTTACCTTGCAGATATTTCTGGTTTGGCTGAATTAGAGGGAGTTGCAGAGATGGAAGTCGAGCAAAAAACCGGCCATGTGACCCTCTTTCCCGAGCCGGGGCAACATATACTGCACGAGATCACCGCTCATGTTCAACGGGCTAAATTACCCGTAGATACCTTGTTTATCGAGCAAGGACGTTTAGATCAAGTCTTTAGAGATTTAACTACAGAGGTTGCTTAGTTGTGGCGCATATTTTTATTTTGTTTAAACGTGAGTTTGCAGGCTATTTCGCCTCTCCTGTAGCTTACGTATTTATCGGGATCTTTCTTGTATTGTCTTCAGTGTTCGCCTTTTTTATCGGGGGGCTCTATGAGCGCGGTCAAGCCGATTTACTGGCGTTTTTTAACTTTCATCCCTGGCTATATTTGTTCCTAGTACCTGCTATTGCTATGCGCAGTTGGGCTGAGGAACGTAAAAGTGGCAGTATCGAATTATTGATGACCCTTCCTGTCAGCACGTGGCAGGCAATGTTAGGTAAGTTTTTAGCCGCATGGAGTGTGTTAGGTTTAGCATTAATGCTGACGTTTCCATTGTGGTTAACGGTGAATTATCTCGGGCAGCCTGATAACGGTATCATTGTCGCTGCTTATCTGGGCAGTTGGTTGATGGCTGGCGCCTTTCTTGCGATTGGCATGTGTATGTCTGCATTGTCGAAAAATCAAATTATTGCATTTATTCTGGCCATCGTGGTGTGTTTTGTTTTTGTGGTCAGTGGCAGCTCTATTGTACTTGATGCATTTAAGGGGTGGGCGCCGACATTGCTACTCGATACAGTGGCGTCTTTTAGCTTTTTGACACATTTTGAGGCCATGGCAAAAGGTGTGATTGCACTAAGTGATGTAGGGTATTTTTTAATTGTTACCGCAGCGTGGTTGTATGCCGGTCTGCTTATTATTGAACAAAAGAAGGCGGATTAACCATGTCTACTCGATTTACCACCTGGTTAAGTATGCTATTTATCGCAATTTTGTTTTGCGCTCTGGTGTTACTCAATAATCAATTGCTCAGCGCTTATCGTGTTGATTTGACTGAAAACAAGGTTTATTCACTGTCACAAGGTAGCGAACAAATATTAACGGAAATCGATGAGCCGCTAAATTTGTATTTTTTCTTTTCTGATAAAGCGGCAAAAAATATGACGACTTTGCGTAATTATGCCGCCAGGGTACAAAGTTTACTCGAGGAATATGCTGAGCGCTCGAATGGTAAGATTAAGCTTCATATTCTTGACCCCGAACCTTTTTCTGAAAAAGAGGATAAAGCTGATCAGTTTGGCTTAACCGCAGCCAATATTGGGACTGCAGGTGAAGCGGTTTATTTGGGGTTAGGGGCAACAAACGCACTAGATGATCAGCAAGTCATCGCGTTTTTTGACCCTCAGCAAGAGCGGTTCTTAGAATATGAGATCAGCAAGTTAATTTATCAGTTGGTCAATCCTAAGCAAGTCAAAGTAACGCTATTGACCGATTTACCCGTAGGCGGTGGGCAAAATCCTATGACAGGGGAGTTTGAACAGCCGTGGACCTTTTATACCCAGCTACAGCAATTATATGTCGTGGATAAAATTGCCAGCGATGCCACTGAGCTTCCCAAAGGCACGGATGTACTAATCG
This sequence comes from Paraglaciecola mesophila, assembly GCF_009906955.1. Lineage (GTDB taxonomy): Bacteria > Pseudomonadota > Gammaproteobacteria > Enterobacterales > Alteromonadaceae > Paraglaciecola > Paraglaciecola mesophila_A. Next base: position 4,379,953 of record NZ_CP047656.1, read on the forward strand.
TTGCACACCCGAAAAACCTTAGTGAAGAGCTGTTGTTTTCCATTGATCAGTACGTTATGCAAGGAGGGAGGGCACTAATATTTGTGGATCCGCACAATGAATCAGATCAAATGAGCATGTTAACTGGCGCGGGGATGGGAGCAAATAGCTCTAACTTAGCCCGCTTGTTCGATGCTTGGGGCGTTGACTTTGACCCGCAATATGTATTACTTGATGCCTATGCGGGATTAGACGTGCGCACCCAAACTGGGGATGTCGCAAGGCATTTTGGTTTCGTGGGGCTTTCTCCAAATGAGCTAAACGCTACAGACGTGACGACCTCTAATTTAGATTTGATTAATGGTGCGTCTTTCGGCATTTTCAAGAAAAGCCCTAGGTCAGGGCTGCGTTGGAATGATCTTATTCACTCAACGGAAAATTCAGACCTTATCGATAGTGCGCAATATGCGCAAACACGTGAGCCACTTGCGCTTAGTCAAGCGTATAAGAGTGACAACAAGCAATATGTGCTTGCCACAAGATTAACAGGAAATGTTAAGTCGGCGTTTGAACAGCCGCCAGAAGGTATTCAAAGTGAAACCTTTGAGCAAAAAACGAAAGATATGAATGTCATTTTGGTAGGGGATACAGACCTACTTTCTGATCGTTTTTGGGTACAACAGTCTTCATTTTTTGGCCAGACAATCACCACGCCGTTTGCGAATAACGGAGATTTCGTCACTAACGCGGTCGAAAACCTCGCAGGTAGCAATGCGTTAATTAGTATTCGGAGTCGTGGCACGTTCGCTCGCCCATTCGATAAAGTTGAGCAACTTAAGCTCGTTGCTGAGCAGAAATTTCGTGAACAAGAAAAGATACTTCAACAACAATTAGATGAGACTGAATCGCAACTCAGTCAGTTGCAGGAACAACAAGGAGAAGGAGGCGCGTTGGTGATTTCATCTCAACAGCAACAAGCCATAGATGACTTTATGGAACAAAAAATACAAATTCGTAAATCGCTACGAGAAGTGCGCCATCAATTAGATAAAGATATCGAAAATTTGGGTAACCTTATTAAATTTGTCAATATTGTCGTTGCTCCATTATTACTTGTCCTGCTGCTTATGGGAGCAAGACGCTTATTGCGCAGTCGTTACAACCCGAATAAAGCGTTTTCGGTTGCTAAGGAAGGTCAAGCATGAATCGCTCTTTAGTTGTTCTTGTAGCAATGACAATATTGGCATGCGGGGCGGGGTATTGGTTATTGCAAAGTAACCTAAACTCACAAGATAGCGTCCAGAAAGCACTTCCTTCGTTGAGTGACAGCGCCGCGTCGGTTGATCGCGTTACCTTGACTAATGCAACTGGGGTCTTGCTTAATGCCAGACGTGATGGCGATCGTTGGCAAACAGAAGTATACAGCGATGACAGTACGCAAATCGGTATGTTTCCGGTAGAACGTGAAAAGCTTGCCAACTTAGTCAATGCGTTGGCACAAGCTGAATTGATTGAGCCTAAAACAAACAAGAAAAGTAATTACCACCATCTTGGTTTACAAGATATTTCTGCAAATGACAGTTTGGCTACCTTGGTTACCCTCGGAGGTAATGGTAAGTCATGGCAAATCCTAGTGGGAAATCATTCTTCCATAGGCAATAAAAGCTATTTACGTCAACCTAAGCAAACGCAAGCATGGCTAAGCGATCGTACCGTCGATTTACCTTTGACCAACAGTGAATGGTTACAGCAACCTATTTTACCCTTCGACGAAACAGACTTGTCTAGCATTTCTCGTATTGATGGCGATGCTTGGCAAATTGTAAGAACGGAGCCCGACGAGGGCTTTGTTTTAACAGGCAGAGGAGAGAATCAAGCACTAAAATACGCTGGTGTATTAGATGCCATTGCACTGAATGTAGCTGGGCTACATTTCGAGCAACTTATGCCTCTATCATCGCTAGAATGGGAAACATTGGACCCTATGGTTATGCTTGATGTTAGTACTGCTTATGGTCACGCATTTCGTATTGAACTGGCTCAGCAACAAGACAGCGCATACCTGCGCATTAGCAACGCGACTCCGAGGGATTATTGGGCTAATTGGATTTATAAGGTTGCTAAGTTTAATGCAGAACAGTTAAATAAAAACTTAGCGGATTTTTTACTTGAAAAAGCACAAGAAGAGGCGCAACAGCCAATTCGTTCCTACCCTATAGACGAAGGAGAGTCTCCGAGGTAGGGCATCATTTTTAGCGAGCAGCACGTTTTACGCTTTGGAATGTGTCATGCGCAGTTGTTGCATGACATCTTTCCAGTAGGCTGGACCTAATTGGCGCGCCTTATCAATATTTCGTTGAGGAATGTTCTCAGGATTAGGGTAGGTTTTCAGTACCCGTTCGACGCTTTTCTCCCGTAAAATATGTAAAATCGGATAGGGCGCTCTATTGGTAAAGTGAGACAAGTCCTCAAGCGGTTCACCTTCAAAATAATAATCTGGATGAAAGCTCGCTAGCTGAAATTGCCCTCCGTACCCACTTTTGTCAATCAGCACTTGGCTCATATCAACTAAGTCTAAATAGTCATCGAAGTTGGTAAACGCACAACTGAATATAATCAGGCTAGTCTCTATTTGTGCGTCTTGCTCTAGCTTTTGTAATTCGCTTAAAAACTGCTCAGTGGCATCGTTTAACGAATGCACGTCACTGACGGTATACGCAATTGTATTTCGTTCAAATTCGCGTTTTGCAAAAGGGCAGAAATTATGTCCAATAATGATGTCATTCAACCAGGTGCGAACGGCTTGAATGACATCACTGTGAGGCGCTGGGATATTCACGTGCGGCTGATATACCTTAGTTTGAATGATATTTAACGTAGGCTTCCAAGGTATTTTCAATCAGGCTTGCAACCGTCATAGGGCCGACACCACCAGGTACTGGGGTGATCCAGCCTGCACGTTGCTCAGCAGTTGGGTAATCTACATCACCAATGAGCGTGCCGTCAGTTTGGCGGTTGATACCCACATCGATCACGATAGCTCCAGGCTTAATCCACTCCCCAGGGATAAAAGCTGAAATTCCGACGGCGACCACAAGCAGGTCGGCGCGCTCCACGTGAGATTGCAGATCTTTGGTAAATTTATGGCAGCTAGTAACGGTACAGCCAGCAAGCAATAGCTCCATAAACATAGGACGGCCAACAATATTTGATGCCCCTACAATAACCGCATCAAGTCCTTTTATTGGGCGTTTAGTTGACTCAATGAGGGTCATTATGCCCTTAGGGGTACAAGGGCGTAGTGCTGGTATACGCTGGGCCAAGCGACCAATGTTGTAAGGATGGAAACCGTCTACATCTTTGTGCGGCAAAATACGCTCTAGTACTTGTTCTTTATCTAGGCCCGCAGGCAAAGGTAGCTGCACTAATATGCCATCAATTTCTTCATCAGCATTTAACGAATCGATCAATTCGAGTAATTTTTGCTGTGAGGTAGTTGATGGTAAATCGTAAGATTTAGAAACAAAACCAACTTCTTCACAGGCTCTGCGCTTATTAGCCACATAGACATGAGATGCTGCATCGCTTCCTACTAATACAACTGCTAATCCTGGGGGGCGTTTACCCGAAGAAATAATAGATTCAACATGAGACCCAACGTGCTGACGCACCTGTTGAGCAATTAATTTACCATCAATTTTTTGAGCAGGCATAGTTTAAAGTAACTGAAAGACTAGGGGCCAGTATTGTCACATAATGTGCCAGATTCAACAATCCGACTTAGACGAATTTGTAAATAGTATCGAATCTACTTGCTCCATCGCATCATCTAAACAAATATATGCACATAATTGTTCAGTAAGACTTTACAAAGGTGTGTGATTTGGAACTCTCTCCAGTAGAAATATTTGGCTATTGTGCGTCAGCAGTCATAGCTTATTCATTAACGCGAAGTTCAATTGTAAGGCTGCGCTGGTTTAATCTGGTCGGTGCGTCATCGTTTTGCTTGTATGGCATTATTATTCAAGCGTATCCAGTGGCGATACTAAACGGCTTTATAACCCTGACAAATCTGTTTTTTCTACGGAGGTTGTTATTTGATGTTGAGCGCCAGTTTTCTGTGCTTGCGGTTAGTCGTCCGTCAAATTATGTAGATTTTTTTCTCGATTACCATCAGCAAGAAATTAAACATCTATTTCCTCGTTTCATGAAGGTGTCTTCAGCTCCACAGCGAGAATACTTTTTTCTAACCGAACGGACCGAAGTAGTGGGAATGCTTTCAGGGTTTGTTGAGGAGAATGGCAATTTTGTGGTCGATTTCGATTTTGTGATCCCAGCTTATCGCGATTGTCATCTCGGAGAATATGTTATTGGTAAGGGGCAACAACTATCAAAACAGTTTGGTTTTAACGAAATTGTGGCACTTGCTGACAGTTATGAACACGAAAACTACTTAAGTCGCATCGGATTTAGCCCGAAAAAGAACGGTAGATGGACTTTTGATGGCGAAAGGTAAGTGGATTTTTCAAGGTAATGAAGTAAATTAGATTGAGTGGGGTGATATCGCAGTTTGCTTAGTGCAAAAGAAACTACCAATAAAATGAACGAATAGTGCACATTTTGTTTGAACGATAGTCAAATTGCTAAAAAAAACAGCAGTCAGTAAATTTCTTTTAAAAAAGTGTTTGACGACAGAAATACATCTGTTTACTATGCGCTCCCCGTTGAGAGACAGAGAATAACTCTTCGGGGTAATAAGTCGGTGAGTAGCGCAGCTTGGTAGCGCACTTGGTTTGGGTCCAAGGGGTCGCAGGTTCGAATCCTGTCTCACCGACCACTTTCTCTAATATTGTTCGAGATTCGTAGAGCGCCCGTAGCTCAGCTGGATAGAGCACCCGCCTTCTAAGCGGGTGGTCGCAGGTTCGAATCCTGCCGGGCGCGCCATGCGAACCTGGCAACAATGTTAAACTTTGGTGGGCGTAGCTCAGTTGGTAGAGCCCCGGATTGTGATTCCGGTTGTCGTGGGTTCGAGCCCCATCGTCCACCCCACTTGCGGAAGTGGTGAAATTGGTATACACGCTGGATTTAGGTTCCAGTGCCTTAGGGCGTGAGAGTTCAAGTCTCTCCTTCCGCACCATCTCTTTTTATTCCTAGTTAATATCCTATATCCCTCAGATTTTTTAGTTAGCAATCCCATTGGTTTTAATTTTTTGAATTAAACTATTTCGCATTTCGACTCGACTTAAAGTAGCTGTATCGCTATACTGCTGCGTCTTTTTTATCCGGTTAGACGAGAAGATAACTAGTTCAACTCGTGATTGTATGAGTGGATTGAGTTTACCTTAGTCTTATCCCACCGATAAAAAATAACCATCAAAAATTTTATAAATGCGCAGACGAGCGCAAAGTTGAGGTAGAAGAATGCAAGTTTCCGTTGAGACGACTCAAGGTTTAGAACGCCGTCTTACCATCACTGTTCCTGCAGAATCAATCGATTCACAGGTTAAGTCTCGCTTACAACAGTTAGCAAAGACCCAACGTATTAATGGATTTCGCCCAGGCAAGGTTCCAGTAAGTGTTATTAAAAAGCGTTATGGTCAAGCCGTGCGTCAAGAAATTGCTGGCGAAGCAATGCAGCGCAACTTCTATGAAGCTATCGTTCAAGAAAAAATTACCCCAGCTGGTATGCCTAACTTCGAAATGAAGACTGACGTAGACGGACAAGACCTAGAGTTTGTTGCTGCGTTTGAAGTGTATCCTGAAGTTGAAGTCAAAGACGTTGAGAAAATCGAAGTAGAGAAGCCAGTGGTAGAAATTACTGACGCTGATCTTGAAACGATGATGGAAACTTTACGTAAACAACACGCTACGTGGAAAGAAGTTAAGCGTAAGTGTAAGAAAGACGACCGTGTAACGGTTGACTTCGTTGGTACGATTGACGGTGAAGAGTTTGAAGGCGGTAAAGCTGAAAACTTCGAACTAGAAATGGGCAAAGAGCGCATGATCCCTGGTTTCGAAAAGCCAATCGTCGGAGCTAAAACCGGTGACGAGGTTGTTGCGGATGTCACTTTCCCTGAAGATTACCACGCAGAAGCACTGAAAGGTAAAGAAGCCCAATTTAAAATTACCGTGAACAAGGTAGAAGGCCTTAGCCTTCCTAAAGTTGACGAAGAATTTGCTAAATTGTTCGGTGTAGAAGACGGCAACGTTGAAGCACTTAACACTGAAGTACGCAAAAACATGCAGCGTGAACTTGAGCAAACATTGAAAGCCAATGTTAAAGAGCAAGTTATCGAAGGTTTGCTTGCAAACAACGAAATTGAGTTGCCTAAAGCGTTAGTTGATCAAGAAATCAATGCCCTTCGCGAGCAAGCTAAGCAACGTTTCAGCCAGCAGCAGGGCGGTAATGTTGATAATCTTCCTGAGCTTCCAGCTGATTTGTTCCAAGAAAATGCTCGTAAGCGCGTTTCAATCGGCTTGTTACTTGGTGAAGTCATCAAAACTGAAGAGCTAAAAGTTGATTCGGCTAAAGTTGATAGCTTGATCGAAACAGCAGCATCTGCGTACGAAGATCCTCAAGAAGTGATCGAGTACTACAAAACTAACGATGAGTTGATGCAACAAATGCAAAATGTCGCGTTAGAAGAGCAAGCTGTTGAAGTGCTTCTTAGCAAAGCAAATGTGAAAGAAGTAACCAAAGCGTTTGATGAGATCATGAACAAACAGGCGTAATTTGCCCTTTGTTAATTGACTTATCTAGTCTGCAACTGCTTAAATGCTCGGTAAATACCGAGCATTTTTATTTGTGAAGAAAATATATGATGAATACACCGTTTGATCCTACAAATGCATTAGTACCTATGGTGGTTGAACAAACCGCTAAAGGTGAGCGCTCTTATGATATTTATTCACGCTTACTGAAAGAGAACGTCATTTTCATGGTTGGCCAGGTTGAAGACCATATGGCTAACCTTATTGTTGCCCAGATGTTATTTTTGGAAGCTGAAAATCCGGAAAAGGATATTTTCCTTTATATCAATTCCCCTGGCGGTTCTGTTACCGCAGGTATGGCAATTTACGACACAATGAATTTTATCAAGCCCGACGTTAGCACTGTGTGCATCGGTCAGGCTGCGAGTATGGGGGCGTTTCTATTGTCTGGTGGTACTAAAGGTAAGCGTTACTGCTTGCCCAACGCTCGTGTCATGATCCATCAGCCTCTGGGCGGTTTCCAAGGTCAGGCGTCTGATTTTGAAATTCATGCCAAAGAAATACTGTCTATTAAAGAGAAGATGAATCGTTTGATGGCAGAGCACACCGGTCAGGACTATGAAAAAGTAGCCCGTGACACTGACAGAGATAATTTCTTGAGCGCACAGGAATCTGTGGACTATGGTTTAGTAGACCAAGTGTTGGCAAATCGTCCAGATGCCAGCAGCAGTGACGCTAAGAAGTAATTAGTTATTGTTGATTTTGTTTAGCACGCTATTGCAAGGATTCTCAAAGCAGCGTGCTAGGTCAACCAAAGAAGAAGAGATAATAGATGAGTGATAAGCAAAGCGGAGATGGCGATAACAAGCTACTTTATTGTTCTTTTTGTGGGAAAAGCCAGCATGAAGTGAGAAAGCTCATTGCAGGCCCATCGGTTTTTGTTTGTGATGAATGCGTTGAATTGTGCAATGACATTATTCGCGAAGAGATCAAAGAGATCGCACCTAAACAAAAGCAAGATGAACTCCCAACGCCCAAGGAGATTCACAGTCATCTTGACGATTACGTTATAGGCCAAGAACATGCCAAGAAAGTCTTGTCTGTTGCGGTATATAATCACTACAAGCGTTTACGAAACGGCGATGTGCACGATGGTGTTGAGCTGGGTAAAAGTAACATTTTGCTTATGGGCCCTACAGGTAGTGGTAAGACCCTGCTGGCTGAAACGCTAGCGCGATTATTAGATGTACCCTTTACGATGGCTGATGCCACCACATTGACCGAAGCGGGTTATGTAGGTGAAGACGTAGAGAACATCATCCAGAAGTTATTGCAAAAATGCGATTACGATGTAGAGAAGGCGCAACGCGGCATCGTTTATATTGATGAAATTGACAAGATTTCTCGAAAGTCAGATAACCCTTCTATCACGCGTGATGTGTCCGGTGAAGGTGTGCAGCAAGCTTTGCTTAAACTGATTGAAGGGACAATAGCTTCTGTGCCTCCTCAGGGTGGTCGCAAGCATCCCCAGCAGGAGTTTTTGCAGGTTGACACCTCTAAGATTCTGTTTATCTGTGGTGGCGCTTTTGCAGGGCTTGATAAAGTCATTGAACAACGTGCCCACACGGGAACGGGGATTGGTTTTGGCTCTGCGATCAAAGATACTAGCAATAAGTCGAAAGAAGGCGAGCTACTTAAAAAAGTTGAGCCAGAAGACTTGGTCAAATATGGCCTTATTCCAGAGTTCATTGGACGCTTGCCGGTACTTACCAGTCTTGAAGAGCTAAGCGAAGAAGCGCTCATTCAAATATTGCGTGAACCGAAAAACTCACTGACTAAACAATATGCCGCCTTATTCTCTCTTGAAGATACAGAGTTAGAGTTTAGAGATGACGCCTTACAAGCTATCGCTAAGAAAGCGATGTCGCGTAAAACAGGGGCACGCGGTTTACGTTCGATAGTTGAAGCTGTGTTGCTCGATACTATGTATGAGCTGCCTTCTATGTCTAATGTGAGTAAGGTGGTGGTAGATGAAACCGTTATCCGCGGTGAATCTAAGCCTATTCTCATTTATGATAGTGCGCCGGATAAAAAATCTATCTCAGAATAAATTCGCATTAAAGATTGTAAAGGCTCCTTCGGGAGCCTTTTTGTTTTCTATTATCAGATTTATCTCCTATCTTCCCTCTCATCTTCACGGACACACTTTTTTCGCTTCACTTTTTATGCTCTATTAGAGGTATAGAATGAACAGCTAATGAGGTTAGTTTCAGTTTTTCGTTTGAACTTTTTGTGCTAAGCCCCATATACAATTTCATTGCGAAAATTTTCCTTTTTATTACACGAGACAATATATGACCAAAGAGAATGTTGATTACACAGAAATGCCGGTGCTGGCATTACGTGATGTGGTGGTTTATCCGCATATGGTTATTCCCTTATTTGTCGGTCGCGAGAAGTCGATACGTTGCTTAGAAGCGGCGATGGATAAAGACAAACAAATATTTTTAGTTGCCCAAAAAGACGCCAGTACTGATGAGCCTCAGACTGACGATATTTTTACGGTCGGAACTATAGCTACAATTTTACAATTGCTAAAACTGCCAGATGGCACGGTGAAGGTCTTGGTAGAGGGAAATCAGCGCGCACAAATCGTCGATTTTGTCAGTTCTGAAGATTTCTTTGTCGCTAATATTTCTAATAAAGAAGACCTAGAGGTAGAAGAGAACGAGCAGGAAGTGATTATTCGCTCGGCTATTTCACAATTTGAAGGATACGTGAAGCTCAACAAGAAGATTCCACCTGAGGTTCTGACATCGTTAAGTGGAATCGAGCAAGCTGCTCGACTCGCCGACACCATGGCAGCGCATATGCCGTTAAAGTTGGCTGAGAAGCAAAAAGTTTTAGAGATGGATCAAGTGAATGATCGTCTTGAGTATTTAATGGCGTTAATGGAAAGCGAGATCGATTTGCTTCAGGTAGAGAAGAAGATCCGCACGCGTGTTAAAAAGCAAATGGAAAAGAGCCAGCGTGAGTATTATCTAAATGAGCAAATGAAAGCCATTCAGAAAGAGCTTGGCGAATTGGATGAAGCACCGGATGAGTTCGAAGCACTCAGTAAAAAAATTGATGATGCTAAGATGCCAGAGGAAGCCAAGAAGAAGGCGACTACTGAACTGAGCAAACTGAAAATGATGTCACCGATGTCAGCAGAAGCTACTGTTGTACGTAGTTACATTGACTGGCTTACCAATGTGCCTTGGACGAAGCGTAGCGCCGTTAAGAAAGACTTAGCTGCTGCTGACAAGCTTCTCGACACCGAACATTACGGTCTGGAAAAGGTTAAAGAACGAATTATCGAGTATCTAGCGGTTCAACAACGCGTCAGAAAACTCAAAGGACCGATCTTATGTTTGGTCGGCCCTCCTGGAGTGGGTAAAACATCTCTTGGGCAATCCATTGCCAAAGCAACGGGGCGTAAATATGTTCGGATGGCGCTTGGCGGTGTCCGTGACGAAGCAGAAATACGTGGTCACAGACGGACTTACATCGGCTCTATGCCAGGTAAGTTGATCCAGAAAATGGCTAAGGTGGGGGTGAAAAATCCACTGTTTTTGCTTGATGAAATCGACAAAATGTCTTCTGACATGCGTGGAGACCCATCTTCAGCGTTATTGGAAGTGCTTGACCCTGAGCAAAACAGTACGTTTAGTGATCACTACTTAGAAGTTGATTACGATTTGTCTGACGTCATGTTTGTTGCTACTTCGAACAGTATGGACATTCCTGGTCCGCTGTTGGACAGAATGGAAGTAATTCGTTTATCTGGTTATACAGAAGATGAAAAGTTAAATATCGCAACGCGTCATTTGCTTGATAAGCAAATCAGCCGTAATGGTTTGAAAAGCAAAGAGTTAGTGATCGAAGAATCGGCGATCATTGGTATGATCCGTCACTATACGCGTGAAGCGGGTGTACGTAGTTTAGAGCGTGAAATCTCTAAAGTGTGCCGTAAAGCGGTGAAAAATATTTTACTCAATAAAGGCACTAAAACCGTTACCGTCACAGAGAAAAACTTATCTGAGTACTTAGGTGTGCAACGCTTTGACTATGGCAAAGCAGAGGATAACAATCAAATCGGCCAGGTTACAGGCTTAGCCTGGACCCAAGTCGGCGGTGAGTTGTTGACCATTGAGGCAACTTCTGTGGTAGGTAAGGGGAAAATGACGTCTACCGGCTCGCTAGGAGATGTCATGCAGGAGTCGATACAAACAGCTATGACAGTCGTTCGCAGCCGAGCTGAAAAATTGCGTATTAACAGTGACTTTCACGAAAAGCGCGATATCCATGTTCACGTGCCTGAAGGTGCAACACCGAAAGACGGCCCAAGTGCGGGGATTGGCATGTGCACAGCATTAATATCTGCACTTACGGGTAACCCTGTGCGCTGTGACGTTGCCATGACCGGTGAAATTACCCTGCGTGGTGAAGTGCTGGCGATTGGTGGGTTGAAAGAGAAATTATTAGCGGCGCATCGTGGCGGAATAAAAACAGTTATCATTCCAAAAGAGAACGAACGTGATTTACAAGAGATCCCAGATAATGTAAAACAAGATTTGTCGATTCACCCAGTACGCTGGATTGACGACGTTTTAGAGCTGGCATTGCAAGAAAATCCCGAACGTTTTAGCCTCGAAGAGCCAACTAAGGGTAAAAAATAACCATTTAACGCTGGTTTTTTTGTTTTTTTTGGAAAATAGGGCTTCACACAGCAATAAGTTGTGGTAGCCTTTATCCCAGTTTCGCTTTAGGCCTTGTCACAAAAGGGATTGCGGCGATATCTAGAAAGTTAAAATTTTGTGAATATATGCTTGAAGTTCGAATTTAAGCTTGGTATAACGTTTTTCGCATTTTTGTTTTGCGGAAATTCATATAATAACAATTGAAGGGGATCATATTGTGAATAAGTCTCAACTTATCGACCAAATCGCTGCGAGTGCAGACATTTCTAAAGCAGCTTCAGGACGTGCACTAGATGCATTGACTGACGCAATCACTGCAGCACTTAAGGAAGGTGATCAAGTTGCTCTTGTTGGTTTCGGTACTTTCTCAGTACGTGAGCGCGCTGCTCGCAGTGGACGTAATCCACAAACTGGCGAAACGATTCAGATTTCTGCAGCTAAAGTTCCGTCTTTTAAAGCGGGTAAAGCCCTAAAAGACGCTTGTAACTAAGCTCAGCTTTTCCATTAAAAAGGCGATGATTTATCATCGCCTTTTGTTTATCTGCTGTTAATTATGATTACGTTTAATATATAATCCTGCCTCTTTAGGTCAACACGCCCTAATCATTAGTAAACATTCAGCTTATCTAAAGCAACTCATTTGGAGTTAAAAACGAACATGTTGGAAAGAATCAGAGAAGGAACCCAAGGCAAATGGGCCATGGCTATCCTAGGATTGGTTATTTTAAGTTTTATATTCGCCGGTGTCGGTAGTTATATCAATTCGTCTGCCGAAACGGCAGCGGCTAAGGTCAACGATGATACGATATCGCAAGCCGACTTAGAGCGCGCTTATCAGAACGAGCGCGGTCGCATGGAGTCACAGTATGGTGAGGCATTTGCAGCCTTAACTGCTGACAGCGCTTATTTACAACAATTTAGGCAGGGCGTTTTAGACCGTCTGATTGGCGATAAACTGATTGAACAAGCAGCTGTGGATTTAGGCTTACGCGTGAGCGATGCACAAATTAAACAAGCTATTGTAGCGATGCCTGAATTTCAATTTGATGGCAAATTCGATAATGAACGCTATTTAGCCGTTTTACGTCAAGCTGGTTTTCAGCCTAATGAATTCCGTGATTATATGCGCGTAGACATGACAAGGCGTCAGCTTTCCAACGCACTTTTAGGCTCTGAGTTTACTCTTCTCGCGGAAACAACTGAGGCTTATAAACTTCAACAGCAAACACGCGATGCTCGCTATTTAACCGTTCCTGCTGATATGTTTAAAGACGACGTATCCGTATCGCAAAGCGATGTTGAAAATTACTACCAAGCAAACATTACTCAATTCGATACGCAGCAACAAGTGAGTTTGGCGTACGTTGAACTGTCAGTAGATGACTTATTAGCCGACATAGACGTGTCTGAAGATGAAGCTAAGCAATATTACGAGCAAAATATTCAAGACTTTAGAACCCAAGAAGAGCGTCGAGCGTCACACATTCTGATTGAGTTTGGCGACGATCAACAAAAAGCTCAACAGCAAGCTGAAGATATTTTGGCTAAAATCAATAATGGTGAAGATTTTGCGGAATTAGCGGAAGCGTTTTCTAACGATACCTTCAGTGCTGAAAATGGTGGCGATTTAGACTGGTTCACTACGGGAATGATGGACCCTGCATTTGAAGATGCTGCTTTTGCTTTGCAAAATGTTGGTGATGTGTCAGACGTGGTAGAAAGTGAATTTGGTTTTCATATAATCAAATTAACAGATGTTAAACCTGAAGAAACCAGCCCGTTTGCAGATGTTAAAGAAGATGTTATTGCCAAACTTAAAGCGGAACGTGCTGAAGAAGAGTTTTACGCTAAACAATTACGTATGGCTGAAGTGGCGTTTGAAACACCTGATACGCTTGATGAAGTTGCAGCCATTGCAGAGGTTGACGTTAAAACCACGGTCATGTTTAGCCAAGATGGCGCGCCACAAGCAGTTAACTATCCCAATGTGGTATCCCAAGCCTTCTCAGACGAGCTAATTAACGACCAAGTTAACAGTGACGTAATCGAGCTCGGTGACAATCATGTTATGTTTATCCGTGTCGCAGACTACGAAGCTCAGCGCACTAAGTCACTTGATGAAGTGTCAGTTGAAATAAACGATATATTACTAGCTGAACAAGCTCAGCTGGCTGCTAAAACGTGGGCTGAAACGGTATTGTCAGATATGCAATCAGAGCAGGATGTTACAGATAAATTGCAAACCAAAGGAATTGATTGGCAGGAACAAAAAGCACTGACGAGAAATGCGCCACAAGTTTCACCATCAATTGTCACCGCCTTGTTTAAACTAACAGATGGCGAAGACACAAATGGGCAAGTTGTTGAACTGTTAAATGGTGATGTCGCTTTGGTTCAATTACTTCAGGTCAACGAAGGTGCTGATTTACCCAGTTCTGATGCAGTCGCATTACAAAATCGGTTAACCACCATGCGCGCACAGTTTACCTATGGTGAATTTGTTAATGCGTTACGTGAGCAAGCTGACGTAGAAATATATTAAGTTTTTTCAAAATAAAAAAAGGAGCTTCGGCTCCTTTTTTATTGACTATTTTATGTGCTTGTTAACCACAGCATCACGGTATAGAACGAGGCAATAACCGCTGAGAACACTAATATGTAGATGAACCCTTGTTTTCCTTGGCGTAAAGAAAACCCCCGCAGCCTAAGGTAAGCAAACCACAGCAAGCATAAAATCAATGGGAGTAAAAAAAGTAGGCGTAACACCATTTCTCCTTATTATTGGCTTTCTTGACGCTATCATAAACAGTTTACACTCTTGAATATACGGCAATCTAAATATGCTTGAGATTGTAAATCGCAAAATTTTTTCTATGACGCAGATTAATTTTGTGATTTGTTGGGCTTTTGCTGAGGAAACGCATATAATCCGCGCGAATTTTTAATCGCAATTTTATAATTTGTAATCGGAGACCAATCATGGCCTTAGAACGTACTTTTTCAATTATCAAGCCAGACGCAGTAGCTAAAAATGTTATTGGCGCAATCTACAACCGTTTTGAAAGCGCAGGCCTACGCATTGTTGCTTCTAAAATGGTTCACCTTAGCAAAGAGCAAGCGGAAGGATTCTATGCTGAGCACAGCGAGCGTCCTTTCTTTGGTGCTTTGGTAGAATTTATGACATCTGGTCCGGTTATGGTTCAGGTTTTAGAAGGCGAAAACGCAGTCGTTAAAAACCGTGAAATCATGGGCGCCACTAATCCAGCTGAAGCATTAGCGGGCACGTTACGTGCTGATTACGCAGCATCGATTGATGAGAACGCTTGTCACGGTTCAGATGCGCCTGAATCTGCAGCACGTGAAATTGCTTATTTCTTCTCTGACGAAGAAATTTGCCCTCGCACTCGTTAATTTAATTAACGCCGGTAAGTAAGGGAGCCTAGGCTCCCTTTTGCGATCTAAATGCGCTACAACGCCTAACAAAATGGTAGTTTTCGCATAAAAAATGTACACTAGTTTCTTTTATTTGAGGTACCCCGTTTCATGTCACAAGTGATGTCAGCAAAACCGACTAAAATCAATTTACTTAACTTCAACCGAGCGGGTTTAAGGGAGTATTTTAGTTCGATTGGTGAAAAGCCATTTCGTGCTGACCAAGTGATGAAATGGATATATCAGGCAGGCGTGTCTGATTTTGATCAAATGACTAATTTGAATAAAGCGCTACGCGAAAAACTTAAAACACAATGTGAAATCAAAGCCCCTGAAATTGCCTATCAGCAAGGCGCTACCGATGGCACGATCAAGTTCGCACTTCGCTTAGAAGGTGGGCAAGAAGTAGAAACTGTTTGGATCCCAGATGCTGATCGCGCGACCTTGTGCGTGTCCTCGCAAGTGGGCTGTGCGCTAGAATGCACATTCTGTTCAACTGCTCAGCAAGGGTTCAATCGTAATTTGAGCGTAGCAGAAATCATCGGCCAAGTATGGCGAGTGGCAACGACAATAGGCTTGTCGAATGACAGCGCTAAACGACCGATCACTAATGTGGTCATGATGGGAATGGGAGAGCCTTTACTCAATTTAAAGAATGTGGTTCCCGCTATGGATTTAATGTTGGACGATCTAGCCTTTGGGTTGTCAAAGCGCCGGGTGACACTTAGTACGTCTGGTGTGGTACCTGCTTTAGATATGCTAGGTGATCAAATCGATGTGGCACTAGCTATTTCGTTACATGCCCCAGATGACAAATTGCGTGATGAAATTGTGCCAATTAACAAGAAGTATCCAATTCAAGAGTTTTTGGCAGGCGTTCGCCGTTATCTCGCTAAATCAAATGCTAACCAAGGCAAAGTGACGGTTGAGTATGTCATGCTAAACGGTATTAACGACAGTACTGATCAAGCACACGCCTTAGCCAAGGTTTTGGCAGATACACCCAGCAAAATTAACCTCATTCCGTTTAACCCTTATCCCGGTTCACCTTATAACCGTTCAAGTAATTCGCGAATAGATCGCTTTGCTAAAGTACTATCAAGTTATGGATTGATGGTTGTTGTGCGTAAAACACGTGGTGATGATATAGATGCTGCTTGTGGCCAGTTAGTAGGAGATGTGGTGGACAGAACCAAACGAATGTTGAAAAAACAGATGAAGGGTGATGAAATTTCGGTGAAAATGCAACATTGAGTATTAACCGAGTGATTGCTATGAAACTTTTTCGCTGTTTTATTGTTGTTTTAATATTTGGGTTAAGCGCTTGTGCTAGCCAAAATAGCGGCACCGCAGTAGACGATTTTGATAAACAAAAAGCAGCAAAAACTCGTTTATCATTAGGGCTTACTTATTTGGAAAATGGTAATTATAGTCAAGCTAAGTTCAATCTTGATAAAGCATTGGCGTTCGCGCCTAACTTAGCAGATGTGCATTATGGCATGGCATATTATTATCAGAACGTTGAAGAGCCCGAATCAGCGTCTAAGGCCTATCAAAAAGCCATCAGTTTAGCGCCTAAAAACGCCGACATCGCTAACAGTTATGGCGCGTTTTTGTGCTCACAAGGTGATTATGAACAAGCCAAGGAGTATTTCTTTAAAGCCCTTAATAGCGATGTTTATAACTCATCTGCAGAGACATATGAAAATCTAGCATTGTGCAGTCAAAGCCAAAATGCATTTGACGATGCTATCGGCTTTCTTAAGGACGCGTTAAATCATCAACCAGGTCGAGCGAAAAGTTTATTTTTATTAGCTCAGGTTCAATTACAGGCGAACCGATTCGCCGCAGCCAGAGATAGCTTACGACGATATGAAAAAGTCGCTTCTGTTTCAGCACAAAGCTTATGGTTAGCAGTCAAAATAGAAGAGGGGGCAGGTGCCCCGAAACGAGCGACAGATTATGCCAATATGTTACTCAGCTTGTATCCTGACTTTCAGCCAGCAAGGGATTATATTAACGGTATCGACGTAACTAGTGCGCCTGAGCCGACGGTCAATACACCTGAAGTTAAGCCTCAAAACGATGCGCTGAAGGTCGGCTTGCCGTCTAATCAGTATCACGTTGTTACAGCAAAAGAGAATCTTTATCGCCTTTCTCTGCAATATAACGTTAAGATGAAGAAACTAATGGAATGGAATGATATTTCAGATCCTGCCTCTATCTACATTGGGCAAAAGTTAATTGTCGTCGAGCCTAAATAGCCATCAAAATTAATTGTAAATATAAGAGTAGCGTTATTTAAATGAGTGAAGAAGTACAACATGTGGAAGAGCCTAAAGTACAGGGTCCTGGTCCTGTATTAAAAGCTGCGCGTTTAGAAAAGGGATTGACGGTGGAACAAATCGCCAGTCGGATTCACTTAAAACCAAGCTTGGTCAGTGCATTAGAAGATGATGTATACGACCAAGGTATTTCGATGACCTTTATTAAGGGATATCTTAAGCTTTATGCACGTCAGGTCGATGTATCTGAAGCGCAAGTGCTCGACGGCCTAGACAACCTAGATACCCATAAAAAAGAACCCGCTAAATTGCAAAGCTTTTCCCGTCGCGTCGCCCATCAAGCTAATGACGACAAGCTGATGTTAGTTACCTATCTTATTTTAGCGGTCGTTGTCGCCTTGGTGGTAGTTTGGTGGTTTCAGCAAAGTGATAACGATAAGATTGACATCTTAGATACCCCAGCCATACAAACAGACGCCACAGGCATCGCGCAAGATGATGTGTCACTCACTGACGAACTAGGACCTGATGAATCCGCTGCAGGTGACATCCCTGATGGCCAAGATGATGCTACGGGGAAGCTACCAAGCTCGGGAGTTGAACAACCTGAGGGCGATTTATCAACAAATTCCTTAGAGTCAATACAAGCTGAAGGCAATACTCAAACTGCTAGCGAGTCAGCTAGCAACGATGATGACAGTAATGTTGATAGCACCTTAAATGGCAGGTTAAATAGTGCGGTAAACAATACTATTGCCGAAAACACATCGGACGCGGACGATAGTCTACCCGAAGGGGCGTCAGCGACACTTGGCGAACCAGTGGACGTTGTTTTTACTTTTGCTGATGATTGTTGGGTAAGCGTTATTGATGCGACAGGTGAAACAATTGCCATTGGCGTTAAGGTTGCGGGGCGCGTAATGAACATTTCAGGCATTGCGCCGTTTGAAATTATTTTAGGGGCACCGAGCGTTGTGCAAATAAAATATGCCGATAAAAACGTCGATATGTCATTCTTAGCCCCTAATAGTACCGCTAAATTCTCGCTACCTAGGGCATAAGTCATAAACAGTTAAATTGTATGTGCTTGGCGCCAATTTCCAGCACAGGTTACACCTTATCAAATTGAGTTAGGAAACAGCATGTTTGCAGAGTCACCAATAAAACGCAGAGAATCAACCAGAATTAATGTGGGCAGCGTTCCTATTGGCGGCGGAGCCCCCATAGCCGTGCAATCAATGACCAATACCTTAACAACTGATGTTGAGGCAACGGTGGCGCAAATTAAGCGTATTGTTGCAGTAGGCGGAGAAATTGTGCGCGTGTCAGTGCCTACTATGGATGCAGCTGAAGCGTTTAAACAAATAAAGCAACAGGTGGATATTCCATTGATTGCTGATATCCACTTTGATTACCGTATCGCCTTAAAAGTAGCGGAATACGGTGTAGACTGCCTGCGTATTAATCCAGGCAATATCGGCAGCATGGAGAGAGTTCGCTCTGTGGTTGATTGTGCCAGAGACAAGGGGATTCCAATACGAATTGGGGTGAACGGTGGCTCCTTAGAAAAAGATTTACAAGAGAAGTACGGTGAGCCGACACCGGAAGCGCTGGTGGAATCTGCTATGCGCCATGTAGACATCTTGGATAAATTAAATTTCGACCAGTTTAAAGTCAGTGTTAAGGCTTCCGATGTATTTTTAGCGGTGGGCGCTTATCGTGCACTGGCTAAAAAGATTGATCAGCCATTGCATTTGGGGATCACCGAAGCCGGTGGTTTTCGCGCTGGAGCAGTAAAAAGTGCGGTTGGCCTTGGCATGTTATTAGCTGAAGGGATCGGTGATACGATCCGCATTTCTTTAGCTGCAGATCCTGTCGAAGAAATTAAAGTGGGCTTTGATATTTTAAAATCGCTACGTATTCGTTCTCGTGGGATTAACTTTATCGCCTGCCCAAGTTGTTCTCGCCAAGAGTTTGACGTGATAAGCACAGTTAACGCGCTTGAATCACGCTTGGAAGATTTATTGACCCCTATGGATGTGTCAATTATTGGTTGCGTCGTCAATGGGCCAGGGGAAGCTGAAGTCTCTGATTTAGGGTTAACGGGAGCACGGAATATGAGTGGCTTTTACGTAGATGGTAAACGTCAAAAAGAGCGCTTGTCTAACGATGACTTAGTCGACCAACTCGAAAAACGTATACGTGCCAAAGCAGCCTTACTTGATAGCAGTAAGAAAATCGACATAAAGCATCTTGGATAATAGCCAACTTAGGTAAAAAAGCGTGATAAAGCGGAGTCTTCGTTTACGTTTACCAACAACGCCCCTATAATACGGGGCTTTTCAATACTATCTAGTCAAAGAGAATTTCCTTAGTGTCTAAACAAATACAGGCAATACGAGGCATGAATGATTGCCTTCCTGAGCAGTCGGGCTTATGGCAATGGGCTGAAAAAGCGATTCGTGAAGTCGTTGCCAGTTATGGTTACCAAGAAGTCCGTACACCAATCGTTGAAAGCACCGACCTTTTTAAGCGCTCTATTGGCGAAGTGACCGATATTGTCGAAAAAGAAATGTATACCTTTGCCGATCGAAACGATGACAGTTTAACTTTACGCCCAGAAGGCACGGCTAGTGTTGTGCGTGCTGGTAATGAACATGGCTTGCTTTACAACCAGCAACAACGTTTGTGGTATATGGGCCCTATGTTTCGTCATGAACGCCCGCAAAAGGGCCGCTACCGTCAGTTTCATCAGTTTGGGGTGGAAGTATTTGGTTTAGCTGGTCCTGACATTGATGCAGAAGTGATTGCCTTGAGCGCCCGTTTATGGAAAAAGTTCGGGATTTCTGAGCAAGTAACGTTAGAACTAAACTCCTTAGGCTCTAACCAAGCGCGTGAAACCTATCGTCAAGCGCTAGTTGCATACTTACTTGAAAGGAAAGAGCATTTAGACGAAGACAGTTTACGCCGTTTACAGAGCAATCCTTTACGCGTTTTAGATAGTAAGAACCCCCAAGTGCAAGCGGCTATCACGGATGCTCCAAGCTTAATTGATTACTTAGATGCTGAATCTAAAGAACATTTTCATGCATTGTGTGAACGTTTAGACGCCTTAGGCATCCAATACCGAGTTAATCCACGTTTAGTGCGCGGGTTGGACTATTATAACCGCACTGTTTTCGAATGGGTGACTGATAGTTTAGGGGCGCAAGGCACTGTTTGTGCAGGCGGCCGTTATGATGGTCTCGTTGAACAATTAGGCGGTAAATCGACCCAAGGTGTCGGCTTTGCCATTGGATTAGAGCGTTTGGTGTTAATGCTTCAAGCAAATGGAGCAGAAGAGTTTGTCCCCTCTCCAGTGGATGTGTACGTTACTGCTATGGGAGATGAAGTTGAGCTATACGCCTTAAAAATAGCTGAAAGTTTGCGTGATGTCATGCCAGGCCTTAGAGTACAAACCCATTTCGGTGGTGGAAACTTTAAAAAGCAAATGAAGCGCGCAGATAAAAGTGCTGCCCGAGTAGCCTTAGTCTTAGGTGAAAGTGAACAGCAGGAAGCGCAGGTTAGCATTAAATTTTTACGTGAAGATAAACCTCAGATTCGAGTTGCACGCTCGGAACTTGAGTCGACGTTAAGTACGTTATTTTCACTTTAATACAAATTTAACAAAAAATTAGTCGCTGCTTATATTCAAAGTAGTGCAGCAGTGAGAGGAAGTTGCGATGGAACATTACGAAACAGAAGAACAACAAGTTGAAGCGATCAAGCGATTTTGGAAAGAGAACGGTACCGCAATTATCGTTGGTGCAGTTCTTGGCTTAGGTGGTCTTTGGGGCTGGCGTTATTACAACGATGAACAAATCGCTGCAAAAGAACAGGCTTCTGCTGCCTTTGAATCGCAAACTGCTGCTTTATTGGCAGAAGATGCTAATTTTGGTCAAGCGAAACAGTATATTAATGAAAACAGTGATACAGGTTATGCATTGTTAATGGCCTTTCAGCTTGCTCAACAAGCCATCGATCGTAAAGATCTTGGTGAGGCTGAAAAGCAGTTAGAATTTGCCGCGGCCAATAGTCAGAATGAAGCCGTAAATGCGCTTGCAAATTTACGTTTGGCTCGCGTGCAACTCGCTTTAGAGAAACCAGAGAAAGCGCTTGCCAGTGTCGAGAATATAACGGCTGCTGCGTTTAGTGCTCAGCAACAGGAAATCAAAGGCGACATTTACGTTAAACAAGAAATGTTTGATAAAGCCCGCAGTGCCTACAGCGCCGCAGTGGCAGCGAACTCAGCGAACACTGTTGTCAAAATGAAACTAGATAACCTAGCACTTGCGGCGAATGGGTAGGGAATTATACGTGAACAAAGCATTACTGCCTTTATTAGTCATTAGCACCCTTGGTTTATCAGCGTGTAGCACAGTTTCAGGCTGGTTTGCCGACGATGAAGAACTTGAAATTCGCACGCTTAAGCCTATTAACGCCGAATTTACCCCAACCACTTTATGGGATACTGAGCTGGGCGATGGCATATCGCACTACTTTTCTAGATTAAAGCCGGCTGTTGGCTATGACATGGTCTTTGCCGCGAATCGTCAAGGTAAAGTCGCGGCATTTAACAAAGATACTGGCAAAGAGATATGGCATAAAGATTATGCGGTTTACAACAATGAAGGGTTTACATCCAGTATTACCAATTTATGGTCAAGCGGCGCCTCTGCCAAAATCGCAGGTGGCCTAGCTGTCGCTTATGAAACCCTGTTCTTTGGAACAGAAAACGGTGACGTTACGGCTCTTGATGTACACACTGGCGAAGAAAAGTGGTCGGTAACCGTTAAAGGTGAAGTATTAGCCGCACCTGCAATTGATGAAGGGGTGGTTGTTATTAACACCGGCTCGGGCACCATGTTTGGGCTAGATGCTGAATCAGGTGAAGAAATTTGGTCTTATGAGTCAGATGTTCCTCCTTTGTCGCTGCGCGGTATTGCGGCACCAGTCGCTGCAAACGGTGGTGCGATCGTCGGTACTGCATCAGGCAAATTGGCAGTCAATATATTAGGAACAGGACAAACTGCCTGGGAGCAGCCTATAGGCTCTGCTACTGGGGCGACTGAGCTAGATCGTATTGTTGACATAGATAGCAAACCATTGATTGCAGGTGGCGTCATTTACGTTATTTCGTTCGATGGGAGTTTAGCGTCTGTTGAACTTCGAAGCGGTCGCACAATTTGGAAGCGAGAATACAAATCTTACCGTCGCTTGACTCAAGCTGGCAACAGCCTGTTTGTCGTTGACTCAGACAGTAACGTATACGCCCTAGATGCCAGAAACGGGATTGAGAAGTGGAGCCAAAGCGCACTGAAGAAGCGCTTACTCACAGCCGCAGAGCCTATTGGTGATTATCTAGTCGCTGGTGATAAATGGGGCTTCCTTCACTTTTTTGACCAAGCGGAAGGAAAAATTGTCGCTCGCGTAGATGTCGGCGGAGATGACGAAGATGAAAGTATTTACAGTGCCCCAGTGGTTGATGGCAACATACTGTATACTCAGACTCGTGACGGTAAGTTAGTGGCCATTCAGGTTCCCTAATTTGACCCTAAGTGACCAAGGTCACGTTATTAGTATTAATCGGCTTGGGATGTTCCTGAGCCGTTTGCGTTTTAAGGATTGTGAAATATGTTACCCGTTGTCGCCTTAGTTGGCCGCCCTAATGTGGGGAAATCCACGTTGTTCAATCGTCTGACGCGCACGCGAGACGCGTTAGTCGCGGATTTTCCTGGATTAACCCGAGACCGTAAGTACGGTCAGGCTAACTATGAAGGCTTGCAGTTTATTGTGGTTGATACCGGCGGTATTAGCGGTGATGAGCAAGGCATAGATATGGCGATGGCAAGTCAGTCTTTGATGGCGATTGATGAAGCCGATGTTGTGTTATTTTTAGTCGATGCTCGGGTCGGATTGACCGGTGCTGATCAAGGCATTGCAGAGCATTTACGTAAACAGAACAAGTCTGTTTACGTGGTGGCGAACAAGGTTGATGGTATTGATGGTGACAGTGAAAGTGCAGATTTTTTTGCGCTCGGCCTAGGCGATGTCAATCAAATTGCCGCCGCTCATGGCCGTGGAGTAAGCCAATTATTGACACATACTTTGATGCCGCTTGCTGAACAGTTCCCAGACATGCAAGTGCCTGAAGAAGAAGAGATAAGCCAAGAGCAAGATGCAGAAAATCAATTGGAAAAGCTGCTTGCATCTCCAATAAAATTGGCGATTGTTGGCAAACCTAACGTAGGTAAGTCCACACTGACTAATCGCATTTTAGGTGAAGAACGCGTGGTGGTGTATGACCAGCCTGGTACAACCCGCGACAGTATTTTTATTCCAATGGAGCGGGATGGTCGTGAGTACGTGCTAATTGACACGGCTGGTGTACGTCGTCGTAGAAGTATTTCTGAAGCGGTAGAGAAATTTTCAATCGTAAAAACTTTGCAAGCTATCGAAGAAGCTAACGTGGTGTTGTTGGTTATAGATGCGCGAGAGGGGATAACTGATCAAGATTTAAGTTTACTGGGCTTTGTGCTCAATTCAGGACGTTCATTAGTGTTAGCCGTTAACAAATGGGACGGGCTTGATAAAGATGTTAAAGAAGAAATAAAGCGTGAATTGGATAGGCGTTTAGGGTTTATTGATTTTGCCCGTCTGCATTTTATTTCAGCGCTTCATGGTACTAATGTTGGGCATTTGTTTGAGTCTGTTCAAGAGGCCTATAACAGTGCTACCAAGCGCATCAATACCTCAATGTTGACTCGTATCATGGATATGGCTCAAGCCGATCATCAGCCCCCAGTGGTCCGCGGTCGCAGAGTTAAGATGAAGTATGCTCATGCTGGTGGATACAACCCACCGATTATTGTTATTCATGGTAATCAGGTGAAAGACTTGCCTGATTCCTACAAGCGTTACATGATGAATTACTTTCGTAAATCATTAAAAGTAATGGGAACGCCAATTAAGGTAGAGTTTCGTGAAGGGGCTAACCCTTATGAGAGCAATACTAATACCATGACAGACTCACAACGCCGAAAGCGTAAAATGCTGATGCGTATGCATAAAAATAATAAGTGATTTTGATATAGCTTTATCGAGTGTCAACAGCTCACATACACCTGGCAAAAAGCCTCCTTAATGACAATTAAGGAGGCTTTTTTGTTGGTAACAGCTTTGGCTAAATTTGTGTTACTTAACCGTACTTTTTACTTCCCCATCGGCAAAACGGTTGGTGATCACATCACCTTTAGAAAGCGCGTTTTGGCTTTTCACCACCTTATCGTCTTTAAAGGTAATACTGTACCCTCGTGCTAACGTTGATAAAGGGCTGACGGTATCTAGTAAGTGGCTTGCGTTGGCGAGGGTTAATTGACGCTGCTCTAAACCGCGCTGCCAAGCTTGGGTGAGACGCTGTAATAACAGACTATGAGTTTGTTGCTGTTCTTTTAATAAGGCTTTGGGAGAAAACTGCGACAGCTTACTACTGAGGTTAATACTGGACTGCTTGGCACGCATCAATCGAGTGGCCATATTATGGGAAATAGCAGTGAGCTGGTTATCCACCCGCTGCATATGTTGGCGAAGTTGATTTTTAGGGTGATAAGTGTTGAGTTCTTGTGTTAGCGACTGCTGCTGATATTGCAGTTCCTTGAGCAATGTACGGGTATTTTTGTATAACCTGTCTCGTTTAGCCGTCAATGCGCTTAGCATTTCAATTTGTGACTGAGTGACTAATTCTGCTGCTGCCGATGGGGTAGGGGCGCGTAAATCAGCTACAAAGTCAGCAATGGTAATATCCACTTCGTGGCCCACAGCGCTCACAATGGGCAGCGCACTGTAATGAATAGCCCAAGCTACATTTTCTTCGTTAAAGCACCATAGGTCTTCTAATGAGCCGCCGCCACGCCCGACGATAAGTATGTCTACTTCATTTCGCTGATTAGCAATTTCTATCGCGCGGCAAATCTGCCGACTGGCGCTAACACCTTGCACCTGAGTAGGGTAAATAATGACTTCGACAGATGGGTTACGACGTTTTAATACCGTTAAAATATCGTGTAGTGCAGCGCCCGTCGCAGATGTTACTAAACCAATTCGGCTAATGCTGTTAGGTAATGGTTGCTTGTTTTCATTGGCAAATAAGCCTTGTGCAGAAAGAGCTTGTTTTAGCGCTTCGAACTGGCGTTTGAGTTGGCCTTCGCCCTCGGGCTCAAGATGTTCAACTATTAGTTGATAGTCACCTCTAGGTTCGTAAATACTTAAGTTGGCCCGCACCAACACTTTATCCCCTTCTTTGGGACGAAGCATGACTTTTCGATTAGCACCTTTGAACATCGCGCTTTTGATTTGAGCTCGATTATCTTTGAGGGTGAAATACCAATGTCCTGAGCTAGCAGCAACGAAATTTGATATTTCAGCGCTCAGCCAAACTTGGCCAATTTCAGATTCTAAAACCGAGCGAGCGAGGTGATTTAGCTTACTTACGGTGAAGATATTTCGGTTTGCGGGTGACGCACTAAACATAAGGCACAAAATCTTAAATAAATAATAGGAATGCAGTTTACCTGATAAGGTAAAGCCGCTACAATTGCGCCGCAATAAAAACCCATTTAACAGGTGTTGTTGCATGTTACGGATCGCTAAAGAAGCTCTTACGTTTGATGATGTGTTGTTAGTGCCCGGGCACTCAACCGTTCTCCCCCATACCGCAGATTTGAAAACCAAATTGACACGTGGTGTGACCTTAAATATTCCTCTAATTTCAGCCGCTATGGATACTGTATCCGAAGCACGTCTAGCCATTGCCTTAGCGCAAGAAGGCGGAATTGGTTTTATTCATAAAAATATGCCGGCAGAGGCTCAGGCCGATCACGTTCGTATGGTGAAAAAATACGAAAGTGGTGTGGTATCAGATCCTGTTACCGTATCGCCAAATGCGACTATCGGTGAAATAAACACGTTGAGCAAACACCACGGTTTTTCAGGGTTCCCTGTAGTAGATAAAGACAATGCGTTGGTGGGAATTGTAACAGGTCGCGATTTACGTTTTGAAAGTCGTTTAGATCAACCTATTTCATCTGTGATGACTGGCAAAGACGATTTGGTCACGGTAAAAGAAGGGGCTGACTCAGACCTAGTACTTGAATTGATGCACGAGCACAGAATCGAAAAAATCCTAGTGGTTGATGATGCATTTCGATTGACCGGTTTGATTACCGTTAAAGATTTCCAAAAAGCCGAAAGCAAGCCGAATGCCTGTAAAGACGAATTAGGTCGTTTACGCGTTGGTGCAGCCGTAAGCGTAGGTGCCGGCACTGATGAGCGCATTAAATTGTTAGTTGAAGCCGGCGTTGATGTATTGTTGATTGATACTTCACACGGTCATTCTCAGGGTGTTATCGACAGAGTAAAGAAGGTGCGTGCAGATTTCCCTGATGTTCAACTAATTGCTGGTAACGTAGCCACTGGCGCAGGAGCGAAAGCACTAGCCGATGCGGGTGTTGATGCTGTGAAAGTGGGTATTGGCCCAGGTTCAATCTGTACTACACGTATTGTAACTGGCTGCGGTGTTCCGCAAATTACCGCCGTTTCAGATGCGGTAGAAGCGCTTAAAGACACTGATGTGCCAGTTATTGCTGACGGTGGTATTCGTTTTTCTGGTGATATTGCCAAAGCGATTGCCGCTGGTGCAAGTTCAGTGATGGTGGGCAGTATGCTAGCAGGTACTGAAGAGGCTCCTGGAGAAGTCGAGTTGTATCAAGGTCGCTATTATAAGTCATACCGCGGTATGGGCTCGCTTGGTGCAATGGATCAAAACAATGGTTCCTCAGATCGTTACTTCCAAGACAGTAATAGCGCCGAAAAACTTGTGCCTGAAGGTATTGAAGGTCGCGTTGCATACAAAGGCCCAATTTCTACTATTATCCATCAGCAAATGGGTGGCTTACGCTCCGCGATGGGGTTAACGGGCTCTGCGACTATCGACGATATGCGTACTAAAGCTATGTTCGTTAAAGTAACCGCCGCAGGTATGGGCGAGTCTCACGTTCATGATGTAAGTATCACTAAAGAAGCACCTAACTACCGCTTAGGTTAATGATTAATCCCGACTATTGGGCTGGTTTTTAACCAGCCTTTTTTTATCGCCATCGCGCTAATAACACGAGTACCAAGATGACAACAAACATTCACGATCAACGCATACTTATTCTCGACTTCGGCTCACAGTACACCCAACTTATTGCACGTAGAGTACGTGAAATTGGTGTGTACTGTGAATTATGGGCATGGGACGTAACCGAAGAGCAAATTCGTGAATTTAATCCTAACGGTATTATCCTATCAGGTGGGCCGGAATCTGTTCATGCGATTGATTCACCGCGAGCACCGCAATATGTATTTGAAGCTGGAGTACCCGTATTCGGTATTTGTTATGGCATGCAAACCATGGCCGAGCAACTGGGTGGTGCAGTGTTAGGGTCCGATATGCGTGAGTTTGGTTATGCGCAAGTTGAAGTGGTTGAGCAAATGGCGCTATTGGATAATATCGAGGATCATGTGAGTCCAAATGGTAACGCGTTACTTGACGTGTGGATGAGTCATGGTGACAAAGTCGCTGCGGTGCCTGAAGGGTTTATCACAGCCGCGAAAACAGATAGCTGTCCGTTTGCGGCCATTGTTCACCCTGAAAAGCAATTTTACGGTGTGCAATTTCACCCAGAAGTGACCCACACGCGCCAAGGGCAGCGTATGTTATCGCACTTCGTTTTAGATATTTGTCAGTGTGAAAAACTTTGGACACCGGACGCAATCATCGAAGATGCCGTTGAGCGCATGAAAAAGCAAATCGGTGATGATGAAGTGATCTTAGGCTTATCTGGAGGGGTTGATTCATCAGTGGTGGCGATGTTGTTGCACCGAGCGATAGGCAAGAACTTAACTTGCGTATTTGTGGATAACGGTTTACTTCGTTTAAATGAAGGCCAACAAGTTATGGACATGTTTGGCGATCATTTTGGCTTAAATATTATTAAAATTGACGCAGAAGAACGCTTCTTGTCAGCATTAGCCGGTACTGACGAACCTGAAGCGAAACGCAAAATTATCGGTCGTGTGTTTGTCGAAGTGTTTGATGAAGAGTCAAAGAAACTCAAAAATGCTAAGTGGTTAGCGCAGGGGACTATTTATCCAGATGTGATTGAATCTGCAGGTTCTGCGACCGGTAAAGCTCATGTGATCAAATCTCATCATAATGTTGGCGGTCTACCTGCTGATATGGAAATGGGCTTAGTTGAGCCTCTGCGTGAGTTATTTAAAGATGAAGTGCGTAAGATTGGTCTCGAACTCGGTTTACCTTATGACATGCTATATCGTCACCCTTTCCCTGGGCCCGGTTTAGGCGTGCGCGTATTGGGTGAAATTAAGAAGGAATATTGCGATCTATTGCGCCGAGCGGACGCCATTTTTATTGACGAACTACATAAGCATGACTTGTACAACAAGGTAAGCCAAGCATTTACCGTATTCTTGCCGGTGAAATCAGTGGGGGTTATGGGCGATGCACGCAAATACGATTGGGTCGTTTCATTGCGAGCAGTAGAAACGATTGATTTTATGACCGCCCATTGGGCTCATTTACCTTACGAGTTTTTAGGTAAAGTTTCGAATCGTATCATCAACGAAATCGATGGTATTTCTCGTGTGGTGTATGACATTTCCGGTAAACCACCCGCGACGATAGAGTGGGAATAAGCTAAAATAATTCCTAGATTTAGGCCAGTTTTACTGGCCTTTTTTATTTTTCTACCTATTCATTTTGAGTGACTCTAATGGCGATTAAGCCCACTATTTATAAATTTAAAATATCATTGTCAGACCTAAATCGCGATTATTACACGGCGCTGAATTTAACCGTTGCTCAGCATCCATCTGAAACGATAGAACGCATGATGACCCGGGTTTTGGCCTACAGCTTAAATGTGGATGAACAGCTCACTTTTACCAAAGGCTTAAGCTCAGTGGAAGAGCCTGATATTTGGTTACGGGGTTTGGATGACCAGTTACATCTTTGGGTGGATGTAGGCGAGCCAGCGCAGGAGCGGATAAAGAAAGCCACTCGCTTGGCGCAAACCACAAAAATTTATAGTTTCAATAGTAAATCAGACACGTGGTGGCAACAAAACCAAGGTGCATTTTCGACTTTGCCTGTACAGGTATTTCAGTTCCCTTGGGAAGATATACAGAGATTGGCCAAGTTGGTTTCGCGCACGTGTGATATGTCATTTACTATCACCGGGGATTCAACCTACATCACTGCCGCTAATGGTGAAGTGGAAATTATTTGCCGCGAACTTCAGGGATAAGTCGCGGTCTGTGATAGTGTTACGTTAAAAGCGCAATCTAAAGCAGAAGAGTTTGCCAGTGGTATGAACAGAGCCATTGGTAGCCTATTTACGCTAAATTAGGATTGCTGATTGATTCTTTCGCAGGCAAAATGCGGCCCCTTTTTATTTTCTTTGAGTAGCTTTTCTTCATGAATGCAAAATTTGACTCAATTCGTCCATTTAACGATTGTGATTTACCTCAGGTATTGTCGCGCCTGATCCGCAATCGGCAGCTGATGGATAGTTTAGTCGCTTTTAGCTTTTCAACTTGGCCACGTTTTAGTTATCCCTTGTTGAGAGGGATTACGCGTTTATATTTATCTAAACGGCGCTCCAGTATCAAAAGCTTACGGGATTTTCAGGTTTTAGTTGAGCCTTACATGGAGCGCATGATTGAGCAAACGACAGACAGCTTTAGCGTGTCTGGACTCGACGAATTAGATGTAAGCCAACCCTGTATTTTTGTAAGTAACCACAGAGACATTGCATTGGATCCTGCCTTCGTAAATTGGTCTTTGCATCAAAATGGTCAAGACACGGTTCGAATAGCGGTTGGGGATAACCTACTGAAACAAGATTGGGTAGCTGATTTAATTCGCTTAAATAAGTGTTTTATCGTAAACCGCAGCGCCAAAGACAGACGACAGAAGCTAGCTGATGCTAAGCTGCTCAGTGAGTATATCTTTCATACTTTAAAGAATGATGCCCAACATATTTGGATTGCACAAAGAGAAGGGCGAGCAAAAGACGGCGTAGATGCTACCAACCCAGCGATTATTTCGATGCTCAGCTTGAACAAGCCTAAAGAGCAGTCGCTAACAGATTACATTCGTAGCTTACGTATTGTGCCAGTGTCAATTTCTTATGAGTTCGATCCTTGCGATTTAAGTAAAGCAAAGGAGTTGCACACAACAGAAGTTGAAGGTAGCTATGATAAAGCTGATAGCGAAGATATTCGTAGTATAGTAGATGGAATTGTAGGCTATAAGGGCAATGTTCACGTTGCATTTGGCAAAATATTAGATGACGAGTTTGACAGCGCTAAAGCGGTCGCCGAGCAAATTGATGTACAGATAAAACAAAACTATAAACAGTTTCCTAGTGCAGATGCCGCGGTTCAATTAATGGGACGAGATAATTGCGCAAATACCGATGTGTATAGCCAAACCAAAATTGATGAAGCAAAATTGCACTTGTCGTCTCGTTTGAGTGATGAATCAGAAGAGATTAAACATAAAGTGTTATCTATGTATGCAGTGCCTATTACTCACAAGTAGTTTGAGGTAAGGAAAAAGCAAAAAAGGGCTAAATTCGAGGTGAAATAGCCCTTTTCTTAAGATTTCGCTGTTCTTAGCTTTACGCCACTTTATCTTTCTTTAGATCATCAAACTGGCGGTGTAAGTCGTATTTTTCGTCGGTAACAATCTTTTCTAAAATTTCGATACGCTCTTTTAATTCAGTGACTTGACGTTCAAGTTCAGACTCTTTCTGCAGAGTCGCTTTATTCTTTTTCTTGCTTTTTGTTTGGTTTGTTATTTCTACAATGGCCCAACAAACGATAGCTACAATAGCGATGGCAGTCATGTTCATGTCTATTCCTCAATTCTATGTGTTAAAATGGTATCCATATTTGAATAGTATTAAGCAATTCATTGACCATAATTAAAAAGTCAATTTAATCAATGAGTTAGTTGTTGATAGGTAATGCCTTTCGTCATGAGGTTGGTTAAATTGACGAAATAATTAATCGATTTCACCAATTTCGTGCCCAGCAAACCGTTAAGTAAAGAGTAAGATGACTTTAGAACAAGATCAACTTTGGATGCGCCATGCATTAACTTTGGCCGCTAAAGCAGGTGATGCTGGCGAAATCCCAGTAGGGGCCGTGTTGGTAAAGGATCAACGGGTGATTGGTGAGGGGTGGAATCAATCTATCATGCTTAACGACCCATCAGCGCATGCTGAAATGCAAGCAATTCGCCAAGGCGGGGAATTTGTTCAGAACTATCGCCTTATTAACACGACTTTGTACGTGACCTTAGAGCCGTGCACTATGTGTGCTGGATTATTGGTTCATAGCCGAATTCAACGCTTGGTATTTGGTGCATACGATGCGAAAACCGGGGCTGCAGGGAGCATCATGGACGTGCTCAGAGATACGCGCCTTAATCATCAAGTCGAGGTGTTAGGGGGCGTGTTGGGCGAGCAGTGCGGTGAAACAATATCCGCTTTTTTTCGTAAGCGACGAGCGCAGATTAAAGCCAATAAACTAAAAAACGCTTAGTTAGTTATTGCGGTTGCCCACTCTTGGGTTAATTCCGTCATTTGATATTGCTGACGTCGACTGATGACTTTGCTGTGCACCCGTTTTAAAAGTTGACGGCGCCGACTCGTATTCGACACTTTATTACGATTGTTAATGGTGGCTCTTTTTTTCATACATTTTCCCTTTCGTTCTTTGTCTTATGAATAAGCAGGTTGACGACCAATCTTTTACTATCAACTTTGTACTGTCAAATTGCTCGATAGGATCGATTTTGACTTATAGTTGACACGTTAAAGAGTCGTTATGTTCACTAAAACATAATCTAACAGTTCGTTATGAATGAAAAATGACAAGCAATTTAACTAAAATACGTAATTGTAAATCAAACTTTACTGTGGGTTTTCATTAGTGCTTTTCATTAGTATTGGGGCAAATAAAAGCTAAAGACCTTGATTGGATTCACCTTGCTGTAAATCTGCACTTTCATTAGGCGGGGCGTTGCTATTCATTTGTTTCTCTGCCTCGGGCGTATCGGCGGCTTTGCCCTTGATAGCGCCGTTTTTGTCCGCCTTGCCTTCGTCAGGGGCGGTCTCGGCAACTTTGCCCTCAATAGGTTCGCTCTTTGTGCCATCAATTTTTGCAGCATCTGGTGTAGAGGTGCGTTGATTACTGTTGTTGTCAGTTTCGTCATTGTTGCTTACATCGCCTACCTGAACATCATTCTGTTCCTCTTGCAGTTCTATTGGCATCAACTCAGGCTGTTGCTCTTTAAGCCACACTAAGGTGTCGTAGTATCGCCGAATATTATCTACATAGATAACCGCTTCGTTACCCCTAGCGTATCCGTAACGTGTGGTTTTGTAGTAACGTTTTTGTCTTAATTGCGGCAGCCGCTTTTTCACGTCAACCCACATGTCTGGATTTCCACCTTGGCGTTCTGTTAATACGCGTGCATCCTCTAAATGGCCTAAACCTACGTTATACGCTGCTAGTGAAAACCATAATCTATCAGGGTGAGGTATGCGATCGGGAATACGCGTTAATAATGTCGCTAGATATCTAGAGCCTCCTCGAATGCTTTGTTCTGGGTCAAGGCGTGAGGTAACACCTAGGTCCTTTGCGGTATTTAAGGTTAACATCATCAAACCACGAACCCCGGTCACGGACTTTGCTCTGGGGTTCCAATGGCTTTCTTGATAACTCAGAGCTGCCAGTAAACGCCAGTCGAGTTCATTCGCATATTGTTCAAATAAGGGTTGATATTGAGGTAGTTTTTCGGTGGCTGAGCGAATAAAATCCCGTGTATCCACGTAGTTAAATTGGCGTACATGGCCAAAATGTTTGTCTTCTAATGCCGCAAGTGTGCCATTTTGATGGATTTTGCCGAAATACTCGATCAAGGCTGCCCGTAATGCATCATCGCCTTTTTTGCTGGTGGCCCAAGCAATACCTTGTGATTGACTCAACGAAAAGCCGATGCTCAGTTCTGGATAGCGGCGACGCATTAACGCTAAAATATTTGAATCTACCACTGTGTAGTCAAGCTCGTCTGCCAATACCGCCTCAAGCAACTCTTCTGAGTCTTTGTCATTGGTTTCTTGCCAACTTAGGTCCGGATGCTGGGCTTTATAATTACGTAAGGTTTCACTGTGTCCGCTACCGGCAACTACCATAAAGTTGCCAGTCAGATCCTCTAGCTCTCTTGGTCTGACGTCCCCTTGTTTAAAAACCAACTTTTGACTGACGTTTTGATAAGCAGGCCCAAAGCGGAACTGGGAATAACGTTCTGGACTGACATTGATACCCGCAGCAATCACATCAAAATGGGCATTGTTTAGCTGGGGAAAGAGCTCGTTAACTGTGTAGTAGGGGAAGATTTCAAGCTTAACACCCAAGTAATCTGCAAAACCTGCGGCTAGTTCGTATTCGAAGCCTTCTGGGCCGTTTGGACCATTATAATAGGTGGTTAATCCGTAAATAGTGCCTACACGTAATATGCCAGTATCAAGCACCTGCTGAAGGCTATCTTGCTTTTTAGGTTCATCACATGCGCTGAGTATTAGACAAACAGCAAGTACAAAACCATAACGAAAAGAACAACGAAAAAAAATACGACACCCCTTAAAAAATCTCACAATGGATATTGTGACCAAAAGTAATGAATTCATCCAGATATTTATCATTTAATAAAAGTCTTTCTTCAGGTGGTTTATCGCTTATCAATTGCACGAAAATCAGTATATAATCCTGCGCTTAAAATTTTCCCGAAAATCGGTTTGCCATCACGAAAGTGGGTGAGCCCTGCAACTTGGTGATTACCTTTATGCTTGTCCTTCGCGGCGCTCCAGCCCTTTCTGAATTTCGTAGTAAAAAACTCATGCAGTCTATTGAGGCCCTTAATATCCCTGTTCATGCTTTGTTTGCTGAATTTGTGCATTTTGCTCAAGTTAGTCAACCGTTAAGTGAGAGTGATACACAGGTATTAGATAAACTTCTTACCTACGGGCCTAAAATCGAAGAAAAACAGCACAAAGGGCGGTTATTACTTGTTATTCCGCGTGCGGGAACGATCTCTCCGTGGTCATCTAAAGCCACTAATATCGCCCATAACTGTGGTCTCGCGTCTGTTGAACGTTTAGAACGGGGTTGCGCATTTTATGTTGATGCTGATCCGTTAAACGATACTCAGTTAGCCCAGTTAAAGAACGTATTACACGATCGCATGACACAAAGTGTGGTCAGTGAACTACAAGATGCCAGCGTCTTGTTTAAACATGAGGCACCTAAGCCCTTAACCTCTATTGATATTTTAGCTGGGGGCCGTGAAGAGCTTGTTAGTGCTAACGTGCGCTTAGGTTTGGCCTTAGCCGACGATGAAGTGGATTACTTAGTCAGTAGTTTTGAAAAGCTAGGGCGTAATCCAAATGATATTGAACTCTATATGTTTGCCCAAGCAAACTCTGAGCATTGTCGACATAAAATTTTCAATGCAGATTGGACAATTGACGGGCAAGCGCAGCCTAAGTCTTTGTTCAAAATGATTAAAAACACCTACGAAAAATGTCCTGATTTCGTACATTCAGCTTACGCTGATAACGCCGCGGTGATGGAAGGCAGTTTTGCTGGACGCTTTTTCCCGCAAGCAGACAATAACCAGTATCGCTATCATCATGAAGATATCGATATTCTGATGAAAGTAGAAACCCACAATCACCCCACTGCCATTGCCCCTTTTAGCGGGGCGGCAACTGGCTCAGGTGGTGAAATTCGTGACGAAGGCGCCACAGGGCGTGGGTCTAAACCTAAAGCGGGATTAGTTGGATTTTCAGTGTCTAACTTACGTATTCCTGGGTTTGAACAACCTTGGGAAAGCGAATACGGTAAACCAGAACGTATTGTTTCCGCCTTCGATATTATGCTTGATGGTCCTCTTGGCGGTGCAGCGTTTAACAATGAATTTGGCCGCCCCAATATTCTTGGTTACTTCCGTACTTACGAGCAACAAGTGGTAAGCTTTAACGGGGAAGAAGTACGTGGTTATCACAAGCCTATTATGCTGGCCGGAGGCTTAGGTAATATTCGTAAGCAGCACACACAAAAAGGCGAAATCACCGTTGGGGCTAAGTTAATTGCCTTAGGTGGCCCTGCCATGAACATTGGCTTGGGCGGCGGTGCTGCATCCTCAATGGCTTCGGGAGAGTCTAATGAAGATTTAGACTTTGCCTCCGTGCAGCGAGACAACCCAGAAATGGAACGTCGTTGCCAAGAAGTAATCGACAAGTGCTGGCAATTGGGTGAAAACAACCCTATCCAATTTATTCATGATGTGGGTGCCGGCGGTTTATCAAATGCATTTCCCGAACTGGTGAATGACGGTGGACGTGGCGCGAACTTTTCATTACGCAATGTACCGAACGATGAACCAGGTATGACCCCTCTAGAGGTGTGGTGTAATGAATCGCAAGAGCGTTACGTTATGTCAGTGGCGCCTGAAAACTTAGCAACCTTTGCAGATATTTGTGCACGTGAAAGAGCACCGTTTGCTGTGGTTGGTGAAGCAACTGAAGCACGCCACCTTACTTTGGATGACAGCCACTTCAACAACAAACCGATTGATATGCCATTGGATGTATTGTTAGGAAAAACGCCTAAAATGCACCGTGATGTACAATCAAAAACGCTCACGGGAAGTGTGTTTGACCTGTCGAGAATTGATTTAAACGAAGCCGCATTACGCTTATTGCATTTACCCGCAGTCGCTGAAAAAACGTTTTTGATCACCATAGGCGATCGCTCTGTCACTGGTTTGGTTAATCGAGATCAAATGGTTGGTCCTTGGCAAATCCCTGTGGCTGATGTCGCGGTTACCGCCGCTGCTTTCGATTCTTATCAAGGCGAAGCAATGTCATTGGGTGAACGCACCCCCGCAGCCTTGCTAAATTATGGCGCGTCAGCGCGCTTGGCAGTGGGCGAAGCGTTAACCAATATTGCTGCTGCAGATATTGGTGATTTGAAACGCATTAAGTTATCGGCCAATTGGATGGCGGCAGCCGGTCACCCAGGAGAAGATGCGGGCCTTTATGAAGCGGTGAAGGCAGTAGGCGAAGAGCTATGCCCTGCTCTAGGGCTCACCATTCCGGTGGGTAAAGATTCGATGTCGATGAAAACACAATGGCAAGATGCGCAAGGTGATAAAGCGGTTACCTCGCCGATGTCATTGGTGATCACCGCTTTTGGTGCGGTGCAAGACGTACGTAAAACCTTAACCCCAGAATTGAGTAGCAAAGGTGATACGCGCCTGATGTTAATTGACCTAGGAGCAGGTCAAAACCGTATGGGGGCGTCTTGTTTAGCGCAGGTTTATCAGCAACTTGGTGATAAAACACCAGATGTTGATTCCGCTGAATTGCTCAAAGGCTTTTTCACGGCCATACAACAACTTGTGCATGAAAAAGCGTTGCATGCGTATCACGATCGCTCAGACGGCGGCTTGTTCACTACATTGGTGGAAATGGCGTTTGCCGGAAATACCGGCTTGAAGATTGAACTTGATGGACTCGCTGGTGACAACGCCAGTGCCTTATTTAATGAAGAGTTGGGCGCAGTTATCCAGTTCGATGCCGATAAGTTGAATCATATAAAGTCAGTATTGGCTAGCAATGGTTTAGCGAATGTGAGCCATGTGATTGGCACACTATCAAACGATGACCAGATTAGTTTTTCTCGTGATGGTCAACCTGTGTTGCAAAGCAGTCGTGGGGTTTATCGCAATGCATGGGCACAAACCACGCATCACATGCAAAGACTGCGTGACAATCCTGAATGTGCAGAGCAAGAACTGGCGACTAAAAATGACCTGAATAACCCAGGTTTACACTCGGCACTGACATTTGATGTGACTGAAGATGTTGCTGCACCTTATATAGCCAAAGGCGTTGCTCCTAAAATGGCGATTTTGCGAGAGCAGGGCGTAAACTCACATGTTGAAATGGCTGCTGCCTTCGATCGTGCAGGTTTTGCCTCTGTCGACGTGCATATGAGCGATATACTGGCAGGCCGCGTTTCGTTAAGTGAGTTTCAAGGTCTGGTCGCCTGTGGTGGTTTCTCCTACGGTGATGTACTTGGTGCGGGCGAAGGGTGGGCCAAATCCATATTGTTCAACGCAATGGCCCGTGATGAATTTTCTGCTTTCTTTGCTCGCAATGAAACCTTCAGTTTAGGTGTGTGCAACGGTTGCCAGATGCTATCTAATCTTAAGTCACTTATACCAGGTGCGGAACACTGGCCGCATTTTGTGACGAATCAATCTGAGCGTTTTGAAGCACGTGTAGCCATGCTTGAGGTGAAAGATTCGCCATCAATATTCTTCAAAGGTATGCAAGGCTCGAAAATGCCAATTGCGGTATCTCATGGTGAGGGTCGAGCTGAATTTGCACAGGCGTCTGGACTAGATACCACGCTAAATAACAATACGGTTGCACTTCAGTACATTGATAACTACGGAAAGGTGACCCAGCAGTACCCAGCTAATCCAAATGGTTCACCTGCTGGCATTTCAGGTTTAACCAGTCTTGACGGCCGTGCAACGATCATGATGCCACACCCCGAACGGGTATTTAGAACGGTAGCAAACTCTTGGCACCCTGATGATTGGCAAGAGGATAGCCCTTGGATGCGTATGTTCAGAAATGCACGGGTTTATTTAGGCTAAGCCCAAATTAGCCAGCAGTTTAAACGAGCGCGTTATCTTGTTGAATTTTAGTGGTAAATAAAATTCACTAGCGAAAAAGCCCCGAACCTGGGGCTTTTTTCAATTTCTTTTTAGGTATTAATAAGTTACGACTTTTGCATCATTGCAAAAAAGTAAAAATCAGCTAGTGTTTAAAAAACAAACAAAAAGTTCCGCAGTTTATAAAAAAAATTCCATCCTCAATTCTTTGATTTTCCTTAATAAAAACTTGTAACCTTGGATAAATCTGATTATTATTCGTTCGTTTCTTGACAGAAGTTTACAATTCTGCTTGTAAAAAGGATGTTAAGATTTTAGGGCAGGATGCAAGTATCCACAAAATAATAAGAGACTGATATGAATCGTTCATCTAAAGGATTTGGTTTGGCAGGTGTTTTGGCTACTGTCGTATTCCTCATTGTTGCTGCAATTTTTAGTGCATCAGCAAAATCACAACCAAAATCGACAAATGTGTCAACCTACACCGCTTGCGATGCCGTTTCGCTAGCTGAAAAATAACTCGTTCAATTGCACAAATTTTGTTGTCTTAGTCTTAGATAGCAAGCATATCCCGCTGTATATCTTATGCATGGCAATTTCGCATAAAAAAACGTCTATTTTTTACGATGTAATTCTCTGTTATGCATTTTGTGTTGCTCGCTTTTCTTCAGTAGAGCGTACACAGAAGCGTTACCACCATGATGGAGTTGGGCACTGTGAAAAGCGATCACTTGAGGTAACTGCACTAACCATTGGTTTACAGCACTTTTTAAATAGCCGGCGATCGGTTTACTTTGTTCGCCGCGTCCGTGCTTTATTAGCATGCAACGAATCCCTTTTTCTTGATTCAATCTGATCCTATCAAACAGTAATTGGCGAGATTTTTCGAAACTGCCTTGTTGTAGATTAAGCACATCGTCGATTGGGTATTTTCCCAAGCGTAGGTTTTTATACACTCCCTCTTGTACACCGTCTTGTTTAAAACCAATTATTTCGTCAGGTGCCACCAAGTGAGTAATTTCAACGGACAAGAAATTATTCGCTTTGTTTAATTGTTGCTCTAACGCTTTTCGTCTTAATTGTTGTGCGAGGCTTTTTTGCGCATGAGTTGTATTGACCTTGTCGTTAGGTCCTAACGGAGTGACATCACTCATGGCAGATAAAAAATCGTCACCTAGGTATTTTTCGTCAAACGACATATTTCTCTCCATTAGAATATAAGCGGGATATTGGAGACTCACTTACACCAATATAAGGCTTAGTGAAGAAATTTCAATTTACAAAATACTGTATAACTAGCAAGGGGTAATAGTTCTGTTCTTGAATTGTCTATGCCACAATTTGCAGTGGACTAACCATTAGGAACAAAAATGAAGTCAGCAATTTTAGCGACAACCATATCAGCCATTTTTGCGTTAAGCGGATGCGCAGGACAGAGTCATACCAGCCAAGCAAGTCATCCCAGCACTTCGAAGGCGTTGAGCAATACAGCAGTGAATATTGAAGCAGGCAAAGATTACCACTCTTTTTCTAACCCAGAGCAAATCAGAGTGACGCATTTGGCACTAGATTTGGATGTGAACTTCGACAAAAAAATCATCTCAGGGGATGTAGAATTATCTGTTAAGCGCATGCAAGAAGGCAACAATACATTAATTCTTGATACCCGTGATTTAACGATTAAGGGAGTGACAGTTAACGGTATGCCAGTGCCTTATTCTTTAGGCAAGGCAGATTCTTTCTTAGGGGCACCCCTTACGATCACTGTTCCAGAGGGAGCAGATAAAGTCACTGTATCGTACCATACATCGCCTCAAGCTTCAGGTGTGCAGTGGTTAACGCCTGCACAAACTGCAGGTAAACAGCATCCTTTCTTGTTTACTCAGTCTCAGGCAATTCATGCGCGCAGTTTTATGCCCCTGCAAGATTCACCACAGGTACGCGTGACTTACAATGCGACTGTACATACGCCGAAAGAGCTACTGGCGGTCATGAGTGCCTCGAACGACCCTGACACAGCCCGTGATGGTGTGTATGAGTTTACTATGCCCCAGCCAATCCCAGCCTATTTGATTGCCTTGGCGGTGGGGGATTTAAAGTTCAAACCCATGGGGAAACGCACCGGTGTGTATGCTGAGCCTGCATTACTTGATGCAGCAGCAGATGAGTTTGCCGATACGGAGTCTATGTTAGAGGTGACTGAAAAAACCTATGGGCCATACCGCTGGGACCGATACGACTTGCTTATCCTACCTCCGTCGTTCCCATTTGGTGGCATGGAAAACCCGCGTTTATCCTTTATCACGCCGACTGTGATCGCAGGTGATAAAAGCTTAGTATCACTGATTGCGCATGAGCTGGCGCACTCTTGGTCAGGAAACACCGTGACTAATGCCACCTGGCGTGACCTATGGTTAAACGAAGGTTTCACGACGTATTTGACCTACCGTATTATGCAAATGGTTTATGGTGATGACAGATATAACATGGAAGCGGTACTTGGTCGCCAAGACTTGCAAGCAGATATCGACGCGTTACCTGAAGATGATCAGATCTTAGCCATCGACTTGCGTGGACGCGATCCCGATGCGGTGTTCAGTAATATTCCTTATGAGAAAGGGGCCCTGTTTTTGCGAGAGCTTGAGCAAAAAGTCGGGCGTGAAAACTTCGATAAGTTCTTGCTACATTATTTTGAGCACTTTGCGTTTCAAAGTATCACCACCGATCAGTTTATGGCTTATCTCAATGAAACCTTGCTGACTGACTATGCAGATAAGTTGTCAGCCGATCGAATTCACCAGTGGATATTCGAGCCAGGTATTCCTAAAGGTGCGCCAGTACCCCACTCAAATGCATTTAAAATAGTAGATGACGCACGGAGTCAATGGCTTAATGGTGAAATAGAAGCCAAAGCCATCGACGCTGATGATTGGGTTGTTCATCAATGGCTTTATTTCTTAAATAATATGCCAGAGAGTCTGACTCAAGAGCAGTTGGCTGAATTAGATGCGGCATTTGACTTAACCGAAAGTAAAAACAACGAAATAGCGCATAGCTGGTTATTAATGGCTGTAGAAAATTGGTATAAGCCAGCGTTACCTCGGGTGCACAGCTACTTAGTTAGTATTGGCCGCAACAAGCTGGTTAAACCAATTTACAAGGCCTTGTCGCAAACTCCAAAAGGCAAGATATTGGCGCAAAAAGCCTTCGCAGAAGCTAAGCCTGGTTATCACCCGCTAACAGTAAAAGCCAATGAAGGGTTTGTTGAGTAATCTGTTGTTATTTATCCGATAGCACTATGATTGAAAAAGGAGACTGCGGTCTCCTTTTTTGTCTTTATTAAGCGGGGCGCTGACGGCCAGTGAATATCGCCCTATCTGTTAACCGACTCAGGCTTTTTTGAACGGCTGCTACTGTGTCGTATTCACCGGTTGACTCGCCGATTTTAATTGATCTTCCGCACGTTTACGCCACTTCTCAAGTTCAGCTAAACGACCCGTTAAGCCATTGCTTGCTAACGCAGTTGACATGAGCTTTTCCTGCAAGCTGTTGACTTGTTGTTCCGTGTCTATGCCTGTTTGCTCAACTTTGTTCAACAACTCAGCTAAACGATTAGCTGTATTATTGGTGCTATCTAATTGTTCTTGTAAAAGGCCTACCGTGGTTGCGTTAACATCGGTTTCACCTTTTACCGCACTTATCGATTGCTCTAGGGCGGTCTTCTGAGATTTCATGCTCGCTTCTAAATCTTTGATCTCAGATTGATTTCTGCGCCACGCTGATGCCCAAAGCTTGTCCATCTGTTCCCAAAGCTCTTGAGTTTTGGCACTGAGTTCAGTCACTTTAACTTGCAAAGCAACTGCTGACTGGTCCATTTCTTCCCCTGTTGCCGAAAGTCGATTCTCTAAATCTCCAATTCGTTTTTGCGCTTCAATAATTACCAGCTTTTGTTGTTCAATGGTGTAAGCGGTGTAGCCTATACCTGCCGCTAAAATAATGATGAAAAAAAGCATGGACAACCAAGAAGGACCAGAACCTTTGCTTTTCGGCTCTTTGTTCTTAGTGGTAGATGACTTGCTCTTGTTCGACGGGGCAGGGCCGCGATTACGACGATAAGAATCGAGATCGTCTTTATCCAATACCATGGATGGCATTTCATCTTTTGGATTATCATTCGACATAAATTGGTATTCATCCTCTAGCGAATTACAACTGGCCCGATTATAACGTTGATTGTATAGAAATTACCAAGTCAGTATCGCTTATCACTTTGATTAAACGAAAATTTGGGCTTAATGACTGCTTAGAAACATTCTGTCCCATTTAAACGCAGATATTTATTCGTCAAGTGACGATAGAAGCCAGATAGGAACATACAGATAATAGGACGGGATAGAAACAAAAAAATAGCCCTGACGTGGTTACCTAACCAGATCAGGGCTACTTGCCATATCTTTACTACAATTAGCGCAAACTAGAAGCTATAGGTTACGCCAATAGATGCCGTGCGTGATTTGTTAGGGCGCGCGCCATAAGGCTGACGGCTAACAATATCTTCTTCATCGGTTAGGTTCTCAATACGAGCAAAAACACGCAAGTCTGCATTCACATTGTATGAACCAGACACGTCGAGAATGAATGAGCTGTCTGTA
The DNA here is from genome assembly GCF_009906955.1 of Paraglaciecola mesophila. Lineage (GTDB taxonomy): Bacteria > Pseudomonadota > Gammaproteobacteria > Enterobacterales > Alteromonadaceae > Paraglaciecola > Paraglaciecola mesophila_A. The sequence goes on from NZ_CP047656.1 coordinate 4,422,677, forward strand.
ACTTCAAATGCGTCGCATGATGCGCGGGTACACACGCTATCAACGAAAACTGCATTAAGATAAGTTGCCCATTTATTGCCTTCTAGGCCAATGGTCACTTGCCCCTGACTTTCTGGTATGTAAGGGATACTGTCGCCAGCAGAAACATCACCGAAGAAGTCAGTTCCAGAAATATCGGTATCAAATTCACTATCAATGTAGCTATATGTGAAGTTGAACGGAACGCGAATACCGTTGAATTGGCCGAGCTCGGTTTTCAGTAAGAACTCAATGCCTTGCACAGTTGCAGCGTCACCATTGAACGCATCGCCGATTTCACAATTACTACCTGAAGAGGCGGTACATACGCCTACTATGTTGTCGTAATCACTCAGAAAATATACGAGCTCGGCGTTCAAAGCGTCATTGTTGTAGCGAAAACCGAACTCATAGTTAACTGCTTCTTCTTCTTTTGCTCCTGGCGAGTTACTTGGTGCAGTGAAGCCTTTATGGGCACCTGCGATAAGGTTTAGATTGGCATCGACTTTGTACAACACACCTAAACCAGGTAACAAGACTGTGGTATCGTTTTCTCTATCATCTCGAAACACGCGCTCAGCACCATCGGTGTACCGGGTACGGCTTTGGCTGATATCTTCAAAACGTAGCCCTGGTGTGAATACCCAATCACCTAATTCGATGCGATCGTAAACATGTATCGCTAATGCATCAGCGTCTTGTACTCGGTTACCCGCGTTACCAAGCTCGCCTAAATCACTTAACAATAACTGGCCGTCTACCTGTTGATAAGTGCTGTTGCGCTGAAGACGATCTTCTTCGTCTTCATGCAGGCGAACACCGAATTCAATGTGGTGTTTCGCTTCACCAACTTGCTTATCCCAATTCAAACCGAATTGAATTCCACGTGAATAGTACTCACGGCTATTTGAGCGCAATTGAATACTGCCTGCTTCGGTATCTATGGTTCCATCTAGAATGCCTTGCAGCATGGCAACACTTGTGTCGCCGATTGCTTCATTATTATTGATAGCCGAAATAACATTTGACCAACTGGTACTAGAGAAATCTTGTGCGTTGTCGCTTCCATCTAAGTCAATGCCTTCGGTTTTAAACCAATCACGTTCATGGGTATTGTTGTAAGCAACAGCGGTAAAATTGAGATCTTTATTGATTTGATATGCATAGTTCAACATGACCTGAGTATGTTCAGTACTGATATTGTCCAGTGCTGACAAACCATAGCGACGCTGAGCATCGTCCGCAAAATCAGCATCGGTCAAACCTAGGTAGCTTTGCTCTGAGTCTTGATCTGTGTATTGCAATTTAAGCTCAACACTATGGCGCGAATTCTTCGGTGCATAGGCTAGTTTCATCGTCAGATCGGTTACATCTAAACCTGTGTCGTTGCTGCTACGGTCAATGTCTTGAAAGCCGTCCGATTGCCATTGGTGTGCCTCAAGTAAGTAACCAAAGCCCTTATCATTTTGTCCCCCTATCGTGGCATGCGCTCTATATGTTGCATCTTGGCCCGCTTCTAAAGTGACCTGCCCACTTTGCGTACTCGGAATTGGGGTGGAAAGCATGTTGATTGCTCCACCTATGGTATAAGGCCCTTGTGTAATAGCAGCTGGGCCTTTGACTACTTCAAATGCACTCATACGCCCAGCGGTTGGGAAGTAATAGGCCGATGGCGCAGAGTAAGGAGCAGGAGCAATCAACACATTATCTTCGAGTAATGTGATGCGACCGCTGCGTTCTGTGGCAACACCACGAATACTAATATTAGGGCGAAGACCATACCCATCTTCTACTTGCAGAGAGACACCTGGTGCTTGTCTAATAATGCGCTGAATATCTGTATAAGCGAATTTTTCTAGGTCTTGCTCACCTATATACTGAGCTGCTCCTGTCGCTTCCTGCGCTTTGAGTTGATTACCGTAAATAGTAACAGTTTCAATGGCTTTGTTATTTGGCGTTTCTTGTGCAATGGCTGAGAACATTGTCAGTGCTATAGAGGTAGCGAGTAGCGATCTTTTCATTTTAATTTAGGTATCCGTTACTTTTGTGTTGATAGTGTGTCAAGCATGTAAAAAAGCGCAGGGATAATATGTAAAGACAAAGGGTAATGCAAACTATTATCAATAACTTAAAGGGTGCAGGTGAGTAGTTATTTTTCAATGCGCAGAGGAATATTTTGTTGATTAATATAAAAGGCTTTAAAAATATCGCCTATTAGATTAACGCTAGTGAATTGGTGATATTCTGTGATGTTTTCGTTATTTATAAAAAATAAAAAATAAAAAATAAAAAATAAAAAATAAAAAATAAAAGGAATAGGTTGTGCCGAACATGCTTGTCTGTGACTAGCGTTACACAATAAAGCACTACGCAGGGAAGGAAAGGGTATGACATATTACGATTCGAAGAGACCAAATAGCTGCTTTGAGCAGGTGGCGATGGCTTCGATAAGTCAATTAGATTGTTCATAACGCACTTTGGTATCCCCACCTGGAATCGAACCAAGATCTAGCCCTTAGGAGGGGCTCGTTTTATCCATTAAACTACGGGGACTGCCTAAGCATTATCACTTTTTCTGCCTCGCTATTATTGCTTAGCACCGCTAAGAATGAAAGTGCTACTGGCGCGCAACGAAATCGTTTGCTTGAACATTCGCCAACGGTGCGCCAGATATTGATTTGACCAAGGCTGTGTCATTAAATACCTGTATCACTTTTAGCTTATTTGGATGAAGCTGCAATTGTTGGTGAAGGTTGCCTATCGGATCAATGAATTGTGCATGCTTAAACAAAGTGACCTCATCGCCGACTTGTACACCGTCTTGTTGACCAATATTTATCGTGACCTGTTCACTGTGCACTTGTAAAACGCGTGCGTATGTGGGTAAGCAACTTAATGCTTCATCCATCAATGTCGCCTGTTCAGCTATCGCCGCGGTAACCGCTTTACCATATTGGGATTGCCATAATAGTTGACTAGTAGGGCTAACTTGCTGGTGTAAATCGAACTCCCAAGGGCTATTGATTGCGATGTTTTCTTGTTTAAGTAACGCCGCGTTGTTGCCATCATAGAGGGAGAGTTCTAAACGAAAATTTCTGGTCAACGGCGCGTCTTGCCAAAATAGCAGGGCGTTTCGTGAAGTGCGCTCTACCGATAGTTCGGTAATCTCACCAATTAAAACATATTGGTTATCAGTACGCCGTGCGAGCGTGATGATGTCGTTTGTGATGTCAGGGCTTTGCGTTGACAAATAGTAGGGCTTTCGTTGCGTTATCTGGGCGAATCGACTCGTTTGATTAAACTGGTGTTCAAAGTGTTCGCTAATGGTTTGGCCAAACTCTGTTAGCCCTCCGGTAAGACCTTGTTGACGATCACGAATTGGAAACCATGTGCTGACGAGGCGCTTTTTGTATTGTGCTGCAGTACATTGGTTCTTATGCGCGAAGATGTCCGCTCGAATAGTAATCGTCACATAGTCATCGTGGTAGGTTTCGCTAATAAGCGCCAAGTCATTTACTTCACCACCACTGCGCACTTCGAAGCGGTCATTCTCCAATAACCCGTTCGACATAGCTTGAACACTGGTGATAGATGCCCCTGCAAACATCAGAGCCTGTTTAATCGCTTCTTGTGTTGCTTGCTTTTTGGCTAAAGCTTTATTGCCATTATTAATTATTGCTTGCCCCGTCGCTTCAAACCACGCCGCATTCGCCAGCATGGGTAAATAACTCGCTGCCAATAGCATTAAAGTAACAGCGGTAGCTAGAAATTGACGTAACTTAGGCATAAATAGTTTACTCGCTTAGAATGTTCGCAATCGGTCTTTTTGCGCCGAGTGCTAGTGCAAAGGACAAAGTAGACATTCGACATCTTTGTGTCATTGCATTGATTAAGCATTTTTCATACCTATAAGGGACATTTAACAAAAAAATTTATTGATTCCCATGAAGTAACCGAATGTAGGTGCAGTTCTTGCTAAGACCTATACCATACACATGATACTGGTCACAAAGCGGCAATTGCTGGTAGGCCTATTAGCACTGGAATCAATATGAAAAAATTATATTTTACCTTAATGAGCTTAAGCTTGGTGCTTGGCGGTTGTTCCTCTGTGTTTGATAAACAGGTTGAGTGGGAGGTAGTAGAACCACAAGAATACCCTGTGTTGTCCGCCATTGGGTATGCACCAATCAAGGGGCAACGAGGCGATACAGACTCAACTAAAATGCTAATGGCGATTAAAGCTTCTAAGCTCGATGCATATCGCGAACTTACTGAGCAGGTGTATGGCCAAAAAGTTGACGGTAGCCAAACATTATCTAATTTTTTGTTATCGGATGAGCGTTTATCTAGTTCGGTACAAGGGGTGATTCGTGGTGCGCGGGTAATCAAAAGTTACCCAGTGGGAGAGGACTTGTATGCCACAGAGTTAGAGTTAGATTTCAAACGTGTGTATGACATATATCTTTCTACTGCACGGCCTAAACGTGTGAAAGACGTTCATTACTACTAGTCGTAAAACAGGCTTGCGGTATAGCCTAGGATTATTTAAGGAATTGGTATTACGGTGTTTTGCGGCAATTACTTGCCGCAATTCGTTCAATGCAACAAAAAAACACTCAATCATCGAGTCAGTACATACACTTAGCGCGGATGATTCCGGTTAACCAGAGAAGAATGAAATGGAGGAATACCTGCAACTGTGCAGACTAAGCGCTGATCCCTCGACCGCTCTTGCCGCCACGCGCTTTTCCACTCTTATCATAGGTCATGGACTCTTTAGCGCGAGACTCAAGTAATAAGGTGCGTAAATGTTCAAGTCTGAGTTGGCCTTGTTCAACCGCGGTTTGATTAATCTTGGTACGGTATTCACATTCTGAAACTAGCTTTTTCGCTTGTTCAAATAGCGCAGTAACTTCATCGCTTGTGCGCTCTTGCTCACTGGTGGCGTTGAATACTTGGCTTATCGCATCGTCTTGCTGTTGAATATTTGTCAGCAATTCTTCTTTATTTTTAAGCAGGTTTATTAGGGCTTCTGCGTCTCTGGTGCTGATGAGATGTAGCTCAGCGTCAAGCGCTTGAATGAGGTTTTCGAGATGGTCGAACTGTATTTTTATTGCTTTTATTAATTCTGACATTCGTTTTGCCTGTGGTTTAGTAGGCAATCATTATGCTGCCGCTACTAGTTTCTGCCAAATATATCTGATTCTTGCAAGGCTATATTCTTCGCAAGGTTCTCAGGATTAACACTGTATTCACCGCTTTGAATCGCTTTTTTCAATCTATCAACCTTTTCTTGATTGACTGGTGCTTCGGTACTCTTTTTCTGTACTTGCGCTAATTGCTGTGCAGATTGCGTTAGCGACACAGAGTCTTGACGTACAGGTTGCGCTGAAGTGCTCTTTGCAGCAGCTTCACTCGCTTGATGGTTTTGCGACTGTTGTTGATTAACTTTTTGGTTATCAATAACTTGCTTTTGACCATTGTTGTTAACATTGTTAATAGACATAATGACTACCTGACCTTAATAAACTTTCCTCAAATATTGTATCGGCATCCTAGGACTAATCTTTAGGGCGATTTACACAATTTTTGTATGTTGTAACGGTGTTTCACCTATATATTAACAACGACTTCGCTGGTACTGGCAACGCGCGCATTAATTTGCTTTTTAGAGCGGCTGTTGGTGACGCTTATCGTGTCTCCAATATTACCATCTTGCATTGCAACTCCCGTCGCCTTGACTTGCATCATCGAGTTTGAAGCATTAATGACAATTGTATCACCCTTGCAGACAAAACATAAATTATTCGGTGTAATAGGTTGGCCGGGTCGTACGCGTCTTTTGATCCTAGCGCCTAACACATCATCCAGCGCTGAAAATGTCGTGCGTCTCAGCAGTGAGCGGTTCATATCGATCAACTTAATGTTACTCTGGTTTAATATTGTACCTGGACTTACCGCGTTTGAAATTACCACCACTGGCTGCATTTGTTTCACGTTTACCATTAAATACATATACCAATTTGTTTGCTGGCATTGGGCTTTGACCGCTATATTACTCTGCTGTAAAGAGTCGGCATTGACACTGTACACAATTGGAGTGGGACAAATAGGTAGGTTTATCCGCTCATCAATGTCAGCTGTGCTAATGTTTAAGTGAGCCTCTGCCGATGTATTGATTTGTGATGCCACGAATTGCTCTGCGCCGGTAATTAGCTGTGCTGAGCGCGTTTTATGGCTGCTTGTGCTTGCAAAGCCTACTGAATGGGTAAAAGCCAGTAAGGTGATTGATACAAGCACTTTATAAATAGCAATATTATTCATTTTCACTTGAGACCGATTTGTCTATGCTTAGGCAAATACAGGCTGAGCATAGCGTCAAAAATTAGACGATTTAGCGTAATGAGCGAAGTATTTGCCGCGATATTAAGGTCAAAGCAACTATTACGCCGATTTTAATTTTCACGGAGTTTTACATGTCTGAAATTATGAATTCAGTTAATCAGCGTACCCAATTGGTTGGGCAGAATCGCTTAGAGTTATTATTATTCAGATTAAACGGTCGGCAAAAATTTGGCATTAATGTATTTAAAGTACGAGAAGTACTGCAATGTCCAAAATTGACCTCTATTCCAAAGTTAAATTCCTATATTCGCGGGATCGCCCATATCCGAGGGCAAACCATTTCGGTTATTGATATGAGCATGGCGACTGGTGGCAAACCAATTCTCGATTTAGACTCCGCTTTTGTTGTTATCGCGGAATACAATAGCTCAGTGCAGGGGTTTCTTGTTGGAGCTGTTGAGCGAATTATCAATACCAATTGGGAGGCGATTATGCCGCCACCCAAAGGCAGTGGACGGGCGAGTTACTTAACGGCAGTCACTGAGTTTGAAAAGGAGCTTATTGAAATATTAGACGTTGAAAAGATTTTAAATGAGATTTCCCCCATTAGTACTGATGTAAGTGACGACGTATCGAGCATCTCGGTTGAAAACAAACGTGAAAAAATTATTTTTATTGCTGATGACTCCTCCGTAGCGCGCAATCAAGTCAAGAAAGCTCTGTCTACACTAGGGTTAGAAATAGAGATGGCCAAAAATGGCCTTGAGGCGTTGAATCGCTTAAAAGCATTGGCCGAAGAGACCGGCAATATTACAGATAAAGTGGGTATTCTGGTATCTGATATTGAAATGCCGGAAATGGACGGCTATACCCTTACTGCTGAGATTAAAAATAATCCAGCGTTACAGGATTTGCACGTGGTTTTACATACTTCTTTAAGCGGTGTCTTTAATCAGGCTATGGTTCAAAAGGTGGGAGCAGATGATTTTATTGCTAAATTCCACCCAGATGAACTGGTAACGTCAGTGCAAAAGTGGTTCGACAGTAAATAACCATCAAGGAAAATCTATTGAGCCGTCAAACACTTGATGAGCAGGAATACAGAGTATTTTGCCGTTATCTTGAAGATCGATGCGGCATTGTCTTAGGGGATAACAAGCAATATTTAGTGATCAGCCGTCTTTCGCCTTTAGTGGTTAAGTTTAATTATCCATCATTATCTGACTTGATAAAACGCACGACTTCAGGCTATGACGTGACATTAATGAATGCCGTTGTTAACGCCATGACCACAAATGAAACCCTGTGGTTTAGAGATGGCTATCCGTTTGAAATTCTACAAAATACCTTATTACCTTTACTAGCCAAAGCTAAAAAACCGGTCAAAGTATGGAGCACTGCCTGCTCTTCAGGGCAGGAGCCATATTCTATTGCTATGTCAGTGCTTGAATACCAGGCGCGCAATCCTGGCGCATTTGCTGCTGGCATTGAAATTATCGCAACGGATATATCCAGTGATATGTTGAGTTTGGCGAAGGAAGCCAAGTACGATAATTTATCCCTTTCAAGAGGGTTATCAGCGGAGCGATTAGCACGGTTTTTTGACACCCCTGCGGGGGCGAACTCTAGCATATTGAAGCAAAGCGTACGCAGTTTAGTGACCTTTAGACCGATTAACCTGCTCACGCCGTTTTCAACTGCGGTTCGCTATGATGTCGTATTTTGCCGTAACGTACTGATTTATTTTTCGGCAAGTGCCAAGGCATCCATACTGCAAAAAGTTGCCGCTTGCCTGCAACCACAAGGGGTTCTTTTTGTTGGCGCATCGGAATCGATGACCGGAATTTCCACCGATTTCGACATGAATCGTAGTGGCAGCGGTCTTTATTACGTTAAAAAAACTTAGTAATTTCAAAGTCTTACCTTTACCCCTCTCCACTGCCAAATATTTTGTGGCATAGCTATTGCTTTATTCCCGACGAATGAGGAGTAAAGCAAATGGCAATCAGTTTAGACAAATTAATGGGATTCACTCACAAGGCCGTGCAAGTCCGTACTGAGCGTATGGAGGTTTTAGCTGGCAATTTGGCCAACGCCAATACGCCGGGATACAAGGCACGTGACATTAATTTTCAAGATGCTATGCGTAGCGCGCAGAGTGGGCGTAGCCAAAATCTTACCCGCACTCATGAAAACCATATTAAAGGCCACATGCAAGGCTCAGGTGAAATGCAATTTCGCATAAGCAATCAACCTGATACAGGCGATGGCAACAACGTTGATGTACAAGTCGAACGTAACGCATTTTTAGATAACGGCTTGCGTTATCAGGCTAGCGTCGAGTTTCTCAACGGTAAAATTAAAGGCATGAAAAAAGCCATCAGCGGAGGCCAAAGCTAATGAGTTTATTTAACGTAATGGATATCGCCAGCACGGGAATGAGTGCGCAAAGTGTGCGTCTAAATACCACAGCGAGTAACGTGGCTAATGCAAACTCTGTTAGTAGCAGCTACGACCAAACTTACAAGGCTCGTCATCCTGTTTTTGCCGCTGAATTGCAACGCGCTTCTCAAGAGCAAAATGCAGGTACAGGCGTACAAGTGTTAGGCGTCGTCGAGAGCCAAGCACCATTGCAAATCGAGTATAGCCCTGGCCATCCAATGGCGGATGAAAACGGCTATATCTATAAACCAAATGTGAACATAGTGGAAGAAATGGCCGACATGATGTCTGCGTCAAAAGCCTATGAAACCAATGTTCAAGTGGCGGATACGACTAAACGTCTGTTTAGAAATGTATTGCGCTTAGGCCAAGGCAGCTAAGCGCTCGCGCACCGGATAATTTGAGGTACAGACGTGGATACATTAATTAAAAACGGCTTAAACAGTGACCTATATTGGCAACCAGAAACGGTGCCGGTGGCTGACGATAGCAATCAGAATTTGTCACAAGAGGATTTTTTCTCATTATTGACCGAGCAACTGGCGAATCAGGACCCGAGTAAGCCGGTGGATAATGATCAAATGGTGGCTCAAATGACCAGTTTCACCATGGCAGACGGTATTAGCCAGCTGAATGAAAAATTTGAGACGTTTGCTACTTCTATGACATCAAATCAAGCGCTGCAAGCGTCTAGTTTGATAGGTCAGCAAGTTTTACTACAAGGTGACGTGGCTCACATGGCCAGTGAAGGACAAGGTGTGTCAGGAGTTGTTATTAACGACACCACTACGCTTAATACTAAAATTACCATTGAAAATGAGTCAGGTAGCATAGTGAAGACTATTGATATCGGCACACAACCTGCGGGCAATATTCAGTTCAACTGGGATGGTAAAGATGCAGGCGGTAATTTTATGCCCCCTGGCAATTATGTGGTGAAAGCACAAGGTAATGTTTCAGGCGAACCGCAACAGCTTGTTACAGCGGTCAATCGGCATGTTGATAGCGTCAGCCTCGCTGGCAGCAGCCAAGGTGTCATTTTAAATCTAGATGGTGATGTCAGTGTCAAACTCGACGACGTCATTCAACTTGGTGGTTAACAGGAGAAAATAACATGTCTTTTAATATTGCATTGAGTGGCGTTTCCGCTGCGCAAAGAGACTTAGATACAACGGCTAACAACATTGCTAACGTCAATACTGTAGGTTTTAAAGAGTCACGTGCAGAGTTCGGTGATGTTTATGCATCATCCCTGTTAGCAGGCGGTAAAACCAAGGTAGGTGACGGCGTAATAACGCAAGAAGTTGCTCAACAATTCTCGCAAGGTAGCTTGCAATTTACCAATAACTCACTGGATCTTGCGGTAACAGGTAATGGTTTCTTTGCCACGATCCCTGAAATTGATTCACGTGAATTTTCTTTTACCCGTGCAGGTATGTTCAAGCTTGATGCTGAAAACTTCGTGGTGAACTCTAACGGCGATAACTTACTTGGTTTCCCTGTTAACCCAGATGGAACCTCTTCGTCTGTTGCATTAAGTACCACTCAGCCTGTACGTATCCCTGACTCGTCAGGTTCACCTCAGCCAACGTCTGAAGTATCACTGAAAATGAACTTGCCAGCGGGTGATGATGCGGTCAACTTGGATCTTTTCGACCCATCAGATCCACTTACTTATAATGCTGCGACTTCTGTTACCGTGTTTGATTCACTCGGTGATAGCCACGTTATGACGTATTACTTTATGAAAGATTCGGCTGCTGCCAGTAATGAGTGGGTCGTTGCAACTTACATGGACGAACAACCGCTTAACACAGAAGGGGACACGATAGGTAATCCACCAGCCACAGGGCCAAATGTAGTGGGGGAAACGTCTCTTGGTACTGGTGTGGCTGGTTATCGTATGACCTTTAGCGCAGGGGGGGATTTTACTGAAATTCAAAATGCTGATGGTACCCCAAGTCCAACAGGCGATATTACATCCGTTGCATTAGGCGGAACTATTCTAGCCAATGGTTCAGATCCATCTCAAACAATATCAACCAACTTTGCCTTTGATCCCAATGTGGCAACGGCAGATGAGCCGACCCAATTTGCCTCTGCTTTTGAAGTCACTTCATTGGAGCAAGATGGTTTAGCTGTAGGCCGGTTAACAGGTATTGATATTGGTGCTGATGGTCTAGTAAGAGCAACTTACTCTAATGGTACATCAGAGCCGATTATCCGAGTGGCCTTGGTACGCTTTGCCAATGACCAAGGGTTAACTCAGCAAAGTAATACCCAGTGGCAAGAAAGTATCTTATCCGGTGAAGCACTTGCCGGTGAGGCAACCACTGGTACCTTTGGGGATATTAACTCTTCAGCGTTAGAACAAGCAAACGTGAATTTGACCACTGAATTGATTGATTTGATCATCGCTCAGCGGAACTTCCAAGCGAACTCACGTGCCCTTGAAGTTAACAACCAACTTAACCAGACTATCTTGAATATTCGTTAATAATTTCAAACATTTATTATCCTAAGGCCACGTTATGTGGCCTTTTTTATAGGTTGAATTTAACTGGGTTTAAACTAGGGCCTTCATTCAACCTCTGCTTAATTAATATGCTGTTTACTATGAATGGCACTTTACTTGCACAGTTCTTAGTAAATTCACTTTTCGTCAAGAAGTTGTCATGGATAAATTGCTTTATATTGCCGCCAGCGGAGCTAAACAAGATCTTCTTGGTACGTCCGTGCGAGCAAATAACCTTGCCAATACCCAAACAACGGGTTTTCGAGCACAGCTAGAACAGGCACGCAGTATGCCAGCGTTTGGTGACGGCTTACCGACTCGGGTTTTTTCCATGACTGAGAACCCTGCCAACAACTTTGAAGGCGGGGCGATGATCCAAACCGAGCGAAACTTAGACGTTGCTATTCAAGGCGAAGGTTGGTTATCGGTACTAGATGCCAACGGTGCTGAAGCCTATAGCCGAAATGGTAGTTTACAGATAAGTGCCGATGGGCAATTACAAGATTCATCTGGAAACACGATTGTTGGTGAGTTTGGCCCAGTATTTCTGCCAATCCCCCTTTCTAACATCAACATCGCAGGTGATGGGACCATTTCAGTTAGGCCACAAGGTGCGCCTGAAACTGTGCTAGAAGAAGTGGGCAGATTGAAATTAGTCAATCCAGATTTAGACAACATTGAGCGGGGCAACGATGGTTTGTTCCGTCAAAAAGACGGCGAGTTGGCGCAACTTGACCCTAGGGTTAGCATTCGCAACGGCATGCTAGAAGGCAGCAACGTGAACCCAGTGGAAGAAATGGTCGATATGATCAGCTTACAGCGCCACTACGAAATGCAAGTGAAGTTCATGAAAGAAGCCAGTGATTTAGATGCGAAAGCGAACCAATTGCTGCGCATTATTTAGCCTTAGTTGAATAGCCGTATAGCAAACACAGGCTTAAGATAAATTTTATAGAGGAGGTGTCCTATGCACCCAGCATTATGGATCAGCAAAACCGGACTCGATGCAGCACAAACTGATGTGGCTGTTATTTCAAATAACCTTGCAAACGCCAGTACTGTTGGCTTTAAAAAAGATAGAGCGATTTTCGAAGACTTGCTTTATCAAAATATTAACCAGCCAGGGGGACGTTCATCAGCGGATACTGAGTTACCGTCGGGTTTGATGTTAGGCGCAGGTAGCAAAGTGGTCGCCACACAAAAAGCCCATACCCAAGGCAATATGCTGACCACAGAAAATGCGCTGGACATGTCCATCCAGGGGCGTGGGTTTTTCGAAATTCAGCAACCAGATGGCACAATTGCGTATACACGTAATGGTCAATTTACCCTTAATGACGAAGGTCAGATTGTTACGCCTGGGGCGGGCTTTTTACTGCAGCCCAACATTACTGTGCCTGAAGACGCCCAGCAAATTACGATTTCTCAAGACGGCGAGGTATCGGCCTCTATTCGTGGTCAAGCAGACCCACAAGTGTTAGGCCAAATCAGCTTATCTGATTTCGTCAATATGACGGGGTTACAACCGATTGGTCAAAACCTGTATGTGGAAACGGCGACCAGTGGCGCGCCTATCCAAGGGGTTCCAGGCCTTGAGGGCTTGGGTACGGTGGTTCAAGGGGCACTTGAAACATCCAACGTTAATGTGACTGAAGAGCTGGTCAATCTAATAGAATCTCAACGCCTATACGAAATGAACTCCAAAGTAATTTCAGCTGTGGATTCAATGTTGGGTCAGGTTATTCAACAACTTTAATGGTTAATATTATGAAAGCCTTTTATGTCATTGGATTAAGTGGATTACTCAGCGCCTGCCAAAGCACGCCTGAGCCGGATATCATGCCGAATGACCCTTACTATGCACCTATTACGGCAGAGCTACCGCGGCAGAAAATTGCCGAAGACGGCTCAATCTTTCAGGCTGATATGGCAAATAGCTTATATTCAGATGTCAAAGCACGCCGAGTAGGTGACATTATTACGGTGAGCTTACAAGAAAACACCAGTGCCACGAAATCGGCAGGTACCACTACCTCTAAAGAAACGGCACTCGATGTGAATCCAATTATTGGATTAGGCGGAAACGCCGTCAACATTGGCTCTCAATCTGTACAACTAGGCATCGACAGTTCAAATGAGTTCACTGGGGATGCATCAGCCAATCAAAGTAATAATTTAAGTGGTGATATCTCTGTCACCGTGATGAAAGTATTTCCTAACCAGAACTTATTAGTACGCGGAGAGAAATGGCTGACGCTTAACAATGGCAATGAATATATTCGATTAACGGGAGTTGTGCGTCCTGCGGATATCAGCCCAACCAATGAAGTTATATCAACTAAGATTGCCAATGCTCGCATTCAGTATAGTGGCACAGGTACCTTTGCATCTGCACAGAAAGAAGGCTGGCTCACACAATTCTTCTCTTCTGAGTACTGGCCTTTTTAGGCAGGAGTTTTATATGAAACTACTTTTGTTCATTCTTATGGTTACGAGCATCATTGTTGCTCCAGTAGGACAAGCCCAGCGAATAAAAGACTTAGCCAGCGTGCAAGGGGTGAGAAGTAACCAATTGGTAGGCTATGGTCTGGTGGTAGGTTTGCCGGGTACAGGTGAGCAAAGCCCGTTTACCGAGCAAAGCTTTCGTACCATGTTAACGAATTTTGGTATTAGTTTAGATAGCAGCTTAAAACCGAAAATAAAGAACGTTGCCGCCGTGGCGGTTCATGCTGAACTGCCTCCTTTTTTAAAGCCAGGTCAAACAATCGATGTGACTGTAAGCTCAGTGGGGGAGGCGGCAAGTTTACGTGGTGGCACGTTGTTGCAAACCTTTTTAAAGGGGCTGGACGGGAAAGTATATGCCGTGGCCCAAGGAAGCTTAGTGGTCAGTGGTTTTGGTGCACAAGGCGCCGATGGCTCTAAAATTGTTGCTAACACACCAACGGTTGGACGAATCGCAAATGGCGCGCTCATCGAACGAGCCGTTCCTAGTGGTTTTATGCAAAATGATTTCTTGACGTTGAATCTAAATTTCCCTGATTTTTCAACGGCGAAAATTCTAGCTGACACGATTAATCAGCGTTTAGGGGCAGATCCCGATAAGGGGTATATTATTGCCACTCCAATTGATGCGGCGTCAGTTCGGGTCTCTGCTCCAAGAGATGTCGGCCAGCGCGTTGGGTTTCTAGCCACCTTAGAGAATTTTGAATTTATGCCGGCCAAAGCGCCAGCGCGAATCGTTATTAATAGCCGAACAGGCACCATTGTGATTGGTCAAGATGTGCGTTTGTTACCTGCGGCCATTACCCATGGGGGGTTGACGGTAACAATCAGCGAAAATCAACAAGTCTCTCAACCTAATCCATTGGCCCAAGGTGAGACCGTAGTGACGGATCAGTCGATCATCGATGTTAATTTAGATGATACGCGCATGTTCAAATTTGACCCCGGGGTGACCTTAGACCAATTAGTCCGTGCAGTGAATGAAGTTGGTGCTGCCCCAGGTGACTTAATGGCAATCCTTGAAGCGCTTAGTGAAGCTGGCGCTTTACAAGGTGAGTTGGTAGTGATTTAACGTGATTGATTGGGCGAGGCATAGCCGATGGATAGCATAGACAATAGCATTCAATTTCAAGGTCAGTTTGATATGTCGCGTAATGCGAATGACATTCAAGGCCTTGATAAATTGCGCCGTGCGGCGCAAAGCGGTGATGACGCAGCCCTACAAGAAGCAGCGAAGCAATTCGAAGCGATTTTTGTACAAATGATGCTCAAGTCTATGCGAAAAGCACAAGATGTGATGGCCGACAAAGACAGCCCATTCAACTCAGAGCAGGTAAAGTTTTACCGCGACATGCATGATCAACAATTAGCCACCGATATGTCGAATAATGGCAGTATCGGTTTAGCCGACATCATAGTTAAACAATTGAGTAAAGGTGGAAACGGATTTACCCCTTCTAGTGTTATTCGTAACGATGCAAATCTGTCAGATATTAATCGTCATAGCGCACAAAATATTGAACAGGCGCAACAGCGTGTGTTGCCAGAAAGAGTATCGTCAAACGCGGGCTACAAAGACGCTGCCTTTCGTGATCAAAATGAATTTTTAGATACGCTTTATCCTGTAGCACAGCAAGTGGCTAAAGAACTCGGTATTGATCCTAAAGCGTTGTTAGCGCAAGCCGCGGTAGAGACTGGCTGGGGACAATACATGATGCACACAGATAAGGGGAATACCCACAACTTATTTGGCATAAAAGCCGGTAATGGTTGGCAGGGTGACACGGCAAATGTGAGTACAATCGAGTTTGAGCAAGGATTGGCCGCCCCGAAAAAAGCCAAATTTAGAGCATACAACTCTTTTAACGATGCAATGCACGATTATGCATCGTTCGTAAAAGACAACCCGCGCTACCAGCAAGCGTTGGAAAATACCGGCAACCCTAAAAATTATTTTAGCGAATTACAACAAGCGGGTTATGCCACCGATCCTGCTTATGCTGACAAAATACTGTCTGTATTGAACAGTGGTTCGTTACGGCAGTATCAACCATGAACAGCATCAGTTTGCGGAGTATAAAAAATGATTAGAACGGCGGATTTAGTGTCCATAGCCCGATCTGGTGTTGAGGCAAGCAACCAATTACTGAGCACTACAGGTAACAATATTGCCAATGTGAATACTGACGGTTATGTGCGAGAGCGTACAAGCTTTGTTGCTCAGTTAACCGGCGGGGTGGGGCAGTACACCACCGAGCGAGTCATGAATACATTTGCGCAAAATCAATTGCGCCGTGACACGACTAACCTTGCTGAACACGAAGCTTATTGGACCAAAACCGCTGTTCTAGACAATGTGTTTGCCAGTGAAGCTAACAGTGTATCAGCGAGTATGAGTCGCTTCTTCGCTTCCCTACAAACTGCAAATGATGACCCAACGAATATGTCAGCGCGTCAACTGGTGCTAGGTGATGCTGAGTCCATGCTTGGGCAAATGGGAACCCTATCCACCTTTTTGACCGAGAAAGAGCGTGAGATAAACTTTGAATTCACAGACTCCTTAAATAAGGTCAACTCATTAGTTGAATCGATCGCATCGTTTAATGAATCTATTCGTATCGCTCAGGCGAATAACCGTCATGACGTGCCTGGTGCGCTAATGAACGAGCGAGATGCCGCAGTCTTAGAATTGAGTAGTTTAGTATCGATTGAAACGCGCGAGAGCTCCAATAACGATGGCTCGATTATGATTAACCTCACATCAGGTGAATCATTGGTGATGCAAGATGGTACGTTTAGCGTATTTGAAGTGAACAATAGCGCGGATCTTAGCTATAAATCATTACAACTAACCAGTAATGGCAAACCCACCTCGCTAAACTTAGCTGAAACAGAATTGGGTGGCACTATTGGCGGGCTATTCCGATATCGCGATGAGGTGTTAGAGCCAAGCCGGCGAGAACTCGGTCAGATTGCATTGGCAGTCACTGAAGCAGTGAACACGCAAAATCGAGCCGGTATGGACTTTGACCAGCAGTTAGGGGGAGAAATTTTTACGCGTCCCATTACCACAGGTTTAAATTACCCTACCAATATTGACAACACCTCTATCGTCAATGGGCGTATCTCTAAAGGTGGCGCGAGCGATATTACCAGTGCAGATTATCATGTCACGATTGATGGTGTGACAGGCGGCGTTCCGCCAACAGTCGATGTGACCGTTGCTTTGCTCAATATCGATGGATCAGCTGTGACGGACGTTAATGGCAACCCTGTAACGCAAAGTTATTCTGGCCTTACGGCACAAAGTGGTGAGTTCAATGAAGTCTTTGGTGGAATTGAATTGGAGTTTTCTAAGGGCACGGGCTACACAGTTGGCGATCAATTTTTACTACAGCCGACAAAAGACGTGGCGGATAAAATCGACGTGTTTACTACTCGTCCCGAAGATTTAGCACTTGCCAGCCCAATTAGGGTGGAAGCGGGCGATGACAATCTGGGCGGGGCTGAATTAGTATCAACAAGCGTTACCAATACCTTTGTAGATACATCGCCTTTCGATGCTCGCTCTTCAGGTTTTGACGGTGCTGGTGGTATTCATATACCAGGCGCAGCCCCTGGCGGTGGTGTAGGCGCACCAGCATCTGTGCGTTTTAATTCAGCCACTGAATATGAAGTACTCGATAGTGCCGGCACGGTTATTACGACGGTCAGTGGTATCTCATCGCTCGACAATTTGTTAGAACAAGCTGCCGGTACCGCCGGATGGCCTGCGGCATTTAGCGCGCTCGATAATTATCCAGGTTATGACTTTACGTTACAGGGTGAGCCTAAAGCAGGAGACACCTTTTCCATTGGCTACAATCAAGACGGTTTGAACGACAATCGCAATGGTTTGATCATGGCGAATTTGCAAAATGAAAATGGCATGCAATTAAATAATGCTGGTTCTGGGGATCCGGTGAGTTTTCATGAGGCATATGCGAATATTGTTGGTGATATTGGTCAAAAATCAGCAAACGCTGATATTGCAGTTAAAGCGGGAGAGGCATTAAAGCTTCAATCTCAAGACTGGTTTGATTCGGTATCTGGGGTAAGTTTAGATGAAGAAGCTGCAAACTTGGTGCGATTTCAGCAATCGTATGCTGCATCTGCGCGCTTGTTAAACACAGCGCAAGAAATGTTCGATACCATATTAAGCATGGTGAGATAATGAAAAACGTGAGAGGAATATAATGCGTATTTCCACTGGCCAATTATATGACAGAAGCATTCGTGCTGTATTGGATAATCAAGACGATTTGTCCGATGTTCAGCAACAGCTATCGACAGGTAAAAAGTTACTTCGACCATCCGACGATCCTGTCGGTTCAGCCCAAGTTATCCGCTTAACGGAAGAAATAGACTTAATTAATCAATACAACAAAAACAATAATCTGTTGACCAACAGTATTGAACAGGAAGAAACCATACTCGGTAATGTCACTGATAATATTCAGCGAGCTCGTCAGCTTATGATCCAGGCGGGTAACGGGATCCTTGATGTTGACGACCGAAAAGCCATTGCCATTGAAATAGGTCAAATTCGAGATCAAATTTTTGACGCCATGAATAGCCAAAGTGCTAATGGTGAGTACATATTTGCCGGGTACCAATCTGCTACCCCTGCGTTTAGCTATACTGCCGGTGCTTCTGGCAACAAATACGCGTTTGAAGGAGACGAAGGCTTAAACGAAATTCGAATCTCGAATACGTTTTCTCTTGCCATGAACAATTCTGGGCAGACTGTTTTTGAAGACGTTTACGCGCGCTTAGATAGCCAAATCACTTCTTCAAGTGGTGTAACTTCGGCCTCGACGCGGATCAGCACACAAAATGAATTCGATCAGTTTCATTCACAAAATTATGATCCTGTCGTCGCCGCAAACAACGAGTTTCAAATCAGTATTAGCGCGGCTGATCAAGTCACAATTACCAATGTTGGCACGGGAGCTGTGGTCGGTACCCAGCCTTTCATAAGTGGTGAGCCGTTTGAGTTTAAAGGACAAGAGTTCACCATCGAAGGGGCAGTAGGTGATACGGTTAATTATGCTCTGCAAAAGCCTGAGAAGAAGAATATTGCCGAAACACTAAACGATTTTTATATCAGCCTTAACGATGAAAATATATCGGATCAAGACTATGCCCAGGCAATTAGTGATGCATTGATTGGCGTTGATAACAGTTTAACGAGTATTGCTGATTCAATTTCACTGTTGGGGGGGAAGCTCAATGTCGCTCAGTCGGTGTTTGCATCGAACTTAGATCTAGAAATTTCCAACAAGACTGCCCGCGCCAATATCGAAGAAGTTGATTATGCTGAGGCGGTGTCTGAATTAAGTAAGCAAGAAGCTGCCCTGCAGGCTGCCCAAGCCACGTTTGCTAAAGTGACCGGGCTTTC
Organism: Paraglaciecola mesophila; assembly: GCF_009906955.1. GTDB lineage: Bacteria > Pseudomonadota > Gammaproteobacteria > Enterobacterales > Alteromonadaceae > Paraglaciecola > Paraglaciecola mesophila_A. The sequence goes on from NZ_CP047656.1 coordinate 4,441,942, forward strand.
GCTTTTTGATTATATCAGTTAGAACGTTCATCTCCCCACTGCGCATAGCATGAGCACTTTTTAGGATTAAAGTGTTAATTGCGCTAAGTAGATGTGGGCCTGTTGGTCTTGATGGGCTGAGTAATAACTCACGAGTAAGGTATTTCCGCGCTTCACCATGCCAGGGTAACTGTTATCTCCTGAGGATGGCAGTATTTTGAGCGGTGTAACCTTCGCACTTTTAAGTTCTATCTTCAGCACTGCTGTAACCAGTTTGTTTTTATACAAAACTCTTCCCGCTAGCAACGCGCTTTGCTCGTCTAATTTAAGCATGTTTGGTCCACCTAAGTAAAAGCCTAGATCTGTCCAGCGCCATTGGGTGTATGGGGGCCGGCTTATTCCAAGTTGTGCGGTGTATGTATCGCTGTCTCTGCGCAAGACGACATACGCAGTTCCATCGTCTGTAAAGCACATATCACTCTCGTTGGGGTAGCCTTTGTGATGCGTTTGCAAACTAAATATCTGGCTTTGAGTGCGATGAAAACTGCGCTTAGGCTCACCAGAATAAAAATGTACTGTGTTCGCCGAGCGGTTATATGCTAAACCATAGGCCTTGTGGTCATGCCAGCGTAAACGCCACAACCACCAATGTTTTTCACCTATGTTCGTCGGGCTAGACCAACTGAGACCATCTTGTGACGTCCAGATAACGGGGATATTTGCTCCTAATTGCCCTAAATGGTGGGGAGATGCCAATCTACGCGCATACGCTAACAACATTAACTTACCCTTTGGGGTAATACTTAACTTAGGGTCCCGCAGATCTGTGCTGGGAAGATTAATACGCTGCTTATATTCCACATGACCATGTGGGGTTATGGTGACGATATCTATTACACCATCACCACTCACATGGTTGCTTGCCACTCGATAGCAGCAATATAGCGCCCCCCTAAAGTCGCATAAATCGGTAAATGCATGATGCTTGTGAGCGTAAGTTAGGCGCTTAATATTTTTAATTTGCATTATTTTTAATCATTTTCGGTTCAATAAAACCATTGAAACTCAATTGGTTAGCAATTGCAAAGCGGCAATAGCTTGCCGTTTTCTTAAAAAACGGCAAATTTTTGTTAAAGAGAATTTTCCTACCGTCGATAACATTTCTGAGAGAGCCAGTAATGATGATTTATTTAACAAGTCATCATACTAATTAGTGTTATTTAACCACCGATTATGATTTTCGGTTGCCAGTGAAAACTGGACTGAGAGTGTAGGAGAAAACCATGGGTTTATTCGTAAATACCAACGTGTCGTCTTTGAACGCACAACGCCAATTATTCAATTCAGCTTCTAGCTTGAATACTTCTTTTGAACGTCTTTCATCAGGATTTCGTATTAACCGTGCAGCAGATGACGCTGCAGGTCTTCAAATCACTGACCGTTTGACCACGCAGATCCAAGGTCTTGACCAAGCAGCAAGAAACGCTAACGATGCGATTTCATTGACGCAAACCGCTGAAGGCGCGCTAGGTGAAGTAACATCTTCATTGCAACGTATACGCCAGCTTGCAGTGCAATCTCAAAATGGGATTAACTCATCTGCGGACCGTGTTGCCTTGCAGAAAGAAGTGTCTGCGCTTAAATCTGAAATTACACGTATTTCAACCGATTCACAGTTTGGTACCACAGACATCCTTAAAGGTGACTTCTCTGCTAAATTCCTAGTTGGGGCGAATGGCGGCCAAAATATTTCAGTCAACTTATCTCGTCCTAACGGGTTCGGTGCTGAAGGTCTAAACATTGATGACTTAAACATTGATACCGTTGAAGGTGCATCAGCTGCGTTGACGGCAATATCAGAAGCCATATCTTCAGTGGGTGGTGTTCGAGCTGATTTGGGTGCGCTGCAAAACCGTTTCCAATCAACCATTCGTAACTTATCAAATATTTCTGAGAACGTATCAGGTGCACGTTCACGAATTCGTGACACTGATTTCGCCTCAGAAACTGCAGAATTGACGCGTAACCAAATCATTCAGCAGGCAAGTTTAACCGTACTGAGCCAGGCTAATCAGCGTCCTCAGTCAGCTTTATCTTTACTAGGTTAATTGGTTAGTTAACCTAGGTTTCGAGACCCTACTGCTTGGGGCTTTGAAGCCAGGAGGTAGTGCACCAGGTTAAAAAGAACCAATCAGTTGAGAGTCCGCTCACTCTCTCCTAACGTAAGAGCGTTAAGCCGAAGGACTTCCTTCGGCTTTTTTTGCAATTATTTTTAATTGCAAGCTATTGAATTAATGGAGAAAAAATATTTAGTTGGTTTTTTAACTAAAGGATTTTCTGTGTCTGTTCGATAACTTAAACATAGTCGCTAGGTCACTCATAAAAATAATAAGCCAGCACTAGAACAGAGACCAATAATAATAAAAGCAAGGTCCTGTATTCACCACGACAATAATAAAATCAATAGTCGGGTGATTGTTTAAAAAAATCGTTAGGAGAAAGAAAATGAGCTTATTCGTTAATACGAATGTGTCGTCGTTGAATGCTACCCGTCAATTATTCACGTCGAACAATAACCTAAATACGTCGTTTGAAAGATTGTCATCTGGTTTTAGAATTAACAGCGCCAAAGATGACGCGGCAGGATTGCAAATATCTAACCGACTCACAACCCAAGTTTTAGGCCTTAACATGGCCGTTCGAAACGCCAATGATGGCATTTCCTTAGCGCAAACCGCTGAAGGTGCGTTAGGTGAAGTGACGACTGCTTTACAGAGAATTAGAGTATTAGCAGTACAAGCGCAAAACGGGATCAATGCATCCGCAGACAGATTAGCGCTGCAAAAAGAAGTCGATGCGTTGAAGTTTGAAATGAGCCGTATTGCCGCTACCACTCAGTTTGGTGGGGTGAATATTTTAGGTGGCGATTACTCGTCGGCTTTCCTCGTCGGAGCGAACCCAGGACAGACTATCAGTATAAATATATCGCGTACCAATGGTTTTGGGGCGGCAGGATTGTTTGACGGAGAAGACATATCCGTGGCGACAGTTGCTGGGGCGTCAAGAGCGATGGTTGCTGTGTTAGAAGCCATTTCTATCATTGATGCAAAACGTGCAGACCTCGGTGCAATACAAAATAGATTCCAGTCTACAATACGTAACCTAAGTAACATTTCTGAAAATGTAGCAGCCGCACGAAGTCGAATTCGAGATACTGATTTTGCCGTAGAAACCGCTGAATTGACACGCTGGCAGATTATCCAGCAGGCGAGTATCACCGTGTTAGGTCAGGCAAATCAAAGACCTCAGTCAGCATTGCAATTGTTGCAAGGATAAATATAAAACACGTCACTTACTCTTTATTGTCGGTGGCGCGCGTTTTATAGATAAATTAAATAGGAATGGCTGACAGACAAGGAAGATGCCAGGAGGTAGTGAGGTTTTGAGGTTTAGGCCATCAAACCTGCCTGTCAGCTAGAGCTTTCGCTCGATACATTTTGCTGTGTGGTAACACTAACAAAACATGCCAACCAGGGTACCAGTTGGCGATATAGTAAAGCAGGTTGTGTGCCAAAACGAGTTTCAAGAAAATTTGCTCTACGTGATAATTGGTTAGAGCCACCTTGTTTTAGGGCTATGAATTAGTTTGTGAAATTCAGTTTAGAGCAAGGTGTTGTTAGGAATGTACCGAAATACTATTTATAAAATGTAGGACTGTGGCTTCTTTTATAAGACTTTGCCAAAAAATTGATACTGAATACTCTTCATACTAGCGTTTCAATGAAGCAATGAAGCAATGAAGCAATGAAGCAATGAAGCAATGAAGCAATGAAGCAATGAAACGTAAGACTTAGGTAGTCACTATAAAGATGATTGAAATAGGCCGTATGAACTGATAAGTGAATATAATTTAATCATCAGCGGAGTTTTATAAACGACTCGTTCGTTCTCAATAAGTGGCGATGAGCGGCAAAGTTTGGCAACTTATTTTACAAAATTTGCCGTCTAACCGGCAGTATTGACCTGTTAGGTGCTGCGATACTCTCATTATCGTTGACAAAAATGACGGACAATTAACCTATTAGTTAAATGTCATTTTCTAAAGAATTACTCAGAGGGTAGGAAATGAGAGGCCACCCTGAAAGTAACCAAGGACGGTTGCTTCATTTTGTCAGGGAAGATGCGTGACTGGAGTTGCGCAAAAACGCCGACCAACAGAACTGAGAGTGTAGAAGTTTGGTTGAGAGGCCAGTATTCATTCTCTGATCTGCCAGTCGGACAGAAACTTTTTTGCTCGTTCTCCTAACGTGAGCAATTCGGTCGGGTCATTTGGCCCGGCCTTTTTTATTTACCCGCCAAGTTCTTGGCGTTTCTCAATTTTCTATTGCATCACCCTTCTTGATATGCACTTCACATGCCAATGTTTTTCGATTGCAGTTTTTTAGTATGCCGCTCTGGCAGAGATATTTTTTCAAAAAAAGACGAATAAAAATTAAAGTTGCTGAAGTTGTGGTCGATAACATTAGCTGAGGGGTGATCTAATTAATCACTTGTAGAGTTTTTTGCGAGGTAGAGGTGCCAAGCAGAAACGTAGTGAGGCAGTTTCAATGAGGAGGCTCATTGTAACTGAATTTTGAGGCGGGCTTACTTAGCTTTATAGGCTGAAGGTAGGTTTCCAGGAGGTTTTAACATGGCATTATTCGTAAATACTAACGTACCGTCATTGAATGCTCAGCGTCAGTTGTTCAATTCAGGCGCGTCACTTAATACATCGTTCGAACGTTTATCATCAGGCTTTCGTATTAACCGAGCGGCAGATGATGCAGCAGGGTTACAAATATCCGATCGCTTAACAACCCAGATACAAGGGCTAGATCAAGCAGCTAGAAACGCAAACGACGCGATCTCTTTGGCGCAAACCGCTGAGGGTGCGTTAGGAGAAGTAACGTCTTCTCTACAGCGTATTCGTCAGCTAGCGGTGCAATCTCAGAACGGCATTAACTCAGATGCTGATAGAGCGGCCCTGCAAAAAGAAGTATCTGCGCTTAAGTCTGAGATCACCCGTATTTCCACTGACACTCAGTTCGGAACGACGGATATTTTGGTTGGTACCTTCTCAGCTAGCTTTTTGGTGGGGGCAAACGGTAACCAAAATATCTCAGTGAATTTGTCACGTAATGATGGCTTTGGGGCGACAGGGTTGAGTATCGATGATTTAAACGTCGATACGGTTGAGGGGGCGTCGGCCGCATTAACGGCTATTTCTGAAGCGATTTCGGTTGTTGGTGGGGTTCGTGCTGACTTAGGTGCCTTGCAAAACCGTTTCCAGTCAACCATTCGTAACTTGAGCAATATCTCTGAGAATATATCCAGTGCACGCTCACGTATACGCGATACGGATTTTGCAGCAGAGACAGCTGAATTGACGCGTAATCAAATTATTCAGCAAGCATCACTGTCGGTTTTGAGTCAAGCCAACCAAGCTCCCCAAACCGCCTTGAGCCTATTAGGATAATTGTCTTACACAGTGGCCATTTAAAAATAGTTTATACTGAATAATAGTGTTCGGTTGATAGGATTTATGAAGAGGGAACATTGGGTTTTAACACGCCATGTTCCCTTCCTTGTTTTAGGGGGACATTATGGATATTAATCTTTCACAAGTTGGCAAGAATGTTGCTGTTTTTGCAGATGATACAAACTCTGAAAACCTAGCTGGCTCTCGGCAAACCAGCGCCCCTTTATTTGAAACGGGGCTAGTAAAGGAAGCTAGTATTGAGCAAGCTAAAGAGATTTTGCTAACCGCCGATAAAGAACTAGATGAGGCGTTGCAACCAAATCAGCAAAACTTGGAAGAAGCGATTTCAGAGGTGAATGAGTTTGTTCAAACGAGAAATAAGCAGTTGAATTTCTCGGTGGATGACGATAGTGGTAAACAAGTGGTTAAGGTGACCGACTCTGATAGCGGGGATGTCATTAGACAAATCCCGACTGAAGAGGTGCTTAATTTATCACGACGTATCAAAGAGTTGCAGATGGATGTTGGTTCAGCAGTGGGTATGTTTTTTGATAAACAGGCATAACGCATGTGTATCTAAATAAGAGGTAATTATGTCAATTCAATCGCTAGGTGTCGGCTCAGGACTTGATTTAGAGGCATTAGTCAGTCAATTGCTAGAGGCGGAACGCGCCCCTAAGCAAGAACGTCTAGATTCTCAGGAAGAATCTTATGATGCTGAAATTTCGAGTATTGGTACGCTAAAATCTAAAATGAAAGAGTTTTTGGATAGCGTGGACGAACTGCGCAGTGATGCAAACTTGAAAGGTCGTGAACCGACAATTAAAAACCCTAGCGAAAATGTTGAGCCGTTTACCGCAGATGCTTCAAATAGTGCCGTTGAGGCAACCTATGCCATTGCTGTGACACAAATAGCCAGTGGTAGTCGTATTGAAACTGACAATGCAGCTGACGGTGGTTTTTCCAGTACCAGCGATCCTGTTTATACCCAACCAACTTTACTTGATCCGCCTTCGGGAAGTTTGACGTTTAAGATTGGCGCGACCAGCGACAGTTTTTCCATTGATGTGAATGCGGGAATGACATTGCAGCAGCTTAGCTCAGCGATTAACAACGCTGATGATAATTTCGGCGTGCGCTCGAGTATCATTGATACAGGTACTGCATCTGGTGGTGCTAAGCTTGTGTTTACCTCCTCTGTTGAGGGAGAAGGGAATGACCTCGTTATCGTCAATGACAATGATTTGGCAGAGCTCAATAGAGTGGCAACTACCAACTCGAGTGAAACCGTTAACTATCTATCTCCGGTTAAAAATGCACAAAATTCTAAGGCAACCATAGATGGGATCGCTGTTGAAAGTAGCACGACGAAATTTGAGAATGTGATTGAGAACGTATCATTTACCGTCTCTCAGCTCTCTGAAATTGGTGATGATGGGGTGACACCTCTCACCTCTAGCTTAAAAATCGGCTTTGATTCAGAAGGTCTAGAAGGAAAAATACGCGACTTTGTAGACAACTTTAATGCGTTGAATACCCAAATCACCTCGCTTACTCGATATGGTCTATCTGATTTAGAAGAAGATGGTGCCCTTGCAGGCGACTCGATGATTCGGGGCATCCAGCAAGGTCTATCGAACATGATTAGTTCCAGTGTATCTTCGTCTGGTTTAGGAACATTATTCCAATTGGGCATCGAGTTTAATGAGGACGGTGATTTAGAAATCGGTTCGTCAGATAAGTATGGCTTTGGTAGCGGAGAGGACAGGCTGCGCGACGCCCTTGAAGATAATTTTGATGATATCGCCGCATTGTTTGCTGATGATGAGCAGGGTGTTGCTGTTCGCATGTATGAATATGTAGAGCAGTATACGAATTTTAGTGGCTTACTCTCGTCCAGAGAACGCTCTGTTAGAGATCAGAAAGATCAGTTAGCGAATGAAAGAGAGCAGTTCGAATTACGAATGGCCTCTACAGAACAGATTTTACGCGACAAATATTTGAATCTAGATCAGACTGTGGCACAGCTTAACCAAACAGGTTCAGCATTGGTCGCCGCTTTAGGTTCAGCTTAGGGTTTAAAGGATAATTAACATGGCTTTAAAAGGTATCAATGCTTATAAAAAAGGTAATTTAAAACAAGAAATTGCCCAAGCAGATCCACACAAATTAACCTTGATGCTAATGCAAGGCGCGCTCGACCGCATGGCTTACGCTAAAGGCTGTATAGAACGACAAGAGTATGCAGAGAAAGCACAACACATTGGCAGATGTACAGCAATATTGATTAACCTTCGTGATACGCTTGATTTAAGCAATGATGCTGAAGTCGCTGAAAATTTATTCTCGTTGTATGATTACATGGCGCAAAGGCTAACTGACGCGACAGTACAAAACAGTGTACAAATTATGGACGAGGTCATTAATTTAATGTTACCGATTAAAACAGCTTGGGCGCAGATCCCCGAAAATGCTAAACAAGAAGCTTACGAAGCACAGCGACAAAAGCGTCAATCCGTAGTGTGAATAAAATTAACCTAGAGCACCCATTTACCCCGCCTGAGTTAACAAAGCTTAATCAGGAAATTACCGCCTTACTTCATAATGAGGTATTGGATGAAAAATCATTTCATGCTCTGTCAGTTAAGCGTGATCTTTGTATTAAGGATTATCTGAGCACACTAGACCTAGCCCAACAGACACAGTTTTGCGAAGCAGAAATTAAAGCGAATGAGGTATTAGTTGAATGTGCGCAGCAGCTATTTAATCAATCGTTAAAAGAATTGAGTGGGTTGATTCGAGGACGCAAAGCAGTAAAAAAGTATTATTAACAATCACCAACTAATTAGTACGAATATTCGTTTAATATTGAATTACTCGTATGTTGTTAATATCCTTAATATTCATAGTCATATAGACTAAGATAAACCTCCAATTAGCTTAACCCTTGGTGATGGAAAAATGTTCAACAATAAATCAATTCTTATTACCGGCGGTACCGGCTCATTTGGTAAGCGATTTGTTTCTTTTCTTTTAAAGCACTATCAACCGCAAAAACTTATTATCTATTCACGTGACGAACTTAAGCAATTTGAAATGCAGCAGGTGTTCGATGCGCCATGTATGCGTTACTTTATCGGTGATGTACGTGACAAAGAACGGCTAATCTCGGCCATGCGTGACGTTGACTTTGTCGTTCATGCTGCCGCGTTAAAACAAGTCCCTGCAGCAGAATATAACCCGAACGAATGTATTAAAACTAATATCAATGGTGCACAAAATGTCATTGACGCAGCGATAGCGACGAATGTGAGCCGGGTGATTGCCTTATCGACCGATAAGGCAGCAAATCCGGTTAACCTCTATGGGGCTACCAAGCTCGCTTCGGATAAGCTGTTTGTGGCGGCAAATAATATTTCCGGGGCTAAAGGGCCGCGTTTCTCAGTGGTACGTTACGGTAATGTTGTCGGCTCTCGAGGCTCTGTTGTACCGTTTTATCGCTCTTTATTGGAGCAAGGAAAAACAAATTTGCCAGTCACCCATGCAGAAATGACCCGCTTCTGGATCACCTTAGATGAAGGGGTGGAATTCGTTGTAAGAAATTTTCAACGTATGCAAGGCGGCGAAATTTTCGTGCCGAAAATACCTTCGGTGGCTATTCTTGATTTAGTGGAATCTATGAGCGGCACACGGGAGCATGATCTGGTAGGTATTCGCCCAGGTGAGAAGCTACACGAAGTGATGGTGCCAGAAGAGATGGCGCATCATTCATTAGAGTTTGACGACCATTATGTCATCACACCTGCCATTATATTTTTTGAAAAGAATATAAACTACAAACGCAATAAACTTGGTGAAATCGGTAAACCTGTAGAAGACAAATTTGAGTACCACTCTGGCACGAATCCTCACTTTTTATCGGTTGAAGAGCTACGCAAGTTAGATAAAGTCACGGAATAGTTTTGAATATGTTGCCATATGGACGTCACACTGTTGATCAAGATGATATTGATGCGGTAGTTAACGTTCTCCAAAATCAGTTCCTCACTCAGGGGGTAGCGGTTCCTGCATTTGAAAAGGCACTGTGTGAGTATACACATGCCCAATTCGCACTGGCTGTAAACAGCGGCACTTCAGGACTTCATGTTGCCTGTCTAGCTGCGGGTGTGGGGCGGTCAGATCTCGTTTGGACCGTTCCAAATTCATTTGTTGCTTCGGCTAATTGTGCGCGCTATTGCGGCGCTGATATCGACTTTGTAGATATTAATCCATTGACAAGAAACATCTGTTTAACACAATTAAAAAACAAACTCGCACATTGCGAGAAACTTCCTAAGGTATTGATTGTGGTGCATTTTGCAGGTGAAAGCTGTGATATGCAGGCGATCTCAGCATTAACGAGACAGTACAATATTACCTTGATTGAAGATGCGGCTCACGCGCTAGGGGCGACCTATCAAGGTAAACCTGTGGGTTGTTGCCAATACAGTGATATGACAGTGCTAAGTTTTCATCCTGTGAAATCGATAACCTCAGCAGAAGGCGGTGCAATCACAACAAATGATAACAGCTTACTAGAACGCTTAACCTTGTTTGCTAAGCATGGTATTACTCGCGAGCCATCCTTGCTTGAGGACAAAGAGCAAGGTGCTTGGTACTACGAGCAGCACGAATTAGGCTTTAACTACCGGATGAGCGATCTGCATGGGGCTTTGGGTTTATCGCAGTTGAACAAATTAGATGAGTTTATTCAGCACAGACGTGAAAAAGCCATTGTTTATGTAAATGCATTGCATGCTTTACCCGTAAAGCTACCCGATGAGAAAGCGCTTGCTACCAGTGCTTGGCATCTTTTTATGATTGAACTATTAGCGCATGACCGTAAGCAGGTGTTTGACGAACTAAGAGCCCTAGGGGTTGGCGTTAACGTGCACTATATCCCTATTCATCAACAACCTTATTATCAAAAGTTAGGTTTCCAGTCAGGGGACTTCCCCCATGCTGAACAATTTTATCAAAGTGCTATAACCTTGCCGTTATTTCCAGCAATGACGGAGTCCGAACAGCGGCATGTAATTGATAGCCTGCATGAAGTGTTACAGTGAGTCTCGATAAATGAACCTTGCCGTTATCCCCGCTAGAGGCGGGAGTAAGCGTATTCCAGGTAAAAACAGTAAAATGTTCTGCGGGAAGCCGTTAATTGCTTACTCTATTGAAGCTGCGAAGCATTCAGGATTGTTTGACAAGATTATTGTATCTACCGACAGTGATCAAATAGCACAAATAGCGCAGGACTATGGTGCGGAAATACCGTTTCTGAGACCGGGTGATCTGTCTGATGACTTTACCGGTACTGGGCCTGTTGTTCGACACGCAATTAAGGAAATGCTAGCACGAGGAACAAACCCACGTTATACATGCTGCATTTACGCGACAGCGCCGTTTATTCAAGTCTCGTCACTGCAAGAAGGGTTCGAAAGGCTAACATCCAATCGTTTAAAACACTTTGCCTTTTCTGTGACCAGCTTTCCATTCCCCATTCAGCGGGCACTTAAAATGCAAAACGGTGGTGTATTTCCTTTTTATCCTCAAGATATTCCAAAACGCTCTCAGGATTTAGAAGAGGGCTATCATGATGCAGGGCAATTTTATTGGGGAACTAGCGAAGCTTTTTTAGAAGGAATTCCTACTTTCAGTGAAACCAGTATTCCTATTGTGTTGCCCCGCCATCTAGTACAAGACATCGACACGCTTGAGGATTGGGTTCGCGCTGAGCTAATGTATAAAGCGTTTATCCAATTCAACAAGGGGGAATAGAATGAACGAGTGTGCATCGCCAAAGTCCCAGCGTATACTGCTTATCCGAATGCTGAGTGTGAAAGATACAGCCACAATCGGCGTAGCGGCGTTACGGCATTTTCGCCAAACATTCCCAGACAGCCATATTGATTTTCTGACCTTTGGTGATGGTGTTGATATCATCAAGATAATTGACCCAGATATTACAACAATTAGCCTACCTGCTCATGCGTGGCCAAACGATTTATTAGTCGCAATTGAAGCCTTTCTGGGATTGGCAGAAAAGATCATTCCCAATCAATATAGTCAAATCGTGAACCTTGATACGGCATTTATGCCGTGCTTTTTAGCACGTTTTCTTCACGATGCGGGCGAAAATGTAGCGGGCAACATGTTGAATATCTCAGTGCACAGTTTATTCAGTCAATTTAAAGAGCAAAGCCTGAAACCTGAATTTGTGCAGTCAACAGAGTATTACATGCAAAGCTCATTTAGTGGCATGAACCGTTTACACAGTCGCTGGTGGGACACGCAGCAACAATTTGACGCTGGCTTTACTGAGTTTTATTTACGGGAGTGCTGCGGCTTTAAAAATATCGACATTGATATACGCATACCGACTGAGCATATTCCTACGGCTATGTCTCCTATTTATTCAGATGACAAAGGAAATTCCGCTGTTCAAGCTTCAGTTGAACACGCGAAGACAATTGCCTTGTGCCTCGCCGATGCCCATGATGGATATGCTTATCCATATGTATCAGAGTTAACACTCTTGCTAGAGGCGAAAGGGTATAATGTGTGGACAAATACGCACAGTAAATTGCCACTACTGGAAATGTTAAGTAAAGTTTCTGCTGCCGACTTGGTGGTGACAAAGCCTGGGGAATCACAATGGTATGGCACAGCCGTAGGGTGTTTGACCTTATTAATCAGCGCTAACGAATCTCCGTTGTTGAGTATGCCAGATTATGCAACTGAGCAAACCGAGCGCTGTCCGGTTCACTGCCCGTTTACTCAAGGTAAGCAGGAGCAATGTTGTTGTGATAAACCTGAAGAGCTCGCGGATGGCATAGAATCAATTTTTACCGAGCTAAGTCGATAACCTAAACGTTAGAACGAATCACAAGCTAAGAACGAATTTATGTCGATAGATAAACACCACACTATATTCATTGGTAATACAGCTGTAGGGGCTGAGCATCCTCCCTTTATTATTGCAGAGCTTAGCGGTAATCATAATCAGCAGATTGATTTGGCACTTGCCATGGTGGATGCGGCGGCCGCGGCAGGTGCTCATGCCATTAAACTTCAGACATTTACCGCTGATAGCATGACTTTAGATGTCAATTCAGCTGACTTCGTTATTCAAGAAAAGAACAATTTATGGCATGGCGCTTCATTACATGGGTTATATGCTAAAGCGGCTACACCATATGAATGGCACAATGTGTTGTTCGAACGGGCAAAGGCGCAAGGCATGCTGGCATTTAGCTCGCCTTTTGATGCCTCGGCTGTTGATTTTCTCGCCGAATTAAATGTGCCCTGCTACAAAATCGCGTCCTTTGAGTTAACCGATATTCCATTGATAATCAAAGCCGCATCTATGGGTAAACCCCTGATTATGTCTACAGGGATGGCATCCTTAAGCGAAATTGAGTTAGCGGTAAATGCGGCTAAATCAGCAGGTTGTCAGGACATTATTTTACTTAAGTGCACGAGCACTTATCCGGCGCAAGCCTCGAATACAAATTTACTGACGATTCCTCATCTTCGTGACGCATTTGACTGTCAAGTGGGATTGTCTGATCACACCGCTGGAGTTGGAGTATCGGTCGCATCGGTAGCGTTAGGTGCGAATGTTATTGAAAAACACTTCGTGCTGGATAGGCAAGCAGGTGGAGTTGATGCAGCCTTTTCCTTAGAGCCTGCCGAGTTCAAAATGCTGGTGGATGAAACCGAACGGGCATGGCAAGCGCTAGGTGAGGTCAAGTACGGAGGGAGTGAGGTTGAGCAAGCGTCAAAGCAATATAGGCGCTCAATTTATGCCTGTGAAAATATCAAATCTGGCGAGCTATTCACTGCTGATAATTTGAGAGTGGTCAGGCCTGCTTTCGGTTTGGCCCCTAAATACTGGGACTCGGTCCAAGGGAAGCACGCGAAGCAGGATATCCCCAAAGGAACAGCGTTAAATTGGTCTCATGTCGAATAATTCTAATCCTGTGCGATGCGTTGTTATTCGAGTTGAAGCGAACGTTGGTATTGGCTTAGGCCACCTTATGCGCTGTCTCGCGCTGGCGCAAGGGCTGGCTAAATGCCAAGTTCGAGTAATATTTGCGCTTAGTCAGGCCTGTTTAGATCATTGCCAAAAACGTGATGATTGGGTGGGGGAAATATACTTACTTTCAAGTCGCACCGCGGCAAACGAACAGCAGGAATTAACGCAACTATGTAGCGATGAGCAAGCAAATTGGCTTATTCTAGACGGTTATCAATTCGATTTTGATTATCGAAGATCTTTGGATTTGAAGACATGTAAACTTGCTATGTTTGATGATGGTCAGCTTATTGAGGCAAAGCGTCAAGATAGCAAAATAGCTATGGTCATTAATTGGGCAAATGGAGCGGATACCTTGGCCTACGATAGACTTTCGTCTAATGCGCTTCGTTGCACTGGGGCTAAGTATCGCGTGTTGCGACGAGAGTTTTATCAAGTTGAAGAGATGCCGTTTGAAACGCGAACGAGGTTGATCATCACGTTTGGTGGCAGTGACCCCAGTGAACTCACATTGCCTTTGCTGCAGCACTTTGAGGATTCGGCTATTCGGCTCCCGATCACCGTGATAACTGGGAGTGGCTATCAGCAATTAGATGAGCTAGAAAGGTTTTTAAACGTTAGCAGGCTCTCGGTTGAGCATTTTCATGACTGCCATAGTATGGCCGATGTTTACCAAAAGGGGCGTTTGGTTGTTTCCGCAGCAGGTGGGAGTCAGTTTGAATTACTGCATTGTGCTGCACCTTCAATATTGGTGGTTTTGGCTGAGAATCAGTTGTTTGCGAGTGAGCAAGCAAGTACGCAGGGGTGGTGCTCTGTCAGCACATTGCTTGAATACACGAAAGATGATGCTTTTGGGATGAACCAAAACCAACAGCTTAAACAAATAGTGCAAAAAACATTGGCGTTGTGGCACCAACCAGAGCAACTCCATTACATGCATAGCAAAGCAAAAGCTATTCGCCAGCAAAACGGATTTGTGCATATTTACACTGCACTATATCCGGAAACACCCAATCACTCCCTAGAGGCAAGTATTGATGAATAGCTCGGCCGCAGAACACGATTTTATTCCTATTGATGCATCCCATTTATTAACTGTTTGGCAATGGAGAAATAGTGATCGCGTGCGAGAAAATATGCACTATGACAAACTTATCACCTGGGATGAACACACGCATTGGTTTGAGGCATTATTGCAAGATGCTAACCGAGAATGTTGGATTTACCGCCAGCATTCACGCCCGGTTGGTGTATTAAACTTCAGTGATACAAAACAGACCATAATGCAGTGGGGATGCTACTTAGGGGAAGTGAATTGCGCGCCCGGTAGTGGGCTTATTCTCGAATGGGCTGCACTTGAATATGCATTGAAAAAAGTGGGTTGCGAGGCACTCGCAGCTCAAGTACTGTCATTCAACACGTCGGCTTTAAAACTGCATAAGCTATTTGATTATGAACGAGTAAAAATTGAAGCGGGTGGCACGCGTCAGCGCCCAGAACAATCAGGTGCATTAGAATACGAAATTCATTTTTTTTATTATGCAATGCAACAGTGGCAAGTGCACAGAGAAAGAGTGCTAGCCAAATTACCCAAACCCATTCAAAGAGGGTGTCAGCAAGTGACATTTTTAAGCAAGGAAACAGTGTGAATATAGAACAAACCGTTCAACGCGCGATGCATGATGTTGCTGAGCTAAGCGACTGTCAGCTAATCGAACCAATTAAATCTGATACCTTATTGCTTCAATCAGGGCTTGATTCTTTGGGGTATGCGATGTTGGTTGCTCAGTTAGAAGAAGAACTAGGTATTGATCCTTTCACAGAGTTAGCGATAACGGTATATCCCGCTACATTTGCTGAGTTTGTTGCCGTATATGCGAGAGGGTTAGAGCAACAGGGTCAGTAATGAATAATCTTGTTGGACTGATTAACGAGCATGGTGCGAACGCCAATATTGTTGGCGCAGTTGAAACCTATACTGTTCACCAATTGATGGTTTACGCGAACGCATATCGCCAAACCTATTCACACCTTAGCAAACAACCAGCAGCATTGGTTTACACCAACGCTGCCTCTTTCATTGTAGGTATGCTGGCTTTTGATGGTTATTGCAGTCGTCTCTATTTATGCTCAGATGTGTTGGCAAAAGACCTTGATGCAAATATCACGCGTATCACTATCGATATAGCTGATGCTTCTTTAACGAAACACCCAAGTTCTGTCTCTGTCGTTGAAAGCTTTGTTGGTGAAGACCAAGAACAGGAGCGGCTAAGAGGGCGAGTGACAACTGATAGCCAATATCCAAATGTAGTGACGCAATGGTGTTTAGCTACCTCAGGTACGTCAGGCAAACCTAAGTGGTTTGCCCATACACTGGCTTCACTTACCCTGAACTGTAAGACATCGCCTAGACTTAGGGATTTATGTTGGGCAAACCTCTATCAAGCGTACAGATATGCTGGTTTGCAAGTTTTGCTACAAGTGCTTATTAGTGGCGCGACACTTGTAGATGACGATAGCGATGATCTGCTGTTAAAAATGCAGCGCTGGGTCAACACTAATGTGAATGCTATTTCAGCTACGCCGAGTATGTGGCGGCAAATGCTGATGAGTAACCACTTGCACAATATACCCATGCAGCGCATTACACTTGGTGGCGAAATTGCTGATCAATCCCTATTAGACAACTTAGCTAAGTTACATCCAACGGCCAGCATTGCCCATATATACGCCTCTACAGAAGCAGGAGTCGGGTTTGTAGTGAAAGATAAATTAGCTGGATTTCCTGTTAGTTGGTTACAGCAAGGGGTGAGCAATGCGCAATTAGCAATCGATGAGAAACAACATTTACGTATAAAACCCAAGCATGAGCTAGATGCGCAACTTACCACGCTTACCGATGATAATGGCTATTTGGATACCCAAGATTTAGTGCGCTTAGAAGGGGGCCGAGTGATTTTTCTTGGACGCGCGTCCGGCGTTATCAATGTGGGGGGGAATAAAGTGCCGCCAGAAAAAGTGGAGTCCGTCATATTGTTGGTTGAAGGAGTGCTTCAAGCAAAAGTCTATGGGCAACCCAATAGCGTATTAGGCAACCTTGTTGTGGCCGATATTGTCATCGCTCCCAATCACGACTGGTCGAATCTTAGCCGAACCGTTCGTGAGCAGTGCAAATTACTTCTACAACGCTTTGAAATTCCTGTAAAATTACGCAAAATTGACAGTTTAGTAATGAGCCCAACAGGCAAGCTAAACAGGAGCGATGATCATGTCTGAGTACGTTGTGGTAACCGGGGCAAGCAGAGGATTAGGCTTAGCCATTTGCCGAGATCTTCTCGATTCTGGAATGTCAGTGGTTGCACTAGCTCGAACGTATAGCACCGAGCTGCAAGACTTAAAGGCCTCATTTCCTGAGCTTTGCCACTTTATCAAAGCCGACTTAGCGGATTTGGGTGCGATACCTGTACTGTGTAAAAGCATAGTGAAGGAGTTTGGTCGGCCTTACGGTTTGGTAAATAATGCTGCTGTTGGGCATGATGGCGTTCTGGCCACTATGCCAAACGGTGAAATTGATAACTTAATGCGTTTGAATGTGCAGTCTCCCATGTTGTTGAGTAAGTACTTGCTACGCTCGATGTTACTGAATAGAAAAGGGCGAGTTATTAATATATCCTCAATCATCGCCAAAACAGGCTTCAATGGTTTGAGTGTTTATGCTGCGAGTAAAGCCGCGTTAGAAGGTTTTAGTAAATCGCTCGCCAGAGAAGTGGGTAAAGCGGGCATTACCGTGAATTGCGTGGCACCTGGTTATATGCAAACTGACATGACCGGTGATTTACAAGGTGAAAAACTGGCATCTATTCAGCGCAGAAGCGCATTAGGTAAACTAGCCAGCGTAGACGATGCGGCCGCCATGGTCAGTTTTTTACTAAGCGAAAAAGCCAGTGCAATCACCGGAGCTGTGATGACGGTGGATGCAGGTAGTACTGCTTAATTAAGTTTCGCCTAAAAAGGCCGATAAGATAAGTATAAATATTAATAGCTAATTCAGTACATCGTTGTTTAAGGTATAACCTGTTATGAAACTTTCAGTTCTTGTTCCTGCATATAATTTACAAAATTTTATTGCTGAATGTTTACTTTCAGTACTTGAACAAGAAACTGATTTTGACTTTGAGGTCATTGTTTGTGATGACGCATCAACAGATAAAACTCAAGCGGTTATAGCAACCCTTGAGACTTTGTTTCCAAACAAGTTAAACGCTATATACAAGACCGAAAACCAAGGCTTAGCGGCTAACATGGGCACCTTGCTTGCAGCGGCTACAGGTGAATATATTGCCTATCTTGATGGGGACGATATTGCGTTGCCTTCAAAGTTACAGCGTCAAGTAGATTATTTAGATAGACACGACGAATGCCATATGGTCTATCACGAATCCGATATGTTTGATTCGGCCACAGATGAAACTATTAAGTTATATTCGAAAAACTTTTATAATTGGTCGTATATCCCAGCGCGTTCCACAATTGAACATATGATTAAATACGGCACTTACATGCAAGCCAGTAGTGTGATGTTTAGAAATCATACTAACCTTATCGATACGGTTGCCTCCGATTGTAAAATTATTTTTGATTATGCTTTTTATATTTTAAATGCGGGTTATTTAAGCGCAAATGTCGATTTTATTCCTGAAGTTTTGGGCCGTTATCGCATTCATGAAAACAGTTTTGGACAGCAAACTAGCCGATCTTTTGATAGGCGCGAGCAATCCTTAAGGGATATTGAGCTGGCCTGTCAACAGGCAGCGCAGTTTGGTGTAGAACAATCCATTATAAACGCCGGTATTGCCCATCACAGATTTGCTGCAGCTCTCTATTTTTTAAATAGAGAGGAGCATCCATTATTTTTAAAATACATCGAATTGGCTTCAAGTCAGCACGAATTTTTTAATGCTAAGCATCGGGCCGTTTATGAAAATAGACATGACCAGACGCACTTGAAGCAACTCATAAGTGAAGCCGCGTAAATGGCTGAATATGATGTAATAGTAGTTGGTGCAGGCTTTTCGGGCGCTGTATTGGCCGAGCGTTTTGCAAACATTCAAGATAAAAACGTCTTGGTTTTAGAGCAAAGGTCGCACATTGCCGGTAATTGCTACGATTATAAAACTGAGCATGGAGTCACAGTGCATCAGTATGGGCCACATTTATTCCACACCAATAACGAAGAGGTGTGGCAATACCTGAGTCAGTTTACTAAATGGACTCCATACGAACACAAAGTTTTAGGCTCGATAGACGAGAACTTAGTACCCATCCCATTTAATTTAAATACCTTAGATGCGTTATACCCAAAAGATCAGGCACAACGAATTGAAGCCCTGTTAGTAGAGCAGTACGGAGCAGGCGGCAAGGTACCTATTTTAGAATTACGTAAAAGCTCACATGTGTTACTTCAGCAATTGGGCGAGTTTGTCTATCAAAAGTTTTTTGTCAATTATACCAGTAAACAATGGGGCTGTTCCCCAGAAGAGATTTCACCTGCCGTTACCGCTAGAGTGCCTGTAGTCATATCTCGAGATGATCGTTACTTTCACGACAAGTACCAAGCTATACCTAGCGAAGGGTATACCCAATTAATTACTAATATTTTGGACCATTCTAATATTACAGTGCGCTTGAATACCGATGCTACCAAGTTAGTCACTTTGGATATACATGAAAATGGCTTGAAGTTCCAAGGCAAAAAATTTAACGGCAAATTAGTCTTTACTGGCATGTTAGATCAACTGTTTAACTATGAGGAAGGAGAATTACCCTATCGCTCCTTACAGTTTGATTTTGAGACCTTGCCCCAAGCACAATATCAAGCCGCTACTACGGTAAATTACCCTAACGAACATGCCTATACTCGAATCACCGAGTTCAAACATATTCTGAACCAAACCACCGCTCACACCACCATAGTCAAAGAATACCCACAAGATTATGACAGGTTTGATGCAACTAAAAACGTACCGTATTATCCAATTTTTAATCAAGCTAACCAAGAGCGATTCGAGCAATACAAACAAAAAGTGCAAGCGTTTGAGAACGTGATCACCGCTGGTAGGTTAGCTGATTACAAGTATTACAATATGGATGATGCTGTAGGTAATGCGCTACATACTTTTAATCGATTCACTGAGCCGGGAATAGTCTAAAATGTTGGCTAGTGAAGCAATTGCTGCAAACCAAAAGCGTGTTATACGAAAAATTTCCGAGCTGGATATGCAGAATTATTGTCTGGTTGGTGATGGTGCTTACGCAAAAGATTTACTGGCACAACTTTCCAAATTAAACATCAGCCTCCCAACTATCTGGTGGGTAAGCTGTATTCAAACTGATTACCCGCACATAGAGCAACACATCGAAGATCCACAAAGTCGTATCGAGCTGCCGATAGTTGTGCTGGGTACTGGGCACTTTCAAATTGAAATGATTCACAGGTTAGCTGCTAAAACAGAGGTAGATGCTGAGTTTTGGGATATGATGTTATGCGCCCCTGAGCATGCGTCACAAGCCGACCTACGAACTAGCAATAACACACTTTTATATATCGATTTGTACGCCAGCATTAACCGCCCAGCTTATTTGCAGCATTTCTTTAGTGCGTTAGAAGATTCCGGCACTCACGTTAACATTCACCATCCGCTGCAAAACTTGAGCGATAGTTATCTTCAATCTGCTAAAAGTGTTGTTGTTTGGAATGGCTCTACTTCAGCGTTTTTACCCATTATTGAAAAATTAAAAGCGTTAAAAATAGCAATAACCTTCGCTGAATGTGGCTTTTTTCCACAGCATCAATACTTTTATTTTGACCGCCTCGGGGTTAATAACAATAGTCAATTGTACTTTGATGATCTTAGCTGGGTGAACGAGCAAATGTTGCAAAACCTAAAGCAATTACGCCAGCAGTTTTTATCGGCCTCGCAAGATGGTGTGAATACCCAACGGCGTTATATTTTTATCCCATTACAAGTGCCTAGTGACTCAAATGTGCTTAATCATTCAAAGTTCACTAATGGCATGCAGCCGTTTATTGATTTTATCGAAGCGCAATATCCGCAGCAAAACTTAGTATTTAAACCACACCCTAAAGATCGACTAAGTCATACCTATCGTTATTATCGAGGAAAAGTAAGTAGCAAAGATACAATACAACTTTGTGCTCATGCAGACATAGTCCATGGCATCAACTCTTCGGTTTTGTATGAGGCGGCCTTGTTGGGTAAAAAAGTGGTCGTTGAGGGTGACTGTTTACTTAAAAAACATATTAGCCAAGTTGATCGGCTGTTGGCGGCTATGTGCTACCGCCAATTCTCAGTTACTGATACTTATTTTGATTTAGGTAAATTACAGGCCTTCAGTTTTATCTCGCCTTCACTTTTGAGCAAAAATAATAAAAAGCAAGGTTCGGTCAGTGAGCAAAATGACGACGTGCAACAGCAGGAGAAAGTAGAGTGAATAAATGCCAGCTAGTGTGCAAAGACCAGCAATATTGGCTGAAGCAAGCAAGTAGCCAACTATCACTGGCAAATGTCTGGGATAGGTTCAGTGAAAACAATAGCATCGAGCACTTAACTGTCAGTAATATCTTGCCCTATTTAACCAGTATGGAAGCCGATTTGGCGATGCTGACTTGGTTCGACAGCCTAACAATAAAGGGTGAAATACACCTCAGTGTGCCAAATATCGATTATTTTATACAGTTGTGGCAAAGCGCTACTTGGGATAATCAAAATTTACTCAATGCCGACTCCAACGCGCGTAAAGCGTTTGCAGGTTTATGGGGGGGGCAACACAACTGCAATCCAAGAAATGATAACTATCAACCTGAGCTACAAGATATTTATAAATCTGGCTACAACCAAGCTAGACTAAAGCTATTACTAGAGCGTGCAGGGTTTTGTGAAATACAGATACATGTTGAAGGGGCACAAATCAACGCCAGTGCCATTAAAACCATGTTCCGGGGTGAGAGACAAATATCAACTCACTACGACCAAATTCGCCCAGACCATTTAAATAGGTACGAGTTTGCTTGCAAGCAATTAGTCACGCTACCCAGTAATGCTCAAATTTTAGATTTGGCCTGTGGTATAGGCTACGGTACCTTAATGTTGGCTAAACACACGGGCGCTAAAGTAACAGGCGTAGACATTGAACAAGCCGCAATAGCGCATGCTAAACAGCATTTTAGCAATGAAAATACGACTTTTTGTTGCCAAGATGCCAAGTTACTGGATATTGCAGCTAATTCCCAAGATGCTGTGGTGTCGTTTGAAACCATTGAGCATGTTGATTTTGATCAACAGTTGTTAGATGTGTTTTTTGAGGTACTTAAACCCGGTGGTCAACTTATCTGCTCCACGCCAAATCAAGATGTCATGCCCTTTGACCCGGTGAAATTTGAATTTCATTTAAAGCACTATACCAATAAAGAGTTGGTTGACTTACTGCTCACATCTGGATTTAGAGATGTCAAACTCTACGCACAACACGATCCTGTCTCTGGAAGGGTGGTAGCCGGATCCGATGGGTGTTTTACTTTAGCCAAGGCGGTTAAACCTTAAATGAAAAAATTAAATCAAGAAAACCCAATAAATTTATATGTAGGTTGTGGGCCTGATGCTCGTGAAGGGTTTATTCATTGTGATTTGAGGGAGTTACCCCACGTTGATTGTGTATGCAAAGCCTGGGAGGTCTCAAGACACTTTAGCGGTGTATCTCATATTTACTCTCGGCACATGCTTGAGCATTTAACTAACGCAGAAGCAATGTTAACCCTTGAAGATTGGTATAAAGCACTAGCATTGAATGCAACGGTTAGAATTATAGTGCCGAATATGGACTTTCATTGCCAACAATGGCTTCAAGCCGAATGGAATGAGGATACTTTTACTAAAGAGCGTTCTGATGCGTTATACAGCTCAGCTGGTTTTTGGGGATGGCAAGCAGAGTGCGATCCTCTTGAGGCCAATTATAATAACAGTTACTGGGATGTCCATAAATCTGGTTACAATGTGCGAAAGATGAAATTTTTAATGGAAAAAATAGGGTTTTCAGAAGTACATTGTGAAATAAAGGGTGACGTCCATTTAGTGACAACCGCGAAAAAGACTGCTCAATAGATGTCCTTCAAAGTTTCGGTTATTGTTCCAGTTTTCAACTCTGAACTATATCTAAATAGATGTTTCGAATCGCTTCGAGAACAAACTTTAACAGATATTGAAATCATATTTGTAGATGACGGTTCTACGGACAAAAGTGCAGACATTTTAAGAGGGTTAGTAAAAGCTGATAAACGTGTGAAACTTATAACCCAAAGTAATAAAGGTACAGGTACAGCAAGAAACGCAGGAATACGTTCGGCTAAAGGGGAATATATTACTTTCATGGATAGTGATGATACCGCTCATAAAGAAATGCTTAATTCTCTTTTCAATAAAGCCACATTTGAAAACGATATTGTAGTTTGTGGCCACCAAGAAATAAAATTAAATCAGACGATTAAAAAACACTCTTTTGAAACTAATTATAACGCCAAGGACTACTTTTCGGATATTGTTTCTTTGGATAAACCCTCCGCAGTTTGGGCAAAGATTTATCATCGTGATTTATTTCTTAATCCTAAGTGTATGTTTTCGGAAAGGACTCGAAATAATGAAGATAATGCTACCTTACTGAAGCTGCTTTACTTTTCAAAGTCGGTCACTTTCATTGCAGACGCCTTTTATAATTGGTTTCGTACCGAGGGGTCAAAAAGCCAAAGTATTAATGTTTTGAGAATTACTGAAAGTATCAATGTCATGGGCTGGAGAAAAAATTTTTTGACCGAAAATGGAGCTGCTAAGGATTATGAGAAAGCATTTTTAAAAAGCGTATTGCGTACCATTACGGTTAGATTAAATAATATTTATAAGTTTACTACTGGAAATGAAAGTAACAGACTCTTATGTCACTTGTATCGAACTCTTTACCAATCGAAGCTGCTCAATGAGAATACTCTTAAAGTCATTAAACAGAACTTCCCTTCAGATTATTGGAGCCTGCTTTATCGTGCTTCAGAGCACTCAAAAATGATTGATGTCAACAGTTTCGTAAAGTTATTTCCAAAAGTTGATGTTGATATTGCGAAATATAATAGCGAACTCGGAATAGACGCTAGAATTATTTCACTGGTGAAAAATATAGAGAAAGTCGGGGTGCTAGATTTATATATTTATGGAGTTGGTGAAACTTGGTTAATGCTTGAAAAGTACATTCCAAGCACACATTGTATCAAAGGTTTTATCGATAAAAAATTTGAAAAAAGTGCAACAAAGAAATCAAATGAATTTACCTTAAATGAAGCTTTTTCGGTAATGGAGGATCCCTGTACTATAGTCGTAGCAAGCTTTTCTCAAGTGGAGCAAATTACCGAACAAATTTTAATGGTTGCCAAAGATTTAAATCGAACACCTAGGATAACTTGTTTTTTTGAAGCCGCCCCGAAATTGCAGGGAAGTGTCAATGGATAGTAAAACCTTTTTGCTAAACAAGCTTGTTGAAGACAGTATCGAATATTTTGGTTATGACAATATTGAAGTGACCAGAGAGCTTGCTAGAATCTGGCACGATGATTCTAAAAATTTAAACGGACGATGGAAAGAAGTTGAAAGTTTTGACGATCATAAAGGAAAAATTTTGGATATGGCCTGTGGAGTAGGGACATTTCTGTTTTATGGGTTGAATCAAGGTTATGACGTTTATGGTATTGAACCTGAAAAGTGGAAATTATCCTATATGGATATGAAAATCAAAGAGCTCAATTATCCGGAATATTATAGTGACAGAGTTATTGAGGGAATTGGTGAAAAAATCCCGTTTGAAGATAACTATTTTGATTTTATCACTACCTATCAAACTTTAGAGCATGTACAAGACGTTGAACAAACGTTAAATGAACTAATCAGGGTGTTAAAAGTTGGAGGGAAATTAAAGATACAAGCCCCTGATTATAATAGCTTTTATGAGCCTCATTATGGACTTCCATTCCTACCCAGAATGAATAAAAAATTCGCTAAAATATATTTGAAAATTTTGAATAAGCCAACCAAAGGGTTAGATACACTAAACTGGACAACAAGCTATACCTTAAAAGAATCTTTAAGTAATTTTCCCAATGTTAAAATAGTTGATTTAGAGGAACTATACTTTGAGCGTTACAAAAACAAATGGTCTAAAAGCTCACGGCTGCCTAAATTCCTTTCAGATTTTATGGCGAAGGTCAGTTTTTATAAATCTGTTTTTTTACTACAAAAGGAAAAGCAGATTCGATTAGTAATCAGGAAAGAGGCTTAACTTTTTAGACGAGAAGAACAAGTGTTCCGCGAATTTAAATGGATATATAGTCATTTTAAAGGTTCTTACAATAAGGTCGATAAATAAACCAAGGCGCGGTAATTTAACGTATACATTAGGTGGTAATCAATGATTCCGTTTAATAAACCAGCAAGAACAGGACATGAAGATGCTTTCGTATTCGATGCTATGAATAGCTCTGCAATGTCCGGGAATAACAAATATACCCAACTCTGTGAAAAATGGTTTGAAGAAAAATTAGGCTGTAAAAGAGCTATGTTGGTGACTTCCTGTACACATGCCCTAGAAATGGCCGCAATACTGCTCAATATTCAAAATGGTGATGAAGTCATAGTGCCTTCGTACACCTTTGTTAGTTCCGCTAATGCGTTTGTTTTACGTGGTGCAAAAGTAGTGTTTGCTGAAATAGACCCTCAAACATTAAATATTGACGTTGAGTTATTAGAAAGTCTTATAACGTCAAAAACAAAAGCTATCGTTCCGGTGCATTATGCTGGTGTTAGCTGTGATATGCATAGACTGATGGACGTTGCTAAAAAATATAATATAAAAGTAGTTGAAGACGCTGCTCAGTGTATCGGCAGTAACTACGAAGGGAAGCCCGTTGGTGTGCATGGGCATATTGCAACTTTCAGTTTTCACGAAACCAAGAATATTACGGCAGGTGGTGAAGGTGGAATGCTAGTTATCAATGATCCTGATTTGGTTGACCGAGCTGAAATATTAAGAGAAAAGGGAACCAATAGGCGTCAATTTTCTGAAGGAAAAGTAGATAAATATACTTGGGTAGATGTGGGAAGTAGCTATTTGTTAGGAGAGTTAAGTGCAGCGTATTTGTATTCACAACTGTTGGACTTTCAACAAATCAAAGATGAACGATTGGCATCTTGGAATAAATATTTCGCACTTTTATCTGTAATAGAGTTATCAGGTCACATTCAACTTCCGACAATACCTGTTGATTGCGAGCATAACGGGCATATTTTTCATATTCGAGTGAAAGATGTAAGCTGCCGCGATAGTCTTATTAAATATCTGTACTCTAAAGGTGTCGTGAGTGTTTTTCATTATGTTCCATTGCATAGTTCCCCGATGGGGAGGAACGCCGGTATATGTCATTCCAAAATGCAAAGAACAACAAATGAATCACAACGATTGTTGAGGTTACCTATGTTTTTTGGATTGAAAAATGAAGAGATTGATGTAATAACTCATCATGTTTTTGATTATTTTGAATCTCAAAATAATCGTTTACTAGCGCATTGTTAAAAGTTTAGTGTAGTTGAAAAGATATTATTGTTTATATCTGAATAGCGCTAGAAATCACCGGATATAAAGTATGAGTTTAGAAAAGTTACGGATTGGTTTTATTGGCGGAGGAGAAAACTCTGCGGTAGGAACAACCCATCAAATCGCATCACAAATGGATGGGATGTGGAAGTTACAGGCGGGATGTTTTAGCACTCACCCAGAAGTGAATTTATCAACTGCTGACAGTTGGGGCGTTCCACTTGATCGTGTTTATAATGATTGGCAACAAATGTTGCTTAGTGAGAAGGGTAAACTTGATGCCATTGTTGTTTTAACTCCAACTCCGCTGCATGCCGATATCGTCGAAAAGGCCATTTTGTCGGGTTATGCTGTCATTTGTGAAAAAGCACTAGTAACTTCGTCACAAGAAGCTAAACGACTTAGAAGTGTAGTGGAAGATAGTGAGGGCTTTTTAGCTATTACTTATAATTACACTGGGTACCCAATGGTTAGAGAGTTGAGAAACTTAATTTCCACAGGAAAGCTAGGCACATTAAATCAAATTCAAATTGAAATGCCTCAAGAAGGGTTTATGAGGTTGGATAAAGATGGTAATAAACCTCGTCCTCAAAAGTGGCGTACAATTGATCAAAAAATTCCCACAGCTTATTTAGATCTCGGTGTCCATTTACATCAAATGGTTTCATTTCTATCTGCTCAAAAGCCTGTTGAACTTGTTGCAATGAATAATAGCTATGGTTTGGTGCCGGATATAATCGACAACACGATGTGTTTAGCAAAATATACCAACAATTTGGATGTACAAGTTTGGTTCAGTAAATGTGCGATAGGTCACAGTAATGGTTTACGTGTGCGGGTGTACGGTACTTTAGGGGCTGCCGAATGGTTTCAGTTGCAGCCTGAGAGCATTACATTTACTGATAATTATAGCCATAAACAGATTATTGAACGTACATCAGTAGAGCTAAATGTTGCTAGTGAATTACGTTACAACCGATTTAAAGCAGGTCACCCAGCAGGATTTATTGAGGCATTTGCTAACCATTATTTTGATTTGGCTGAAAGCTTAAAAGAGTTTAAGCAAACCGCTAAAAGCACTTCACCATGGGTTTTTGGCGTTGATACAGCTATTGAAGGGTTAACATTTTTAGAGGCTATGGTTCGATCAGCAAAGAATAAAACCTGGGAACGGGTTGAGTCTTAATGAACTTAACGTTAGCAGTAAGTCTGTTCAATCAAGTTTTGAGGTGCATATGAGCACGTCATTTTCGATTATCATTCCGACTTATAATGCTAGTAAATTTATTAGCGATTGTTTAGATAGTATTGTTAGCCAAAACCTTTCTTCTTCAGATATCGAAGTGATTCTAGTCGATGATTTCTCTGCGGATAACACCTGTTCTATTGTTCAGCGTTATTACGATATTATTCCTAATTTAAAACTAGTTGAATTATCGACTAATACTGGCCCTGGAATAGCTAGAAACGAAGGTTTAAAAGTTGCTACTAACCAATGGGTTATATTTTTGGATAGTGACGATGAACTAAAAGATAATGGCATTCGAACTCTCCAGCAGTTTATTAATAATCAAAAATCACCATCATTAGACGTTGTCGGATTTGATTGGGCAGAGAGTCAAAAGTCTGAAAAAAACTTGAAAAGTAGTCAACGTATAGGGCGACGAGATAACGTTTATTTTTCACATCAGCATAAATTAATTGAAGCTTATTTATCCCATCGTATGGACGGATCAGTGATTTTTACAGCGATGAAAAGATCATTGTTAGTTGAGTCAAATATGAAATTTGACTCTGGTCTTCATGAAGATGTAGATTTTATTTTTAATGTTTATTTCAACGCCAGTGATATACGCTATTTTGATCACATTATTTATTTAAAAAGAAACCATCGAACTTCAATTATCAATACTATATCTGAAGCACATGTTGAAGGTTACTTACGTGCCTGGAATACAATACTCAATATTCTTAAAAATGCTAAATTAACGAGTGCGGTTAAAGATCGGTATCTAGCTGCATACCACTACGGCACTATTGGTGTTATCGCGACTAGAATACGAGAAATAGCTCGTCAAAGGAGTAGCGCAACAAATATACATCCGCTTTTTTCAGCCCTTTGGCTATTTAGTCAAGAAAAACGTAAAAGTAAAGAATTTGTAGAAACTCTCAAAAATTGTAAAACATTATATGGAAATTTATGTCGTTTATTTTTTGATAAGATGGATGAGAAAAGTTTGAGTGAAACAGAAAAAGTAGAAACAATTTGCACGCAGATTAGTCAGCTAGATGGTAAAAGTTGGAGTTGTACGGATTTACAGCATTCTGTATTTATGCGCTCCAATGAAGTTCGTACTTGTTGCAAACGTTTTTTCGTAGACGGTGAAATGCGCGGAGACGTGAAATTGTTTGATGTTACTGATGGCTCCGAGAAGTCTCTCGGTAGTAGGGAGATATTGGAAGCTAAACGGGAGTTACATCAAAAAATTAATGCTGGAATAAGTAATCCATGTGAAGGGTGTTCTTTTCTTGAATTTAAAAAGTGGGATACTCTCAATAAGCTAGATATCCATTATTTATCATTAGAGTATCATTCAGTATGTAATTTAAAATGTACCTATTGCAGTGATGAATATTACGGTGGTGAAAAGCAAAAATACGATATTGAAGGCAGTATCGAGAAATTTATAGAAGATGAGGCATTACAAAACTGCGCATTAGTTGTGTGGGGGGGGGGGGAGCCGGTTTTGGGTAAAGGCTTTGAGAAAATCACTGGAATGTTAGCTGAAAAAATTCCTAACGTGCAGCAACGAGTTCTGAGTAACTCGGTAAAACATAGCCCAGCAATAGATATATTACTGATAGAAAATCGTGGCCAACTAATAACAAGCATTGATGCTGGTACGACAGAGACCTTTGAAAATATTAGAGGACGGGATTATTTACACAGAGTATGTAGCAATCTCAAAGACTATTCAGAAGTTAACAACAAAAAAATAACCATTAAATATATTTTCACTGAAAATAATGACTCTGAAAATGAAGTTCGCTCTTTCGTAACTTTAATGAAAAGCTATTCTTTACAGAACTGTGTTTTTCAAATAAGCGGTGATTTTAAAAAAGAGCATGTGAGTATTGAATCAGCTACTTCTATGGTTTTAATGTTTGGATTGCTAAAACAGTTAGGCTGTTCTGCAATATACTTTGACGAGTTGTTATGGCATCGACTAGGAGATATTTTTGCATTAAATAGTCCTGATTATGTCAATAGGCTGCATAATCTAACTGGGTTCGAATTCATAGCTACGGCTAAAAAGTATCCTCGAGTAATCGTTTGGGGAGCAGGGCAACAAGCGAAATACCTCGTTTCCAAAAGCCACTTTTTTGAGCAAGCGGAAATTGCTTATTTTGTTGATGCTACACCGAATAAAATAGGCAGCGTTTATTTTGACAAAGAAGTAAAATGCCCTTCGGTTCTCAAGGAGTCTGACCTTCCTATTGTTATTGCAGCTGTTCAAGGTTATGCACTTATTGTAGAGCAATTTAATAAATTAGGGATTGACCAAAATAGGTTAGTTAATGAGTTAATCATTTAATCGAGAGTGGTAACGTAATCCATATATGAAAAAAAAATTATTGATTGCTGGTGGGGGCTATGCTGATATCCCGTTAGTTTTGGCCGCGCAAAAGCTAGGTTTTTATGTCATCACATCAGGAAACAATCCTCTTGATATGGCCCATGAATATTCTGACGAGACCTGTTTAGCAGATTTCTCAAACAATGAATTGATGCTTCAAGTTGCTATATCATTAAAAATAGATGCTATCTGCCCCTGTGCCAATGATTTTTCAGCAATAAGCTGTGCTTATGTAGCGGAAAGAATGAATTTACCGGGACATGACAGTTATTTATTGGCGCAAAAAATTCATCATAAGGATTCATATCGGGAGTTTGCGCTAAAGCATAGTATTCCTAGTCCTAATGCTATGGGTTTTATCGACCCAATCAAGGCCGTAGATAACCTGAAGCTCTTCCAGTTTCCTGTCATGGTCAAACCTGTAGATCTAACCGGTGGTAAAGGCATTCTGAAGGCTTCGTCTGAATTGGAAGCTAAGGAAGCTATCAAAATAGCTTTTGAAATGTCGAAAACAAAAAGGATTGTCATAGAAGATTTTATAGAAGGGACTAGGCATGGTTTTTCTGCTTTTATCGTAGATGGTAAAGTGGCGTTCAATTTCTTAGATAATGAGCATTACTTTCTTAATCAGTATATGGTTTCGGCGGCATCAACTCCTTCCATTGTTTCGTCAAATGTCATTGCAAAGTTAATTAGTTACTCAGAACAAATCGTACATTTAATGAAGCTCAAAGATGGAATATTTCATGTGCAGTTCATTCTTAAAGATGAGCAACCTATTATCATTGAGATATGTCGAAGACCTCCGGGAGATTTATACTTAAATTTAGTCAAGCTTGCCACATCAGTAGACTATTCTAGCTACATTATTAAAGCCTTTACTGGGGGCGATTGTAGTGAACTCAATCAACGAAATAACGAGGGTTTTTATAGTCGCCATTGTATTATGGCAGATAAAGCAGGAACGATAGACACTGTCAGTATAGATACCACTGTGAAGAGCAATATAGTGAAACAATACTTATGGTGGCATAAAGGCGATGAAATTACAGAGCCATTAACTCACAAACTAGGAATCGTATTTTTAAAATTCAATTCACTCGATGAAATGTTAACCAAAACAAACGATATGCAAAATCTAATAAAGGTTAAAGTTAAATAATAAAAACATTGTGTTTACTCTTTCTCATAGCCTTGATTAGTCAACTTTTCAACCGTTTGGTAGATTAAATAAATACTGCCATTGGTGTACTAAAGATTGTTTGGAAAAGTGTTTTTTAATATTATTGATGTTCTTCTGTGCATGGTATTCAGTTAAAAATCCTTCGTCTAATTTAGCTATATCAAACAGTTTTATATCACAATCTTTCAGTGTATCCCATGTGGTAACAGACGGGCGAATGAACACTCTACAGCCATAACTTAATAGCGTAACTATAGTTCCCATTGCCTGTTGGCGATCATGATCAAATAAAGCTATGTCCACCTCTTTAAGTAAGTTTTTGTATTCATCAAATGGTAAAAACTCTGTCATTGGTATGAATTGATCACCAAATAATTCATTGCCATATTTAATTACTTTTTTTATGTGTTCAGGATGGCCTTTATTGGCATAAGATAGAGGCGTGTAAACCTTGCCTATTCTGTGTTTGTATTTCGATATTTGTTCCAATAAAAATAAGTGATTGTTATTTGTTGCACCGGAATTACCTAGTAAGATATTTTTTGAAGTATGATTTTTTTGAGTATATTCAGTTGGTTGATATAAATTGCTAGGATAAGCAAAGTTTATAATAGCGTGTCCTTTTGCTCCATACCAAGTTCTAACAAACTGTATGTCACCAGCGGAATAAGAGACAAGGTGACCAATCGTCTCAATTATCTTTTTGTGTTCATCATTTTTACTATCAGGATTGTAAAAGTCTGCTCCCCACATTACCCAATACGATTTCTGTAATAGGTCCGGAAAGGTAATTAGTAAATTATTAATTTTATCTCGCCATAGACCGTGAAGAATGATTTTTTCTGCTGCTTGTAAAATTTTTACTAAACATAAAAAGTCATCATCAGTATGAATAAATTTGACATTATGGGAAGGCGTCAGTCCAAATTGATATTTTTCACTGGTGATATAAATAAACTGGTGTTCAGAAACGTGAAAATTCTCTTGGATAAAGTCTATGTAGGGAGGCATAAACTTTTCAGAAATCATAATATGAACATATTTAATCAATTTTTTATCCCAGTTGAGGTGAATTTTAATATATATGTCTGATTTCGCTAATTTATTTTCTCGATAGCAAAACTTTGATTTTCCTTAATATCCATAGTGAGATATTTTAAGCGCCATTTGTGTGTCACGCAAAACTCATGTACTGCCTCAATAACACCATATTTAAACGATTTTTCCCAATTCCCCATACAATAGTCGTGGCCGGCTATTATCCCTCCAGGCTTTATTTTTTGGGCATATAGCTCTAGTTCTAACTTAGTTTGTAAATATTTATGTGTTGTATCTATATAGATCCAGTCAAAATAATTATCGGGAAAATCATGGACTGCTTCATGGGATAAGCTTCTATTAATAACTACGGATTTTAAGCGTATTTGTTGCTCAAATTTACTCTTTATTTTATCTAAAAGAGTTTGATTGAACCGTGTACTATCCCAGACATCAATCAAATGTAGTGTTTTGGGTTTGTTTTCTTTCAAAATCTGTGAAGAAAAACTTCCAGTGTCAACGCCAAGCTCTGCCGCGATGCCTTCTTGTGGTAGTTTTTGTAATAATTCTAATCGGTTAACAAGTAGTGTACAGTTTTTGATATGTGAATGCTGAAGAGGTATTTGGGGGATATTTTCAATGATATTACTTCTAAACTCTTCTTGAAGAGAAAAAATTTGAGCTGAAATTTTTTGTATTTCTTCAATGTCATTTGAATTTACATAGTTATCAATACCTACTGACTTTAAAGTGCTTGAAATATCAGTAAAAAAATAACTGCAAATAATGATTAGATCGAAATTTAAATTTTCTAAGTCTGAATAGTGATAGATTTTTAAACCTAACAGAATTTTTCCCTGTCGTTTTATATTACTATCTACAAAGCCAAGTACTTCATATTGTAAAGACAGTGCAGTTAATTCAGCGAGTGCTTTATTTGACGTTCCATAAATTAAAATTTTCTTCATTTCTTTGCCTTTATTTCAACTGACAAGTTTCAGGGTTGTGTATATTTTCTTTTAGTTAGCTTTGAAAAATGGATGTTCTTTGGAGGTAATATTCGAGAGTAACGAACCTGAAGATATTTTCTACATGGTTAACTTTAAAGGAAGCTAAGTGTGGATTTAGGTATTGAGAGATAGGATCAATATTTGTAAATTTACTATATCTTGAACTTTCATAATGCAGCATATTAGTAATCTTACGAAGAACTTCTTCGTCTCTTATTCCTTTTGCGTAATTAATGTATCCGCGGCTTATTTTTGGGTATGATAGTAAATTTGATTCTTTACCTAGTAATGTTTTCCGTGTTTTTTGCCATGGTATATTTTCAAAAAAATCAGGGAAAAACTTAATCAGCATATCAGCGTACAATTTATTATCTTTTCTATAATAATCGGGTAAAGAGTATACAAATTCAATTAGATTATTATCGAAAAACGGTTTTCTCTGAGTTATTTTATGAAGGCTATTAACACTGCCCATATTAGTAAAGCGCCTGACTCTATTCATTAAAAGGTGAGGTTCACATTTATCTATCGCATAAAAGTCTGAATCAAAATCTACTCTATCGGTTTGATTTTTGTAAAACTGTTTTAAGTCACTATTATTCGCTTGTTTATCTAGAGGTAGATGATTTAACCAGCCGCCACCACATACAACATCTCCAGCATAACCATTTAAGTTAAACGTGATTTTATTCGATACCTCTTCTAGAAATTCAATTCCGTGCATATGCATCATGCTTAGCATACCATCAGTTCGCCAAATAGAATTAAAACGAGATTCAAACCAGTTAGATTCAGAAAAGTTATATATTGTATGCTTCCACTTTGTTTTCTTTGCTACGATTTTAGCTATCTCTATATCGTCACAACCTTCTATTCCAAAGGTGTAGAGTTCTCCAATATAGTCGGGATACAAGGTGTTTACAGCAGCAATGATCGCTCTACTATCCAATCCCCCACTCAATGATACTCCCATTTTTTCATCCGGGCTAAATCGTTTTTTTACAGAGGCTAGAAATAGCGTCCCAAGTTGTTCAACAGCGCTATCAAAAGAAACATTTTGTAATTTAATTTCAGACCACTTCCAATAAGTGGTTTGTTCTAAGTTACTTGATTTTAGATCATATGAAATAATTGTTGAAGGTGGGACTAGCTCGATATTTTTAAGTAGCGTCTCATTTTCAACTAAATAACCTAGTTCGAGAAAAGAATTTATAGCGACTTCGTTTAAAGTGTAATCTGTTCTAGGTAGGGCAAGTAATCCTTTTACTTCAGCACTCCAAGCTAACTTATTATCCGTATAGCAATAATACAATAAACTCATGCCGTACCTATCAGTTATCAGGTGAACTTTTTTATTAATACTGTCATAAATTATCGCATGGAAGTAACCATCAATTTTACTCAATATATCTTTTAGTTTTTGATTGATGTATGACTCGTAAAGTAACTCCTCAAAAGTATTTTCAATATAATTATATTTTTCACCTTGTATTGATATGAAAATTCCATTTTTATTAAAGGTTTTTTTGTGGTTTTTAGTTGACTTTAAATGTATATGAGACATTTGTATTGAAGAGTCGTTAACTATATCGTCAATTATTAGGTCGTTTGAGTCAACTATTAAAGCAGTAGACATTAAATGAATGTTATCTTCATTTGATTCATTTTTTGTATATCCATAAATGCCTGGCATATTAATTCCTTTTAATTTTCGATTTCAGCCGCTATATGTCTATATTCGCTCAACGTCTCTTTCGTTGTAAGAGTAAGTAATAAATGTTTCATCCGTATGTCTCCTAGCACCAATCTCCCCCTTGTTTTTACTTGTTCAGATATTAATTCAATTTTTTCTTTTCTATAGATAGAAATGAAATGAACAAAGTCTAAGGCAATATAATCGCCTGGTATTGTATATAAAACATCTTCATTGAATTTTGTTTTATCACAACCTAATAATTTAGGGATAATAAATGACGGTGAAGATAAGCTTAAACAACATCTTATTAGTAAAAAAGTTGTTGATACTAAGTTGTTCACTACAGATTCATCATTTATATTGGGTTTAGCAAGTAGCATCACATTATTAAAAGGATTTTTCCGAACATCATTAGATGTCGTTAGGCTAATAGTGTTTATGAGGCCTTTTTTACTTGAATTTTTCGAATTCTCTTCATAAACGACATAGTCGAAATCTTTCGTTTTGTATTCCTTGATTGGACTTTTAGTAAAGTAAATATTATTTATAAATGGAAAATGAACTTTTAAATTCCATTTGATGCTATTTTCAAAATTAGGATCTTTAGTAACGATTAATATTGACCTGCCGAATCCCACTTCTTCTAAGTATTTAGATTCTCTCTTCCAAACATTGAAGCCTGATGTATCAAAATATTTTGTATTTTTAGAGAAACACAAAAACTCTTTTAAATTCCTGAGTAAATTAGCCCATTTGGATGTGGCAGTAATGCAAAGTTCAACACTTTTAAATCTCTCTGAATGTTGAAGTGAAAGTTTTGTAAAAATCGCATTGGCATAGTTTACCGTACCATACATGTAATAAAACAGCAGAGAGCGGCCCGTCTGATAAGAATCAAACAGTAACTCTTTTTGAGCATTAATCAGCTTATTTATATCGCCAGGTGTTGATAAGTGTTCCTCAACCAACTCTTGAAGTTGCTGCACTTCTTCAAGCATTAATTCATGTGAGAATTGCTTTTCATATTTTTCGATAAAGTGGGTACTGTGCTTGGTTGAGAAAACCTTTTTATGCAGTTTTTCCAAAGCATGGTCACGCTCATCATTGCTCGCCATGATGAGTAGATTATCGATCTCAAGTGGGGTTGTTCCTTTAATTCTCGCCCCGTCGCTACAATTGTAGAAGGTTTGTTCTTTCGGCTTTCGGTGGGTGACTTGCTCGATGACCTGCCGTGATACTTTAAACTCATGTTTAGTATTTACCTTAGGCCTAAAATTACCTGGTACAACAAGTGAGGTGATATTACCGGCAGAGTAATCATAGGTTTCTTTGCCATCTTCTTGGTAATAGCCAGAAGACTTCGAGTGGTGATGATTAACATCAACAAAACCTAAATCCACACCCATTAAATAAATATGGTTAAAGCCCAGTACACTAATGATGTTAGTCACAAAATTACTAACAGTGGGGAACGATTGCTGAAGCACTTCAAAGTGCTGCTTACCGAGCACACTCAATGCTGACACGGTCGATGATTCACCTTCTTTAAATGCGACGAGTACATCTTTGTATAATTCACAGGTGTCTGGGTGAATCCCGTTACAGGAAATAAGCGTTATTTCCTTTAAGTAGTCAAGATCACCTATTAGCACAGGCCAATCATAGGTGCTGCGATTTTGTTCTATTTCCGCATGGAAATCGGGCGTGATGCCGTTTTTATATAAGGCTTGAAGGGCAGTACCGCAGCTAATAACTATCGATTGGTTACGCCATTCTTTAATGGCTTCGAGAGACATATCTAAAGAAGGGCCATTGCCTATGATAAAAACTGGTACTTCTTTATCTTTATAACTTAAATACTGCGATGGTTTATTCATGAGTACTGGGTAATCGCGCCTGAACCCTTCTTTCATATGTTCGATCCCATAATACGCATGATCGAAGTATTCCCCCATAGAGATAACCACTTGTAGTTGTTCTCTAAGCTGCGCTATGGCGCTATTAAGTGAGGCGTTGTAGTAGCTTTGATAGAAGTAGGTATTGTTTAAAATATAGGGGCCAATGGAGTGAAACTGATTTAATAAGTCGTTAAATAAGTGCGTGCCGTCATCCCCTACATTTAGGTAAATTCGCGTGTCACTGGCTTCTATTTTTGTGAAAATTGCATGCCAGTCGATGGCGAATAATGATGCGTAAAAGAAGTCAGGATTTGGCTCACAGATAAATAATTTTTCTACCGAATGTTCGTCCAGTAACTTTTCGAGCTGATACCCAACGCCTAAACCAAACATAATGATAGAAGCGATTGTATCGGGTAACTCGCCTATTTGTTCTTCTGCTTCTTTTAATAATTCTTGAGTTTCGTTAACGAACTGGTAGTGAAGGTAATGTGCCAGCTTGGTGCCCTTGTAGCCAAGTACAAGACCGTCTTTGTTAGGCTGCTCATTAAAATTTTCCAAGTTCCAATCACAATCTTGCTTTGGTGAGCTGCCGTACCACGGGTGCAGTCCTATAGCTTTTACAACATTGATTTCTTGATTTTGGTTCTGGATCGGTAGCCAAATCTGCGGTGTATAATCTTTATATTGCTGATAAATATTTGGGAAATATTTTTTGAAAGCCAACAAGTTTTGCTCAAATAGGTTATTTTGAGTAGATACATTTTCATGCGCAGTTAAGTCTAATTTAGGTGCCCAAGACGGCACAAATTCTAAGTGACTTTTATGTTGTTTAATATTGAAGCCACTATTATTTATATCCTCCCAACTGCGATGACAGATATCATGATAAATCGTGTCAAACACCTCTTGGTTGTAATGTTTATAGAGATGAAAGCTGTCGATTGAAATGTGTTCTCTTAACTCGTTGATGTCCGTTAGTAAATCTCGTCCATCCTTCTCAATTTGTAAAAATAGCGCCGTGCCTTTTGCTTTGGCTAACGCAAAGATATCCGCCCATGATACTGCCATAGTTGAGCACTGAAAGTACTGGAGTTCAGGTTCGTAAACTATCAGGTTTTTAATCGTTCTCGCTTCAAGCAACTGAATAATATGCAAACCAAGACCACACCCTAATACAACAAGACATTCCACTTCGTCTGGCATTGGCTTGAGGGCTTGCTCGGTTTTAAAACTTGGTAGTTGCTTAAAATCTAACGGGTTTTCCGAGGTTTCAACTAAATTCGTTTTCTTTTTAGTGTCGGTAAAATCAACACAGGGGCAATGGTTTAGCGTTTGCGCAACCTGTTGCTGTATCTCTTCGCTTGGGTGAAAGCCGTAAAATGTTCTGCCTATCCCATAATCAACAATATTGGTTTCGCCCCATTTATTCATGAATAAAGAAAGATTATAAAGTTGTGAATCTTTGATCAAAGGAAGAAGTGAAGGGATGTTGCGCAAAAATGCGTTAACGCTTTCATTGCGGTTTTTAACAATACTTTTTGCCAATTGGTCATCAAGTAAAGTTTGTTTTTCTTCATCTTTTTCTAAATGCAGGCGAATATTTTTTAACATGGTTCACTTAATTTTACAGTTGCTGTGATGATTACGGACATACGGCTTAAGCGCAAACCTAAACTTCTTCATGCTACAAAGCGCTAAATACGTAGTGAAGAGTCATAGTTCATGTATTCGCATTAGCAATAATCAGGCCGCTTTACCGCTAATAATTTGACACAAAGCTTACATAAGCATTTGAAGAAAAGACAGATTTCTAAAACGATTCTACATTGGGCTTTGCCTCGTTAATTATAAGAACGGTATGGAACCCAGTGTAGACGTATCATCAAATATACTTTGCATTGCTTACTTTTTGCACCGAATTTGCTAAGCTGAACCAGGGTTTTGAGAGATGGTAGAGGTACTGTCTCTAGGAGAAAGAATATGATTAATTTAAATACAGAGTCTAATTCATCTTTGTTGCAACAGGTGCAACAAAAACAAGAATCAATCTTTGAAAAATTAGCATCAGGTAAAAAAGTAAATAGCGCCGCTGATGGTGCAGCTGCGCAGCAAATTATTGATAGACTAACTACGCAAGTAGAAGGTAATCGTCAGTCTGTAGCTAACGCTTATGATGGCGTATCATTAACCCAAGTAGCAGAAGGTGGTTTGTCGGGTATTAATGATGATGTGAGTCGTATTCGTGAATTGTCAGTTCAAGCCGGCAATGGCATTTTAAGTGATTCTGACCGCCAAGCGATTCAAGCCGAAGTATCGCAATTGCAAGAAAATATCTCACAAACAATCGAACAAACCGAATTTGGTGGGCAACCGTTATTAAGTAACAACGGTAATATTGAGTTTCAAATTGGGGCTAACGCAGGGCAAAAAATTGGTGTTGCTACTCAAGATATTGCAGCTAATTTAACTGACGTGTTAAACGTCGACCTATCAACTGCACAAGGGGCGGAAGACGCACTTGTCGTAGCCGATGAAGCCGCAGAGTTTGTTGGCGCAGCCAGAGCTGATTTGGGCGCAACGCAGAATCAGTTTGAAAGCGCTGCTCGTAACCTAACCCAGTCTAATGTGAATATTGCGGCAGCGCGCAGTCGTATACAGGATACTGATTACGCACAAGCAACAGCAGATAGCGCAGCGGCTAATATCTTAGGGCAAGCAAGTATTTCGGTGCAGGCTCAAGCTAATCAGCAGCAAGGGCAAGTTCTTAGCTTACTTAATGGATAATAACGAGGCCCGTAGTACTGTCTCGCGATTAAAACGATTCCATTTAGAGCACAATTCGTACAGTAACGATCACCATGCCCTAGGCATATAAAACGAAAAGGCCGTCACGGCCTTTTTAGTTGTTTTTTTGTACATTTAAATCCATCATAGATATTAACCATTAGTGGTATGATAATTTTTTAACTTATTGTTATTAAACATTTTTTATTTTAAATTCCTCAGGCGTTACATTTAGGTCTCATTCCTCTATTGCTATCCACCAATGAATGGTTAAAATTAAAACCAGAAGTAAAACAGTCAATTAACATGATTATATTGAGGGATGCATGAGTAATATTCTGATTATCAGTGGGCGACCCACGCTCGGGCATAATCTGAACACAATATTGACCTTTCTCGGTGAAAGCAGCACAGCTATCGCCTTCGAGCAAGCCGTCAGTACGCTAAAATCTCACCCTGTTTTTGATGCTGTTTTAATCGATGCATTAGACATGGAGCTAGCAGGGGAGTTGTGTGATAAATTTCCCCAGCAGCCGTTTATTCTTGTTGATAGCAAAGATGCTAATTTTACCTCTGGTGCTAACCGGGTTGGGGCCGTTGATGAAGCGGTAACGTACCCCTTATTAACGCAAATGTTGCATCGATGCCAAGAGCATCGTCGTATGCAACCCAACCGCAATACTACGCCGCAAAACAAAACCAAACTGTTTCGTAGTTTGGTCGGTAAAAGTAATCAAATCCAAAACGTACGCCATCTTATTGAGCAGGTCGCGCCAACTGACGCCAATGTACTGATTTTAGGTGAATCCGGAACCGGTAAAGAGGTGATAGCGCGTAATGTGCATTACCTTTCAAAGCGAGGTACTAACCCTTTTATTCCGGTCAACTGTGGCGCTATTCCTGGTGAGCTTCTTGAGAGCGAATTATTTGGCCATGAGAAAGGCGCATTTACCGGGGCGATTGGGGCCAGAAAAGGCCGCTTTGAATTAGCTGAAGGTGGTACGCTGTTTCTTGACGAAATAGGCGACATGCCACTGCAAATGCAAGTAAAATTGCTGCGTGTTTTGCAGGAACGCACCTATGAGCGCGTCGGTGGAATGAAACCCATTCGTTGTGATGTACGAGTTGTTGCGGCGACTCACCGCAACCTTGAAGAAATGATCGAACAGGGGCGTTTTCGCGAAGATTTGTATTATCGTTTAAATGTGTTTCCAATTGATAGTCCCGCGTTGCGTGAGCGTCATGAAGATATTCCTTTACTCTTGCAAGAGCTTGTCTCACGTATGGAACGTGAAAACGCACAGATCAAGTTTACCGAAAACGCCATGAAGTCGTTGATGGAGCATAGTTGGGCGGGTAACGTCCGCGAACTGTCTAATTTGGTTGAGCGTCTAATGATTTTGTATCCTAACCAACTTATTGATGTAGGTGACTTACCACATAAATATCGCCATTTAGCCGTAGATGACTACGAGCCTGATTACCCAGAAGAGTTACTTGAGCGCGAAGCACTTAATGCTTTGTTTTCAGCTGACGCAGAGTCTGAAGATGACGCTTTCGAAGAGAGCAGCACGTCTACCGAATTACCCCCAGAGGGCATTAATCTTAAAGAGTATATTTCAGAGATGGAAGTTAGCTTAATTTCCCAAGCACTCGAGCAACAAGATTGGGTGGTTGCGCGCTCAGCTGAAGTACTTGGTATGCGCCGAACCACCTTAGTAGAAAAGATGCGTAAGTACGATATTAGCAAAGCGTAACGTCCAACATTTCACCTCGTTTCGACAAAAAAATGACACATAAATTCCTCTAACTATCTGATTAATAATAAATATTTTTATGGCACAGGATGTGCTTATCTAAACGCTATATTCAATCTGTCTAAGTTTTGACGTGAGGAACATATGGCATTCAGTAATTTACAGACCCTAACGGCTAACCAGGCATCAGTTTCAACTGGGGCTGTCATATCCTTTTCAAACGCTGTTGATGGCAATTGCGTTTCTGATGCCAATAGTACAATTGAAACCACTCAAGACATTCAAGCGTTACGCCAACAAGCCACTAGATTGGAGCATCTATTACAAGTAATGCCCGCAGGTGTAGTGGTACTCGATGGAAAGGGGCACGTGAAGCAGGCAAATCAGCTCGCCAAGTCACTGCTAGGAGAGCCTCTAGAAGGGCAGGTGTGGCGAAATATCATCAAGCGTTCCTTTAAACCCCAAGCTGACGATGGTCACGAAGTGTCTCTGTTTGATGGTAGAAAAGTAAAATTGTCTATTACGCCTTTGGTGAACGAACCTGGTCAATTAATTGTTCTTACGGATCTCACCGAAACACGTCAACTACAACAGCGTATTGGTCATCTACAGAAGTTATCTTCCCTCGGGAAGATGGTTGCTTCATTGGCTCATCAAATTCGTACTCCTCTAACTGCTGCGATGCTCTATGCGGCTAACCTATCCAGTGGTGATTTAGCCAAGGAGTCGCGTCAACGTTTCAGTGACAAATTACTATCGCGTTTACGTGACTTAGAAGCGCAGGTCAATGACATGTTACTTTTCGCCAAAAGTGGAAATGAGCAAGTACTAGCGGATATTTCTCTCGAAGAAATGATGCTAGAGGTAAAAGCGGGCAGTGAGGCCATGCTCAATAAAAGCAACGGTAGCTTAGATGTGATTTTACCGGAGCCGAATATTCACTTTGTAGGTAATAAAACCGCCCTAAGTGGAGCATTACAAAATTTAATTCACAATGCGTTGATCGCACGGCCAGATGGTGCGCATATTGTTTTCAGCGCCGAGCGTGATGCGCACAAGCCCGATTGCATGCGGTTAACGGTTACAGACAACGGACCTGGGATCCCAGCGGACAAAATTAAACATATTTTTGAACCTTTTTTCACTACGCGCAGCCAAGGCACAGGTCTGGGCTTGGCGGTAGTAAAAACAGTCGTTCAGTCTCATCAAGGGGAAGTGCAGGCGTTTAATTTAGTTTCTGGCGGCGCATGTTTTTCTATCGTATTACCCATTTTAACGCGAACCGCAGATGAAAAAGTATCTGCCGTTACTGCCAATATTCACGCTTAAAAGGCGAGGAGTTAAATTTATGTCTCAAACAACAATTTTAATTGTCGAAGATGATGCTGGTTTGCGCGAAGCTTTGGTAGATACACTCTTGCTCGGCGGATATACAGTGCTAGAAGCTGACTGTGCCGAGCGTGGCTTGATGATGATGAATCAGGAATCAGTTGATTTAGTGGTAAGCGACATTCAAATGGGTGAAATGAGCGGTTTGTCTTTACTACGGAGTTTAAAAAATAAGTATCCAAATGTACCTGTGTTGCTGATGACCGCTTATGCCACAATTGATGATGCGGTCTCGGCAATGCGCGACGGTGCAACAGATTATTTGTCAAAGCCATTTGCGCCTGAAGTGCTGCTTAACTTAGTGGGTCGCTATGCTCCTGCGCAGAAAGTGCTGTCGTACGACCCCATAGTCGCTGACCCTAGTAGCGTTAAATTATTGCAACTGGCCCAGCGTGTTGCGCGTTCAGATGCAACGGTAATGGTGCTTGGGCCAAGTGGTTCCGGTAAAGAAGTACTGGCGCGCTATATTCATGATCAATCTGACCGCGCAGAACAGCCATTTGTCGCAATTAATTGCGCGGCTATCCCTGAAAATATGCTAGAGGCTACCTTATTCGGCTATGAAAAAGGGGCCTTTACAGGCGCTATTCAAGCCTGCCCGGGTAAGTTCGAGCAAGCCCAAGGAGGCACTATATTGCTTGATGAAATAAGTGAAATGGACTTAGGCTTGCAGGCAAAACTATTGCGCGTGCTTCAAGAGAAAGAAGTAGAACGTTTAGGTAGTCGCAAAATGATCCCGCTAGATGTGAGGGTAGTTGCAACAAGTAACCGCAATATTCGCCAAACAGTTGATGATGGTCTATTCCGAGAAGATTTATACTATCGCTTAAATGTGTTCCCGTTGACATGGGCACCCCTTGACAAACGTCCTGGTGACATAGTCCCACTGGCTGAGCATTTGGTGGCTCGCCACCGTGGAAAGCAGGGAGCCGCTGCACTTGGCTTTTCTTCATCTGCGCGCAGTAAAATGCTACAACACAATTGGCCAGGTAATGTTCGAGAACTAGAAAACGTTGTGCAACGGGCCCTCATTTTATGTGACGGGGAAAAGATTGAGGCAGATGATCTTATGCTTGAGTCTATTGAAAGTGATTTGAGCCATACTCAAGAACCTGTGACAGAAGAAGACGAAAGTAAGCTAGGCTCAGAGCTTCGTCAGCAAGAGCATCAAATCATTCTTGATACTTTACAATCTTGCCAAGGCCGCCGAAAAGACGTCGCGGAGCGCCT
Organism: Paraglaciecola mesophila; assembly: GCF_009906955.1. Lineage (GTDB taxonomy): Bacteria > Pseudomonadota > Gammaproteobacteria > Enterobacterales > Alteromonadaceae > Paraglaciecola > Paraglaciecola mesophila_A. The sequence goes on from NZ_CP047656.1 coordinate 4,485,844, forward strand.
TGGTATAAGCCCACGTACGTTACGCTACAAGCTTGCGAAAATGCGCGAAGTGGGTATCGAATTGCCTGCGTAAACTCATAAGCATAACGCTATTGCGTAAGCACTGTGTTTGCTTGTCTAACTTGCTTTTTAATCGGCCGCCTAACCTAAGAGCGGTCGTGTATTTTAGCTCCTTTAAACCCCTGCTATTGTTCGAATAAAATTTACCGCGAGTTCTAATCAACCCAATCGCTCAATTTTCTCGCCATGTCAAGAAACCGTCATCCCTGTATATCTCTTCAAATCTCATGTAACTGCATGAAATACATGGATTATTTTATTGGCATCAACCTTGCTTTTAACTGGTTGAGACTGAATACCGTCATCTTAATATTCGCCAGGAGCACATCATGGACATAAAGGCACAATCACTTTACCAAGACATGCAAAGCATGGCGTTACAAAGCAAAGCAGGGTTAGGTGAAATCAACCCTGCTAGTTTACAAGGTGTGCAAATCAATCCGTCAGGTGAGAATTTTGCAGATATGCTTGGCCATGCGATTGAGTCGGTTAATAGCATGCAGTTGGACGCAAAGAGTCAAGCAGAGCGTTTTGAGATGGGTGACAAAAGTCTCAGTTTAGCGGATGTGATGGTCGCCAAAGAAAAATCTAGTTTAGCGTTTGAGGCAACAGTACAAGTACGCAACAAAGTACTTGAAGCCTACAAAACCATAATGAACATGCCGGTTTAGGAGCTGACACGTGGCAGAAGCAACAGGTACAGAGTTGGCAATGAGCAACGCCAGCGCAGATCCATACACAGGTGGTTCAGAAGCAGAACAAAAATCTGGCTTTATGGATTCACTTGGCTCCACCGATATGGTGCGCCAGCTCACACTTGTTGTTGCGTTAGTGATATGCGTGGCGATAGCGGTATTTATTATGATTTGGGCCCAAGAGCCTGATTATCGCCCTTTAGCCAAGATGCAGACTCAAGAATTGATCGAAGCGTTAGATTATTTTGATCAAAACCAAATTGATTATCGTCTTGAAGGTAATACTGTTTATGTAAGTTCTGATCAGTATCAAGATATTAAACTTGGTATGGCACGCCAAGGCTTAAGTCAAGGTAATGCTGAGGGCACTGATATCATCATGCAAGACATGGGGTTTGGTGTCAGCCAACGTGTTGAGAAAGTGCGCCTTAAGCATGCTCGAGAACAACAACTTGCGCGAACATTAGAAGAAATGAGTGCGGTAACCCGAGCCAAAGTCTTACTTGCTTTGCCAAAAGAAAATGTGTTTGCTCGTCGCGAGAAAAAAGCCAGTGCTACAGTGGTCATTACCGCGCGACGCGGTGCAATTATGGGCAGTGAAGAAGTAAATTCTATTGTCGATATCGTTGCTTCTGCAGTACAAGGTCTAGAGCCTGAGCGCGTTACAGTGACTGACAGCAACGGCCGATTGCTTAATTCTGGTTCACAAGACAGTGAAGCTGCTAGAAGTAAAAAAGAATTTGAAATGGAGCGTAAGCGCGAAAGTGAATACCTTCAAAAAATAGACTCTATATTGATCCCCGTGCTTGGTTTAGGAAATTATACAGCCCAAGCTGATGTCACCATGGATTTCACCGCAGTGGAGCAGACTAAGCGCAGTTATAACCCTGATTTACCTGCAGTGCGCAGCGAAATGACCGTCGAAGAAAACAGCGTAGGCGGCGTGTTAGGCGGTATACCAGGCGCATTAACCAATCAGCCTCCACTTGATTCCAATATTCCAGAGGAAGCAGTTGGTAGTAATACGCAAACAACTATGCCTGGGCGCAACCACAAAGAAGAAACCAGAAACTATGAGCTAGATACCACTATTAGTCATACCAAGCAGCAAACGGGTGTTATTCGTCGTTTAAGTGTTTCTGTCGCATTAGATCATATCGCCACAACTGGTGAAGATGGTACTACCTCATTCGCACCTCGCTCTCAGGCAGAGTTACTTGATATTCGCCGTTTACTGCAAGGTGGTCTCGGTTTTGATGTGACCCGCGGGGACTCGCTTGAAGTGGTCAGTATCCCATTTAGCCGAGAAGGTGAGGTGGCGTTAGAAGAAGTACCGATTTGGGAAGATCCGAAATTCATGCCTATCTTAAAGTTAGTGATTGGCGGCTTGGTGATTATTGTGCTTCTGTTAGCGGTTGTGCGGCCAATGCTACGTAAACTTATTTACCCAGAAGAGACCACGTCAAAAGATGAGTTTGATGCGGATGAAGGGCTAGACTTAGGTGATGAAACCATTAGCATGTTGTCGCAAGAATTTGATGACTCACAAGTCGGTTTCGCCGCTGATGGCAGCTTTATGTTGCCGGATCTACACAAGGACGAAGACGTACTCAAAGCGGTTCGGGCCTTGGTGGCCAATGAGCCTGAGCTATCTTCACAAGTGGTTAAAAACTGGTTATTACAAGACGAATAACCTAAGCAACGCCCAGACTAAGTGACGAGTAAGAGATAAACATCATGCCAGAAGAAAATACAGCACCAGCAACCACGGCCCCTGCAGAAAGCGGTTATGATGTTGGTAAATTAGAAGGTGTTGAAAAAGCGGCTATTTTGCTTCTGAGTTTAACGGAAGAAGATGCCGCACAAATTCTAAAGCATTTAGAGCCTAAACAAGTACAAAGGCTAGGCCAAGCTATGGCACAAATCGATGATATGACACAGCCTAAGATTACCGCTGTGCATAAACACTTCATCGATGAAATTCAAAAATACAGCACTATTGGTTTCCAAAGCCAAGACTTTGTGAAACGCGCGTTAACTTCTGCCTTAGGCGAAGATAAAGCAGCAAACCTTATTGATCAAATTCTAATGGGCACAGGCGCTAAGGGGCTTGATTCCCTCAAATGGATGGACTCAAAACAAGTGGCTAGCATCATTCGTAACGAGCATCCACAGATTCAAACCATTGTTATGTCTTATTTAGATGCTGAACAATCCGCTGAGATCCTTGCTCAGTTCCCAGAAAAAGTACGCTTAGACTTAATGATGCGGGTGGCAAACCTAGAGGAAGTGCAGCCAGCTGCCTTGCAAGAATTAAACGAAATCATGGAAAAACAATTTGCAGGCCAAGCGGGAACGCAAGCAGCCAAAATGGGCGGCTTGAAATCTGCAGCTGATATTATGAATTACCTTGATACCAATATCGAAGGACAACTGATGGATGCTATTCGCGAGCAAGACGAAGAAATGAGTCAACAGATCCAAGACTTAATGTTCGTGTTTGACAACTTAGCAGAGGTTGATGACCGCGCAATCCAAGCTATTCTGCGTGAAGTCCAGCAAGATGCCTTACTTAAAGCGATTAAAGGTGCAGATGAAGCCCTTAAAACGAAGATCACTGCCAATATGTCAAAGCGTGCGGCAGATATGCTACTGGACGATTTAGAAGCGCTTGGGCCAGTGCGTTTAAGCGAAGTAGAAGCCGCACAAAAAGAAATTTTGTCTGTAGCTCGCCGCTTGGCTGATGCGGGCGAAATCATGCTCGGTGGCGGAGGTGGTGATGAATTCCTATAGCCTTTTGGCACTAAGTGGCAGTAGCCCGGCGTCATGAACAAGTATAATGATAGTGAACAGGATAAAGACATCAGCGCCTGGGATCTGCCCTTTGTCGAGGATCAAAGCAAAGCCGATAGCACCACAACCAATGCGTTAAATCGCCGCTCGAATTGGAAATATGAACCTCCTGAAAATCAAGCGGATGAAGAAGAAGAGTTTAGCCCCCCTACGGCGCAAGAAATTGAATCCATTCGAGAAGCAGCTCAAGGTGAAGGGTTTGAAGCGGGTAAACAAGAGGGGCTAGAAAAAGGTCATCAAGAGGGATTTGAGCAGGGCAAAGAGCAAGGATTCGAACAAGGGCTTGAAGAGGGAAGAGCGCAAGGGTTAGCCGAAGCGCAAGAAACCATTCATCAGCAACTTGAAAGCTGGCAGAGCTTGCTATCAACGCTGCATCAACCTGTGGCTTTAGTGGAAGATGCCCTGCAAAAAGAGCTGGTATCTTTAGCCGTATCTCTTGCAAAGTCAGTGATTCGAGCCGAAGTAAAAACCAATTCAGATATTATTTTTAACGCCTTAAGCGAGGGGCTAAAAGCGCTTCCCATCAATGAAAAACAGTATCAAATTCATTTGCACCCGGAGGATTTAGCATTAGTTACTGTGCACTTTAGTGAACAAGAAATTGAAAAGCATGGATGGCAGTTAGTGGAAGCCCCTAATTTATCTCAAGGTGGCTGTGATATTGTTACTCAAAGTAATGCGGTTGATGTAAGTATTGAACGCCGGGTTAAAGACGTATTGGACAAGTTCCTATTAGAGCAAGGGTTAGACACCATTACAGCTGGCGAAGATGAGTAGTCGATGATGCCACTTTCGTTGTTAGAGAACATTAAAGCACTGCAACAACAGATACCTCAAGCACCCGTCGTTGCGGCGGGCAAGCTGGTGCGTGGAATCGGGTTAACTCTAGAAGCGGTAGGGTGTCAAATGCCGGTGGGAAGCCAATGCTTGATTCAAACTGTTGATGGTGAAATCGAAGCTGAAGTGGTTGGGTTTGCTGAGCATATTACTTATTTAATGCCGACTCAGGCAGTCAAAGGCATAGTGCCAGGCTCGCGGGTTCAGCCGCTTAATCGTGAGCAAGGGTTACCCGTAGGTATGTCTCTTTTGGGGCGGGTGGTTGACGGCAATGGTCAACCTCTAGACGGTCTCGGAGCCATCAAAGCAGAAAAGCGCGTTCCGTTAACTCGCCCGCCCATGAACCCTCTTTCCAGAAAGCCAATTCGTGAACCACTAGATGTGGGAGTGCGGGCTATTAATAGCATGATAACAGTCGGTAGCGGCCAACGCATGGGGTTGTTTGCAGGCAGTGGTGTGGGTAAAAGTGTATTGCTAGGCATGATGACCCGAGGCACAAGTGCTGATGTGGTGGTTGTTGGGTTAGTGGGTGAACGTGGGCGAGAGGTAAAAGAGTTTATCCAAGATATTTTAGGCGATGAAGAGCGTCAAAAAGCCGTGGTGGTAGCAGCCCCTGCCGATACGTCACCGTTAATGCGTTTAAAAGGATGTGAAACCGCGGTCACGATTGCCGAGTATTTTCGCGATAAAGGCATGAATGTGCTGTTACTTGTTGATTCGTTAACTCGTTACGCGATGGCCCAGCGAGAAATTGCACTCGCGGTAGGTGAGCCACCTGCGACAAAAGGCTATCCGCCTTCTGTATTTGCCCGCTTGCCTGCGTTAGTTGAGCGGGCCGGAAATGGTGGGGAGCACCAAGGTTCTATTACTGCATTTTACACTGTGCTAACCGAAGGGGACGATTTACAAGATCCTATCGCTGACTCGGCAAGAGCGATATTAGATGGGCATATCGTACTCTCGCGCCAACTAGCAGATTCAGGTCATTATCCTGCAATTGATATTGAAGCCTCTATTAGCCGCGTGATGCCTATGGTCGTTAGCCCTGAACATGTTCAAGTTGCCCGACGCATAAGACAAGTGTATTCAACTTACCAGCAAAACCGGGATCTTATTAGCATAGGTGCTTACACCAGAGGGAATGATCCGCGCATTGACTTATCGATTAAGGCTGAACCAGCCATCAATGCTTTTCTACAACAAGGTATGCAGCAAATATTACCTTTTGAGGAAAGTGTCGAAACTATGGTCAAGCTTGGCACTGGGCTGGGCCCCGCATGATGACTGTTGTTCATTCCTGTTGTCAAAAAGGAGCGCAATATGCCCGTTAGTAAGCAATTGCAAATGGTGGCAGATTGGGAGCGACGTAAAGAGCAAAAAATGGCCACAGACTACCAGTTAGCTCAGCAGAATGTGGTGGATAATCAAAATAAACTCACAGGGTTAGAGCAATATCGCGTTAACTATCTAAAAGAGGGGATCCGTAAAGGACAACTTGGTTTAGCTGCGAAGAATTATGGGCAGCACCAGTCCTTCGTGGGGAAAATTGATGCTGCATGTGAACAACAAACCAAGCAAGTCAGCAATGCACTTGTAGTGGCTGAGCAGCGCAAGACACAATGGCTTGCTCAGCAACGAAAGCGAAAAGCTGTGGAAATGTTACTCGATAAGCAAGCCCTTAAGATTCAGCAAAAGCAAGATAGGGCAGAACAGCAAATGCTGGATGAACTTGCGTTACAAAAGTTTCTGCGCAGTAAATAATATTCGTTTAATTACTGGCTACCCTCTCTATAGGTAAACACCTTTAAGCACTTCTACACATCCTCTTGTCTTAGTCTGCTTCGCGCATATTCATCTAAGTTGGAATGAACATTGCTCTTATTCATTCAAGAAACAGTTTAAGTACTAAAAACCAAGAGATAGAGTTGTGAAAATAGCGCCATTAGCGCCTAATGCCATTCAATAACAATTCTTAACCTTTTGTTTTTAAATAGAATAATTATTTTTTCACACTTGGGTGTAGAGGATGTTAAATGCTGCAACAAATTGCCACCGCTAAATCAGACGTTGCCGCTTATGCGGTTGATGTGAGTGATGAAGCTGCCTCTAAGCTGCAAAATGCAGATGAATTTGCCTTCATGTTAGCCAAGGAGAATCAATCTCATCAATCAGCAAAAGGCGCGCCTGAAGCAAAAGCCGATATACAGCCAGGCGCTAGAAAAATACATAAGCAAGTTGCTCAACAAAGTGATGTCGCAATAGAAAAGGCGACCCAAGACTCTCTATCAAATACGCCAACTACTGACGAATCAAATACGATAGGCAAACAAGCGCAGTCATTTGCTGCAGCGCAAGAAAAAACGGTTGCAACTGATAGCGACGGTCTTGCCAGTCACAATTCACCGAAAAACAAATCTGACGCCACAGGCGTCGACATATTGGCACAAGCTCAGGTGGACACAGTTGAGGCTAACGTGTCTCTATCAGAACAGGTTGATACGTTGGTCACCACAGTCATTAACGATGACTCACAGGGCAATCATTGGTTATCAATAGTTGAGCAGCTTGTGGCAAACACACAAAGTAAGGGGAACAGCGAAGCACAAAGCGATAACCAAGACGCGGGCGTGGCCAATAAAAGCTTGCACAATGAAGTGACTAGCGGCTTAGATTTGCCCATCAGTGCAGAGGATGTGGTCGAGACGATTTCAGGCTCAAAGGCAAGTGATGTTAATTCTGTTCTACCAGAAGATGACGCGTTAGCACTTATCGCAGCTTTGTTGGGCAAAATGAAAAATACCCAGCTCGATACCAAATCAGCGCAAAGCGCAACTGAGCATAGCGATGAAGGTAAAATCCCCGCTGATGATGTGAGTAAAATGATGGCTGCACTTGAAGGGCAACCAGAACTAATGAATGCGTTAAAACAGTTACTCACAACACAAGAGCAGATTAGCGATGAGTCAAAAGTAGCCCTTGGCAATACCGATGCAGAAGTGTCACTTGAGGCGACGACTACCGAAGTTTCAGGCGGGCTAATACAATCTTCAGAGGAGCAATTAGTACTTAATGAACAAGAACTAGCGGATCTTGCTCAAGCAGTTGCTAGCCTAATGAATGCAAAAGCCGCCACGACAAAAGAAACAGCAAAGGGTGAGGTCGCGATACAAACATCTACGATAAAGCAGAGCGAGCCAGAAGCGAACAGTAGCGAAACCGTGTCGAAACTTATTGAACCGGTTACTTTTGTTTCCGAGCCAGACGCTGCTGCCTCTGAACCAGGCGGTGCGCTATCGCAACAACAACTTGTCTTGTTAGAAAGCACACCTGAATTGAAAAAGCTTCTACAGTTACCTCCAGAAAAACTTGAGAGCGCCTTAGCGATATTAGCCAAGCAATTGCAGCAAGGAGGCACAGCAAGTACGAAATCAACGAGTGAATCCACTATTGGCACAGTGGTACACAGCTTAGGTCAGATAGAGAATGACGTCGCGCCCTCTACATCCCCTGATTTGAATAACCTTTTGAGTAAAGCTGAGACTAAAGTAGACGGTAGCGCTGATTTCATTTCGGCTTTAAAAACAGGCTTGGCTGAAGTAAAAGCCCAGCTTGAAAAGGGCCGTGAGCCCGGGATCGATTTGAAGACCTTGGTGAATGACGCCATAAAATCGTCACCAGAGTTGGCAAGCAATATGCTTTCATCTAAGCCTGAGCAGGTAGAATTGGCTACACGGTCAATGCTGCAGGTGGTAGACGTGGCACAACTGATGAGTAGCGCGCTAGAACAGACTTCGCATCAGCACTCGGTCAATGCTACCTATCGTGAGCAGGGCATCAATATGGTTGAACAAAGTAAGGCAAGCCAGTTACAACAAGGTCAGTTTGATAAAGCCTTAAATTTAGCCAAACCTGAAGCGCATCAGCAATTAGCTGAAAAAGTACGTTTTATGGTGAATGCCAATCAGTTGGTTGCAGACATCCGTTTAGATCCAGCTGAATTAGGTTCAATGCATGTAAAGGTGTCGGTAAGTGGAGAATCAGCGAACGTGAGTTTCGTGGTGCAATCGTTACATGCCAAAGAAGCGATTGATAATGCTGCTCCGAAGCTAAAAGAAATGCTAGCTGAAAAGGGCATTGAGTTAGGACAATCATCCGTCGAGCAAGGGTCGCAAGAGAAGAGCGACGAGCAACAAATGGCCGACAATGGCAATAGTCATGGGCGTAATGCTGAGCAAGGGTTGGCTGAAAGCGAAGTGCCAGAAGGTGTATTACAGCAGCCAATCGTGAACGGTGCTTTAGGTGGTATAGATTACTTTGTTTAACGTTATCGACGGCGCTTATCGATTGCGATTTTCTGAGTAAGAACGATAATAGCAGCACTTTATTATTTAAGGCGTACTCATGGCTGAAGAAGAATTACAAATGGAAGACGGCGGTAAAAAAAGTAAACTTATGATGATTATCATCATAGTGGTTGTTTTACTGTTAGGGGGCGGAGCTGCCGCTTATTTTTTATTGGGTGGTGAAGGTGACGCGGCTATGGAGGCGGGAGCTGAGCAAGTGCAAGGGGACAGTGAAGAGGCGTCTATGTCGGCACCGGTGAAAACAGGTACCGCCTTGTACGTAGCGATACCCAACCCAATCACATTCAATGTGCCTGGCACCACTAGGGATAGATTAGTTGAGATAAAAGTACAATTGATGGTACGCGGTAGTGATGCCGAAGAGCAGGTGAAAATGCATATTCCGTCTATCCAAGGCGCATTAAATCGGGCATTTAGCCAAGCAAATGCTGATGACTTAATCACTGAGGCAGGTAAAGCAGCGATACGAGATAACGCATTGAAGGAAGTGCAGAAAACGTTGAAAGACGTGTCAGGTAATGAATTGGTTGAGCAAGTATTGTTCACTGGTTTTGTGATGCAATAAGCATAAGCGAGAAAGAGATTGAGCGACTTATTATCCCAAGATGAAATCGATGCGCTACTTCACGGAGTAGACGAAGTCGAAGAAGAAGACGTTGAAGAGACGCAAGGCGATGGCTCTGCGCTTGAGTATGACTTCTCTTCGCAGGATCGTATCGTCAGGGGAAGAATGCCAACACTGGAAATCGTAAATGAACGATTTGCCAGACATATGCGTGTTAGCTTGTTTAATATGATGCGCCGTTCGGCTGAAGTATCAATTAATGGTATCCAAATGATTAAATTTGGAGAATATATTCATACTTTGTTTGTTCCGACTAGCTTAAATATGGTGCGCTTTCGTCCTTTAAAGGGCACAGGCTTGATCACTATGGAAGCGCGCTTGGTATTTATTTTAGTTGACAACTTTTTCGGTGGTGATGGCCGATACCATGCCAAAATAGAAGGGCGAGAGTTTACCCCCACTGAAAGACGAATTATTCAAATGTTGCTTAAGCTTATTTTTGAAGATTACAAAGAAGCATGGGCACCGGTGATGGATGTATCTTTTGAGTATTTGGACTCGGAAGTAAACCCAGCTATGGCGAACATTGTGAGCCCGACCGAAGTGGTGGTGATCAGTTCTTTTCATATTGAACTTGATGGTGGCGGTGGTGATTTTCACGTGTCTTTGCCTTATTCCATGCTTGAGCCAATTCGAGAATTACTCGATGCGGGTGTGCAAAGTGATAAGGAAGATACCGACCTGCGTTGGAGTAAAGCGTTACGGGATGAAATCATGGATGTTAAAGTTGAACTATCAACCCATATGATGGATTTAACCCTTAGCTTACAAAAAATTATGGACATGAAAGCCGGAGATATTATCCCGATAGATATGCCCGAGCACATTACCGTAATGATTGAAGAACTACCTACTTTTAGAGCCAAGCTTGGTCGTTCTCGTGACAACCTAGCGCTTAAAATTACCGATAAAATTCCGCGTCCCACCTCTGTGAAATCGGAATTACAACTATTAACCAAAGGCGGTCGCAGAATCGACAGCGACGCTGAGTTACAAACCCTTGAAGATGATTTGTAGCCAATCAAGAGGCAAATATTATGAGTGAAGAAGAAGGTTTAGACGATTGGGCAGCCGCCATGGCTGAACAAGCAGACGAAGAAAATAAAGACGCAGCGGCGACCGTTGCAGATTTTGACGAGCTTGAAGAAGATAAAGAGATCACCCCAGCGGAAAAACGTAAGTTAGATACGATCCTTGATATACCTGTGACTATTTCCATGGAAGTAGGGCGCAGTCACATCAGCATTCGTAATCTACTGCAATTAAACCAAGGATCTGTCGTTGAATTAGACCGCGTGGCCGGCGAACCACTCGATGTATTAGTAAATGGCACGTTGATTGCTCATGGTGAAGTAGTAGTCGTCAACGATAAATTTGGTATTCGCTTAACTGATGTTATTAGTCAACTGGAAAGAATCAAAAAGCTCCGCTAACAAAACGCCTTTTAAAACAAGGGTTTGGTTGCTTCTGAGCCCTCTGTTTTTAGCCTCAAATTCAGCGCTTGCTGAGGCCAAAACCCTCTCTGATACCACATCCATAGTGTCAATTTTTCTATCCCTTTTATTGGTTATCGCCGTGGTTTTTATGCTGGCGTTTATCATGCGACGGTTTAACGTCACTGGTGGTAGTACGGGACAACTAAAAGTTGTGGCTTCTTTAGCTGCAGGTACCAAAGAGAGAGTGTTGGTCATTGAAGTGGGTGATGAACAGCATTTGATTGGGGTAACGGCCCAAAATATTAATCATCTCGCTAAGCTTGATACGCCCATCGCAAAAGATAAAACGCCAAGCGGCGAGAATTTCAAAGATAAACTCAACTTGTTTATGGCTGGCAAGCTGCAGTCAAACGCCAATCCTGGCAGCAAGGACAAAGCAGGAGAGCGTGATGAATAAAGTACTGTTGTTGCTAGTGGCGTTAGTGGTGCTAGCCGCGCCTAATTTAGCGCTTGCTGATCCTGGCATCCCTGCATTGACCATGACCGAGAATGCAGACGGCTCGCAAGATTACACCATGACATTGCAAGTCGTGGCGATTATGACAGCGCTTAGCTTGCTCCCGGCGTTTATTATGATGATGACCTCATTTACACGGATCATTATTGTGTTGTCTATTCTGCGTCAAGCGATCGGTTTGCAGCAGTCTCCTTCGAACCAAATTCTTATTGGTGTAAGCTTGTTTTTATCGATGTTTATTATGGCTCCTGTGTTTGAAAAAATTAACGAAACGGCGCTTCAACCTTATTTAAATGAGCAAATTACCTCAATACAAGCCTACGAGTTGGCCAAAGAGCCTTTACGTGGATTCATGCTTGCCCAGACACGCGTAAAAGATTTAGAAACTTTCGTTGAAATCGGTGGCTACGACGATCAATTTCAAGAGCCAGCTGATGTCCCAATGAATATTCTGATCCCAGCGTTTGTTACCAGTGAACTAAAAACAGCGTTTCAGATTGGCTTTATGTTATTTATTCCTTTTCTTATTTTAGATTTGGTTGTGGCGTCTATCCTGATGGCGATGGGTATGATGATGCTATCGCCGATGATTGTCTCCTTGCCTTTCAAATTAATGCTATTTGTGCTAGTAGACGGCTGGAACTTAATTTTTGGTACGCTAGCGAACAGCTTCGGAATGGGAACCTAGTCATGGCGCCAGAGGTCTTTGTTGATATCCTAAAAGAAGCGTTGAACATGGTGATTTTATTGGTATCCGCCATTATTTTGCCGAGTTTATTTGTAGGGCTAATTGTAGCGGTATTCCAAGCGGCCACCTCCATCAATGAGCAAACAATGAGCTTCTTACCCCGTTTAATTGTGACTTTACTGGCCTTGAGCTGGGGAGGACACTGGTTAGTGCAACAATTGATGGATTTCACCTTTACTATGGTGGAGCGAATCCCGGAAGTCGTTGGTTAACATGGAGTTTTCTGCTGACGTCATTACGCAATTTATGGGTGATATGTTACTACCGTTTATGCGTATTTCCGGCATGTTAGCCACTATGGTTGGCCTGAGCGCGAAAACCGTTCCTACTACGGTACGTGCGTTACTCACTTTGTTTATCACCCTGATCATTCTACCTGTGATACCACCGGTACAGGTTGATGAGGTGTTTTCAGTGGGCACTTTTCTATTAGTGATCCAGCAGCTGATTATTGGCATCTCATTGGGGTTCATTTCCACTATGGTGCTCAACACTTTTGTGTTAGCAGGGCAAGTGGTCGCTATGCAGACAGGTCTTGGCTTTGCGTCAATTGTAGATCCGGTCAACGGAATTAACGTGCCAGCAGTTGGTCAATTTTACTTAATATTGGCGACCTTGCTCTTTTGGGCGTTAGATGGCCACTTAGCAATGATCCGCATGATAGTCATGAGCTTTACTGCGTTTCCCGTGGGTGAAGCTTGGTTGCAGCCAGAACAATTTAGAGAAATTGCCCATTGGGCAGGGTGGATGTTTATCTCAGCGGTAACCTTGTCTCTCGCGCCTATTGTATCTCTGTTGATAGTAAACTTAGCGTTTGGTGTTATGACCAAGGCGGCTCCACAGTTAAACATTTTTAGCTTGGGTTTCAGTATTGCTCAAATCATGGGCTTGGTGATTATCTGGATCACTATGGACAACTTTACTTATCATTTTGAAGTGCAGTGGGACAGGGCGCAACAGATGATGTGTCAGCTCGTTAGGGTGTGCCCTTGAAGGCTTTTCTCAAAATGCTCCTGATAACACGCCTTGAAGGAGCCCGAAAACAAGCCCTTAAAGGAGGCGGTTAGTCATGTCTGACGCGAATGAAAAAACAGAAGACCCCACATCCAAAAAGATCACCGACTCCAGAAAAAAGGGCCAAGTCGCGCGATCTAAAGAGCTCTCAACGGCCTTAGTGCTAGTCTTCAGTGCGGCGGCTTTTATCATGATGGGCGGGCAAATTGCCAGAGCGATCTATTTGGTCACCCAGCGCACATTCACTTTATCTCGTGACGAAACCTACGACTTTACTCATATGTTTCAAGCATGGGGCTCTGCAATTGAAACCGTCGCAACGCCTGTCATGTTATATATGGTGATCATTACGGCCGCGGGGATTTACGGCAATGTTGCACTTGGTGGATATAATTTCACGTGGCAAGGGGCTGCCCCAAAAGCAAATAAGTTAAATCCGCTTGCTGGCTTCAAGCGAATGTTTGGCATGAATGGTTTAGTTGAACTGCTTAAAGCCATTGCCAAGGTGATCGTCGTCATGGGTATGGCCTATGTGGCTATGTTGGTATTCAAAGATGAAGCGTTACATTTAGATTTAGAGCTATACCCACAAAATTTATTTCATGCCATGGACTTAATATCTTGGGCGTTTTTAATGCTGTGTTGTGCACTTATTCCTATCGCGGCGTTTGACGTGCCGTATCAAAGCTATAAGCACAACAAAGAAATGAAAATGTCTAAACAGGAAGTGAAAGACGAAAACAAAAATGCTGAAGGTGACCCGCAAGTTAAGAATCGCATCCGTCGTCTACAATTTCAAGCCGCGGCAAATCGTATGATGCAAGAAGTGCCAACAGCAGATGTGGTTGTGACTAACCCAACGCACTACTCCATTGCCTTAAAATACGATCAGCAAGGCACGCGAGCCCCTGTGCTGGTGGCTAAAGGGGTGGACGAAATGGCCATGCATATTCGTAAAATCGCTGACGCACATGAGGTTCCGATTGTTGCTTCTCCTATGTTGGCTAGGGCAATTTACTACTCTACTGAGGTAGAGTCAGAGATCCCCACTCAATTGTTTATGGCTGTGGCGCAAATTTTGGCTTATGTCTTCCAATTAAAGGCCTATAAAAATGGCAAAGGCAAGCGTCCGAAATCAGTACCGACTAACCTGCCAATCCCTTATGAGCTAAGGCGTTAACTGACCTTTAACGCTTAGGGCTAGACTAAAGATTAAAGCCTATTGTTAGGTGGGTAATCTAATTTGGCGCGGTAGTTGCTTTACTAGGTAAAACGTCCGCCAGGTGTCAAAAATACGCGTTATGCAACTTACTGCTTACCTAAATCGTTTCGATAAAAATCAATTCCAGTCAGCCTTGTCTGGCCTTGGTGCTCCGCTTGTCTTGTTAGCTATCATGGGCATGGTCATTTTACCCATGCCTGCGTTTCTTCTAGATGTGCTGTTTAGTTTCAATATCGCGTTGTCCCTCGTCATCATCTTGGTTTCGGTTTTCACTAAAAAACCAGTCGATTTTGGCATTTTCCCTCTTATATTGCTGATAGCAACCGTACTTCGTCTAGCGCTGAATGTTGCGTCAACACGAATTGTATTGCTTGAAGGGCATGAAGGTGGCGATGCAGCAGGTAAGGTGATTCAAGCATTTGGTGAGGTCGTTATCGGCGGTAATTATGCTGTGGGTATTGTGGTGTTCGCCATTCTTTTGATTATCAATTTTAAAGTGGTGACTGCAGGCGCTGGGCGTATTTCTGAAGTAAGTGCACGATTCACCCTAGACGCTATGCCTGGTAAACAGATGGCAATTGATGCCGATCTGAACGCTGGGTTTATCGATCAAGATGAAGCGCGTAAACGCCGTTTTGAAGTGACCAGTGAGGCAGATTTTTATGGCTCAATGGACGGTGCATCTAAGTTTGTAAAAGGCGATGCGGTTGCAGGCTTGTTTATTATGTTGATTAACATAGTAGGTGGCTTGTTCATTGGCATTTTTCAGCATGATTTGGCCTTTGGCCAAGCTGTCGAAATCTACACCTTGCTGACCATAGGTGATGGATTAGTCGCACAAATTCCTTCGTTATTATTATCCGTTGCAACGGCGATTATTGTGACTCGTGAAAACGACTCTCAAGAGATGGGGCAAGAGCTCACTCGTCAACTCGGTAACCGTCAAGCGCTATACATTACTAGCGGTATTTTGTTTGTCATGGGCATTGTCCCAGGCATGCCACATGTGGCGTTCTTAGGGTTCAGTGCGTTAATTGGTGGTTATGCATATTTCCAATATTGGAACGAAAAGAAAATGGCAGAGCAGCCTGAAGTGTTAGCGCCTACCCCAGATCGTGGTAACGCGAAACCTGCTGAAATAAAAGAACTTGGTTGGGACGACGTGCAACATGTCGATACCATCGGATTAGAAGTAGGGTATAGATTAATTCCCTTGGTTGATAAGTCCCAAGGCGGCGAATTATTGACGCGTATTAAAGGCGTGCGTAAAAAGTTATCTCAAGAATTGGGCTTTCTTATTCCGCCTGTACATATTCGCGATAACTTAGACTTGAGCCCAAATAATTATACGATATCTATGTTAGGTGTATCGGTCGGTGAAGCTGAAATTAGCCACGACGATGAACTGGCGATTAACCCAGGCCAAGTGTTTGGCAAACTAGACGGCACAGTGACAAAAGACCCAGCCTTTGGCTTGGATGCCGTGTGGATCCGCTCCAACCAGCGCGAACACGCTCAGACATTGGGTTACACCGTGGTTGACAGTGCTACTGTGGTTGCAACGCATTTAAGTCAGTTGCTTACCAACAATGCCTACCAATTACTCGGTCACGAAGAAGTTCAACAGCTGCTCGACATGCTTGCCAAGCAAAGCCCTAAACTGGTAGAAGGTTTGGTACCGGATATTCTATCACTTAGCACTGTGGTGAAGGTCTTGCAGACCTTATTGTACGAGGGAGTGCCTATCCGCGATTTGCGCACTATCGTGCAAACTCTGTGTGAGTATGGGCCGAAGAGTCAAGATCCAGACGTGTTGGTATCCGCTTTGCGTATTGCACTGAAGCGCTTAATCATTCAAGAAATCAACGGTGGCCAAGTCGAATTACCAGTCATAACTTTGGCGCCAGAGTTGGAACAGATGTTGCACCAGTCTCTACAAGCCGGTGGTGGAGATGGCGCAGGCATAGAGCCAGGTTTGGCGGAACGTTTACAGAAGTCGCTAAATGACGCATCTCAACAACAAGAATTGGCGGGTGAGCCTGCGGTATTACTGACCTCAGGCATGTTACGCCCAGTGCTATCTAGGTTCTTGAAGCACGCAGTACAAGGTTTGCATGTGTTGTCATATCAAGAAATTCCAGATGACAAACAAATCAAAATAGTCAGTTCGGTGGGTCAATAGTTCGTCACCAGATGCAAGTAGCAAGGGGTAAATTGTGAAAATTAGACGCTTTTATGGCAAAGATATGCGAGAAGCATTGAAACAGGTCAAAGATGAGTTAGGCGATGACGCGGTTATTATGTCTAATAAGAAACTGAGTGACGGCGTAGAAATTGTCGCAGCTTATGATAAAGAGCCAGTGCATGCGCCTAAGCGTCAACAAGCTCCAACAACACCTGAGTCAAAACGCCGAGTGGAAGCTACCCCTACGCTTAGCGAAATCATTGGTGATAGTGGGCCTGATAGCCTAAGAGCATTGCTCGAAAAGCAGATTCAGGCGAAAGAGTCAGCTGTACAGGCCAACTCCAACGTACAAGCTAGCGCAATTGCCCCTCAGCGAACAGCGACGCAAAGCGAAACACGCCCAACGCAAGCACGCACGGCTAATGAGCCCCAGCAGGATGCACTGAATGAGATGCGTCAAGAGCTGGCTTCACTGCGTAATGTGCTGCAATTTCAAGTAGCAGGTTTAATCCAGCAAGATAAAGGGCGTAGTCACCCATTACACGGATACTTGACCAGCAAACTTCAAGGTATGGGGATTAGCCAAGCGCTCGCCAATGAAGTGGTGTCTTATACGCCAGCGGACACTGATGAGCGCCAAGCGTGGTTGTTTCTACTTAAGTTGTTAGCTAATCGTATTCAAACAGAAGAAAATAACTTGCTGGCGAAAGGGGGAGTTGCGGTATTAATGGGTCCAACGGGCACAGGTAAAACGACGACCGTGGCAAAGCTCGCAGCGCAAGCCGCGCAAAAATACGGGGCGGAAAATGTCGGTTTGATCACCCTAGATAGCTATCGAATTGCCGCCTATGAGCAAATATCCACATATGCGCGGATAATTGGTTGTTCGGTCAAAAAAGCACAAAACGCTGAAGAATTGTCCGATCTGTTATTTCAGTTTAGAAATAAACGTCTTATTCTAATTGATACTGCCGGATTTGGGCAAAGAGATGTTAGACTGATCAAACAGTTAGAAACACTAAAGCAAAGTACGACAGCAAATATCAACAGTTATTTGGTGATGCAAGCCAATAGCCAATATCAAGTCATGCAGCAAACTATTGCTGCGTACAAACAGATTTCTTTACAGGGTTGTATTTTCACCAAAATAGATGAATGCTACAGTCTTGGAGAAGCAATTAGTGCGGCCATCGAGCACAAATTGCCCGTGAGTTTTATAACCGATGGCCAAAAGGTTCCGGAAGACTTAAAAGTGGCAGATGCAAAATTTTTAATAACCAGCGCCGCCAAGCTTTATAAAAAGCATGTATTAATTCATACTAGTGATAATTCACTAAATAACACAGCAGTGGCAGTATGATTGAGGATCAAGCAAGTAGCTTAAGAAGAATGAATCAATCGCGATTAATTAAAGTTATCGCCGTAACCGGTGGCAAGGGCGGCGTGGGTAAAACCAACGTCACATTAAATACCGCAATCTCTATGGCCCAACAGGGTAAGAGAGTCATGGTATTGGATGCGGACTTGGGGTTAGCTAACGTTGATGTGTTACTTGGTTTGCGTGTGGTTAAAAACCTTTCCCATGTGCTTTCTGGTGAATGCACCCTAGATGAAGTGCTCGTGGAAGGCCCTTGTGGAATTAAGATCGCGCCAGCAACATCTGGTAGCCAATCCATGACAGAACTCACGCCGACAGAACATGCAGGTTTGATCCGCGCATTCAGCGAACTACGTTCGCAAATCGATGTACTGATTGTGGATACTGCTGCGGGGATTTCTGACATGGTGTTAAGTTTCTCGCGAGCGTCCCAAGACATATTGGTCGTGGTGTGTGATGAACCCACTTCACTTACCGATGCTTACGCATTGATCAAAATTCTAAATAAAGAGCACGGTGTTTTTCGCTTTAAAATTGTCGCTAACATGGTGCGCAACATGCGAGAAGGCCAAGAGTTATTTAATAAATTGACCAAGGTTACAAATCGTTTTCTGGATGTCGCTTTAGAGCTAGTGGCAACGGTACCGTTTGATGAAAATATACGTAAATCGGTGCGTAAGCAAAAAGCCATTGTAGAAGCGTACCCGAATTCCCCTGCTGCTGTGGCAATTAAAAAATTAGCTCAGCAAGCGTCCGGCTGGCCAGTACCTTCGCAGCCAGGGGGGCACTTAGAGTTTTTCCTTGAACAGCTTATTGTTAAAAAAGCTGTGGGCGATGTTCGGTGAACAGTAAAGCCGCTGCATATCAGCAGTTAGATGACAGAAATGCGTTAGTGGAGCGTCATGCGCCATTAGTTAAACGCATTGCCCATCATTTAATTGCGCGTTTGCCAGCCAGTGTGCTGGTAGACGATTTAATTCAAGCAGGTATGATCGGTCTGCTTGAGGCTTCACGTAATTTCGATGGTTCAAAAGGCGCGAGTTTTGAGACGTTCGCAGGTATTCGAATTCGTGGCTCTATGCTGGATGAAATTCGAAAAGGCGATTGGACACCGCGTTCTGTGCACAAAAATGGCCGGGCAATAACCGATGCTATAAATAAAGTAGAGCGTGAGACTGGCCGAGATGCCAGAGACGTCGATATTGCTAAGAAACTAGAGGTGAGTATCGAGCAATACCATCAAATGCTTAGCGAAGTAAACGCGGGCAAAATTATTGGTATGGAGGATTTAGGGGTGACGGAGGATGTTGTCACCACAGAACAGACCAAAGGCTCAGATACCCCCTTTGAAGATTTACTTCAAGGGTCCTTTCAAAAGGCGTTGGCCCATGCCATTACCACCTTGCCCGAGCGTGAAGCTATTGTGTTGTCATTGTATTATGACGAAGAATTAAATTTACGCGAAATCGGTGAAGTGTTAGATGTAAGTGAGTCACGTGTTAGCCAAATACACAGTCAAGCGATGCTAAAACTAAAAAGTAAAATGCAAACTTGGCGTATTGAAGAATAAACCAATAACATACAAATATTGTGATTTTGCCCTGAGCGGAGATTATTTTGGATAAAAATATGAAAATTTTGGTTGTTGATGATTTCTCGACCATGCGTCGAATCATCAAAAACCTATTGAAGGATTTAGGCTTTACCAACATTCAAGAAGCCGATGACGGAAGTACAGCACTGCCTATGTTGCAACAAGGTGACTTCGATTTTGTGGTAACCGATTGGAATATGCCCGGCATGCAAGGCATTGATTTATTGCGAGCGATTCGTGCCGACGAAAACCTAAAACATACCCCAGTGTTAATGGTTACTGCTGAAGCGAAAAAAGAGCAAATAGTGGCAGCTGCGCAAGCAGGTGTGAACGGTTACGTGATCAAACCTTTTACAGCGGCAACCCTTAAAGAGAAGTTGGCGAAAATCTTTGAACGTTTAGGTTAATCAGGCTTTTTCAACAATAAGGAAGACCTTATGACCTTTCACGCAGCCCCCATGTCGATAGAAGATGCCAAGCAACTGGTTGCTTTGCTCGAAAGCGGTGATAATCAAGGTGCTCAGCAACTTCTCGATAGTACTAACGACATTAATTCAGTTGAACTGTTTGAAGAAGTAGGCAAATTAACCCGTCAGTTGCACGACTCTTTAAACAACTTCCAGCTTGATGAACGTATAGCCAATCTTGCTAATGAAGAGATCCCTGACGCGAAAACTCGGTTGACGTACGTTATTGAAACGACTGAACAAGCCGCCAATCGCACAATGGATTTGGTCGATGATTGCATGCCTATTGCAGAAAGACTGAGTTCTGAAATTAACACTATTCTTCCTGAATGGAAAAAACTCTTTAGCCGTCAATTGGAATTGGGCGAGTTTAATACCTTGTGCAGACGTCTCGATAGCTTTTTAGAAGATGGCAAAGTTGAATCTGCGAAACTCAATGAGTTTTTAACTGAAATGTTGCTTGCTCAAGGGTATCAAGATATCACTGGGCAAATTATCCGCCGCGTTATTGAGCTTGTTAAAGAAGTGGAAGACAGCTTAGTGCATATGCTAACGATGTTTGGTGGAATAGAATCTGCGGAAAATCCTCATATATCTGATAAACAAGCCGATAATGTAAAAGCGGAAGGCCCAATACTTGATGCTGCTAACCGCGATGACGTCGCATCGGACCAAGATGATGTTGATGACTTACTCTCAAGTTTAGGATTTTAGAGGCGTTAGGATATGGGGTTTGATGTTGACGAGGAAATTCTTCAAGATTTTTTAGTTGAAGCGGGTGAAATTTTAGAGCAGCTGCAAGAACAACTCGTCGAATTAGAAAATAATCCACAAGATTCAGATCTACTGAATGCAATTTTTCGTGGCTATCATACGGTCAAGGGCGGGGCTGGTTTCCTTTCATTAACCGAACTGGTGGATATTTGTCACGGCGCCGAAAATGTATTTGATGTCATGCGTAATGGCCAGCGCACGTTAACACCCGCATTAATGGATATTATTCTGCAAGCAACCGACGAAGTGGTTGCTATGTTTGAAGACGTCAAGGCGAATAAGCCCCTTGTTGCTGCACAGCAAACCCTTCTCGATACGCTTCATCGCTTGAGTAAACCAGAAACCGCAGATGAAGTAGTAGAGGCGCCGTTCGACGCTCCTCCTGTGGTTGACGAGCAAAAAGAAACGACTCATGAGCCCTCAACATCAGTCAAAACAGAATCAGATGATTTTGACGAGTCAGAGTTTGAAGCCTTACTTGATGAACTTCATGGCAAAGGGAACCCTGTTGGCGGCGCAACGCAACCCATTGCTACAGAGACTCCTAGTCGCTCGGATACATCGAATGACGATGATATCAGTGATGACGAATTTGAAGCATTGCTTGACCAACTTCATGGCGAAGGGCAATTTGGTGGCGCACAAGTCATACCTGCTGAGTCCCCTAAGACTCCAGAGGTGAATCCTACTTCCGATGAAGAAGATATTAGCGATGACGAATTTGAAGCTCTGCTTGACCAATTGCATGGCAAAGGCCAAGGTCCAGCTGGTAAAAAAGATAAAAATTTAACATCTAGCGTAGCCCCAGCCGCGCCAGCGGAGTCGGCTTCAGTTGAAAGCTCGGCATCTCAGCCTAAAAATCAACATACCGCGACTAATCAAAGTAAACAGCCAGCACCTAGCATCGCCCCTACACAGGCCAGCGCAGCTCCGAAAAAGCCGGAATCGCAAGTGACAACGCCTGCCGCTAAACGGGAAGAAAAGCGTCCTGCCCCTCAGCAAGCAGAAACGACTGTACGAGTTGATACTAAACGTTTAGATCAGATAATGAATATGGTGGGGGAGTTAGTACTAGTTCGTAATAGGTTATTGAGTTTAGGTTTATCCGTGAACGATGAAAGTATGTCTAAAGCGATTGCGAACTTAGACGTAGTGACCGGAGATTTGCAAGGTGCGGTGATGAAAACGCGCATGCAGCCAATTAAAAAGGTCTTTGGGCGCTTTCCACGAGTGGTCCGCGACTTAGCTCGCACGTTGAAAAAAGAAATTACCTTAGAGCTTGAAGGTGAAGACACCGATTTAGATAAGAACCTAGTGGAAGCACTAGCAGATCCCTTAGTTCACTTGGTGCGTAACTCAGTCGATCATGGTATTGAAATGCCAGCCGATCGGATCGCTGCCGGCAAACCGTCACTAGGTACAGTAAAATTGTCTGCGTCCCAAGAAGGAGATCATATATTGTTGAGCATTGTCGATGATGGCAAGGGGATGGATCCTGACAAGCTCAAAGAGATCGCTATTTCTAGAGGTGTGCTAGACGCCGATGCGGCTGCAAGAATGACTGACGAAGAAGCCTTTAATCTGATTTTTGCACCTGGCTTTTCAACTAAAACGGAGATTTCGGAAGTCTCAGGCCGTGGTGTTGGCATGGACGTCGTAAAAACAAAGATTAACCAACTAAACGGTACCGTTAATATTGATTCCGTTTTAGGAAAAGGCACGACGCTAGAAATCAAAGTACCGCTTACCTTAGCGATATTGCCCACCTTAATGATAGTGGTAGGGGATCAGACATTTGCTTTGCCTTTAGGCTCAGTAAACGAAATTATTAATATGGATATGAGCAAAACCAACATGGTCGATGGCCAGTTGACAAAAATTGTCCGTTCCAAAGCCATTCCATTATTCTATTTGCGAGAATGGTTGGTGCGTAAAAGCGCAAAACCTATCCCATTAGATCGCTCCAAAGGACATGTTGTTGTGGTTCAAATTGGTACTCAGCAGCTTGGTTTTGTTGTTGACGCACTGATTGGTCAAGAAGAAGTCGTGATTAAACCACTAGACGAACTACTTCAAGGTACCCCCGGTATGGCGGGTGCTACCATCACCAGTGACGGCGGGATCGCATTGATTTTAGATGTTCCAGGACTATTAAAGCATTACGCGAAGAAAAAAGCCGATGCCATTCGACAAGTGCGTTAATCTCGAGGTTTTAATAATACACACATGGCATACAAGATATTAGTAGTTGATGATTCGATTTTTTTTAGACGCCGTGTAAAAGAAATTTTAGAACTAGACCCTAGTTTAGAGGTGATAGGTGAGGCACGAAACGGCCAAGAAGCGATTGATATGGTCGCCTCCTTAAACCCAGATGTGGTGACAATGGACGTAGAAATGCCTGTGATGGACGGAATAACCGCGGTCAAAAAAATCATGGCGCGAAAACCTGTTCCGATCATTATGTTTTCTTCTTTGACCCTTGAAGGCGCGAAAGCCACATTAGACGCGTTAGATGCAGGGGCGATGGACTTTTTACCAAAGAAATTTGAAGATATTGCGGCCAACCGTGCAGACGCGGTCGCACTTTTACAGTCAAGGGTGAAAAGCCTGTGCCGCAAACACCACGGCTTTAGGCCGGCAGCTCCACGAGTGGCTGCTCCTAAAGCGATTTTATTTAGTAAACCTGTTAGTCGGAACGCGCTTAATCGAAAAGGTAGTGAGCAAGCTACACGGTCTATTGTTGGTGGTGCTGTGTCGACGCCATTATATCATTCTTCGTCTAGCGAAATTCCATCGGGCAAAAAATATCGCTGTTTAGCCTTAGGCACCTCTACTGGCGGTCCTGTCGCACTACAAAAAGTACTAACCAGGATACCTAAACATTTTCCGCATCCGATTTTTATTGTCCAACATATGCCGGGTTCGTTCACTAAAGCCTTTGCAGAGCGTTTAAATCAGTTATCGAAGCTCACAGTAAAAGAAGCGATAAATGGTGAGGCAGTACAAGCTGGCGTCGCTTACTTGGCGCCAGGCGGGCGGCAAATGACACTTCAAGGTGATGCCGATCGGGCAACATTTAGAATTTTTGATGCGCCAGATAGTGCCGATATATTATACAAGCCCAGTGTTGATATTACCTTTGAGTCAATTGCTAATGTATATAGGGGGGATGTCCTAGGCGTTATTTTAACTGGCATGGGAACTGATGGAAAGATCGGCGCAAGCACATTGAAAAGAAATGGAGCAAAAATTTGGGCTCAAGATGAACTGAGCTCAGTTGTGTATGGAATGCCACAAGCAGTAATGAACGCAGGCATTGCCGAAAAAGAATTTTCTATAGATTCCTTTGAAAGCCATATTCTAAAAGAGATGGCGTAAAATTAGTTTTCATTCTATGAGTTGGAGTGATAAATCGAATAGTAAGAACTAAAAGGGCGTTTTCGTGAAGGTATGGACAGTTGCAAACCAAAAAGGCGGCGTTGGGAAAACCACCACTACTGTCACCTTAGGTGGTTTGCTAGCACAACGTGGTGCTAAGGTAGTCTTAATTGATACCGATCCCCATGCGTCCTTAAGCTATTATTTTGGTATTGACTCTGATGAGCTATCACGCAGTTTATATGACATTTTCGTGCACGATACCCCCTTGGATAAAGACACAGTTCTAGATTGTTTATGCCCAACTAAACTCGATTCACTTTTTATTTTACCTGCGAGCATGGCGTTAGCGACCTTAGATCGACAACTGGGTAATCAAAGCGGTATGGGATTAACCCTCAAAAAGGCACTGGCGTTAATTGAAGATGAGTTTGAGTACGCGCTTATCGATTGCCCACCTGTTTTAGGCGTACTTATGGTTAATGCGCTGGCCGCTTCTACGCGAGTGATCATTCCTGTTCAAACGGAATTCTTAGCACTCAAAGGTTTGGAGCGTATGCTCGATTCTTTAAAAATAATGCAACAATCTTTGCGCAAAGCATTTCGCTACACCATAGTGCCTACTATGTTTGATAAGCGTGTGAAAGCAGCCATTGGCGCTTATTATACCTTACGGGAAACACACGGTGATAGTGTGTGGCAAGGCTTGATCCCCATTGATACTAAATTTCGAGATGCTAGCTCGCATCATGCTTTGCCATCTGTACATGCACCGAAGGCAAGGGGCGTGGTTGCTTACACCAGCTTGTTACGACATTTACGTATATTAGAGGCTGCAAAATGAGTAAGAAATCCTCCGATAAGAAAAACGTAATGGAAGAATACCTGTCGTCTTTGCTGACGGAAGAGGCTGCCCTTAGTGAGCCGTTAGAACAGGTCAGTAAGCTACTGGATTCAGCATCTATCATACATAGTACTGAATCAAAACAAAGAGAGTTGTCCAAGCAACAGAGCAATATCATTGCCGACAGTGATAGTGCCGTTGGGGTTAAAGAGGCGGCGGTTGAGCCAGTAGACCAGCCTTTAGTTCTCCCAGAGCTAAGTGATGAACCGGATGTTGAAGAGGAAAAGGACACACAACGCGAAGTAACCAGTACAACCAAAGAACTCGAAAACGATATAGCGCAAGACACTGGTATTTACACCGAACCTTTTCAGACGTTAATTTTTGAAGTTGCGGGACTATCTCTAGCGCTGCCTTTAACCGAGTTAGGCGGTATTCATCAATTGACAGAGGTCACTCCGATCTTTGGAAAACCCAATTGGTTTAAGGGTGTGATGTTACACCGTGATGAAAAGATGAATGTCGTGGACACCGCCATGTGGGTGATGCCGGATAAATGCAATGAAAAACTGGCAGATTCAGCTAAAAATCAATATCTTATCATGTTAGATGATAGTGGTTGGGGCTTGGCGTGTGAACGTATTATTGACACCATTACTTTGCAACCAGATGATGTAAAATGGCGAAGGTTTGACGGAAACCGTGTTTGGCTTAGCGGTATGATAAAGAAAAAGATGTGTGCCTTGGTAAATGTAAAGCAACTCATTAGGCTTTTACAGCGAGGCATGAATAGTAATGACAACTAGCACTATATGCTGGAGTGACAAAAATGAGTGATGATAAAGCATTGAACAACACCTCTACTGACCGTAACGACGAAGTCTTGCAGTGGGTAACCTATAAGTTAGGCGAAGAAACTTATGGTATTAATGTTATGCAGGTGCAAGAGGTTTTACGTCACACTGAGATAGCGCCTGTTCCCGGTGCTCCTGAGTATGTGCTAGGGATCATAAATCTGCGAGGAAATGTCGTTACGGTTATCGACACGCGCTCCCGTTTCGGTTTAGCGCCTTCGGATGTGACGGATAATACTCGTATCGTGATTATTGAGTCGGATGAACAGGTGGTTGGTATATTGGTTGATAGCGTTGCTGAAGTGGTATATTTGCGCTCATCTGAAATTGACAGTGCCCCCAATGTCGGTACAGAAGAAAGCGCCAAGTTTATTCAAGGCGTGAGTAACCGTGACGGTGAATTGTTGATACTAGTGGACTTGAATAAACTTTTAAGCGATGAAGAGTGGGAAGAGTTAACCAATATTTAATTCATTGTTTTGCACTTAACTGATCTGGACGCAATTGTGGAAATAAGTCATTTGATTTACCTAGCCTTTGTGATTGCTATTTTGCTGTTTATCGGAGCATTCTCGGTTTTAGTCAAACGAATTGCGCGATTAACAGAGCAAAACGTGCAGCAACAAAAACAGCTAGCGACTCTCGAAGAGCAATTGCTGGCTAACCAACAGGAACTGCAAGAAGTTCGTGTGGGTAGTATCGGTATGGGCGACAAAATTAAAGCGCTTGTTAGCGCGGTGAAACAAACAGTGAGCCAACAGGAGCAACTGGCTAGCCAAGATCCTCAGAGCCGTTTATACCAACAAGCGGCTAAACTGGTGGCAAGTGGCTATTCGGTTGAAGACTTGATGCGCGAGTGTGATATGCCTAAAGCAGAAGCAGAGCTCATCTATAACTTACACAAGCAATCATCATAATACGTGCGCCTTTATTAGTGGCCTTCGCGCTGTCCATATTGCCGATGCTGGTCTGGTCTTTTTTATTAGAATAGTAAAACACGCATCGGACTGTTTATCTGTCTCCCATTCATCACGTTCCATCCCTAAAACATATCTTCATAACCCTGACCCCATGGCAGGTTCGATTTATCCATATTCGCTCTCTACTTCTACTGATCATTATCAGCTTAGTCATATTTATTGGTGCCCAGCCATACTCTAAGGTTATATTAGCCAATTAAGGCGGTGTGTACGTTTAGACGTCTAGACGTAAAGAAGTTGACATTCAACACGTTTTGCTCCAAATTTAGCGTACCTCAACACATCTTGGAGTCACTATGCCCATTCGAATTCCTACTGAATTACCTGCACAAAGCATTTTAAATAGTGAAAATATTTTTGTGATGGATACCGATCGTGCTGCTATGCAGGATATTCGTCCGCTGGAAGTAGGTATCTTGAATTTAATGCCAAACAAGATGGAAACCGAAGTGCAGTTTTTGCGCTTGTTATCGAATACGCCATTGCAAATCAATGTGGACCTGATCCGCATTGATAATCAAGCGCCGAAAAATACGCCAGAGTCTCATATGAAAGCCTTTTATCATAATTTTGATGATGTGGCAGAGAAGCAATACGATGGTTTGATTGTCACAGGTGCGCCTTTGGCATTGTTAGATTATGACAAGGTAAAATATTGGGAGAAAATGAAGGTCGTACTTGAATGGGCCCAACGCCATGTGCAATCTACGTTATTTTCGTGCTGGGCAGCGCATGCGGCTTTGTATCACTTTCATGGTAAAAATCGCCGTCTACGTGATGAAAAACTCAGTGGTATATTTGCTCACCAAGTTCAAGATGAACACAATGAATTAATGCGTGGCTTTGATCCCGTTTTTTATGCGCCTCATTCTCGCTATGGTGAAATAAGCGTAGCTGACTATGAGTCAGTACCTGGGCTTAGTGTAATAGCAAGTTCGGAAAAAACCGGAGCTTATATAGTAGCGTCCGATGACAAGCGATTAGTCTTTGTCACTGGGCACCCAGAATACGATCCAGACTCATTGGATCAGGAATATAAGCGTGATGTAAAAGCAGGCTTAGGGCCAAATATGCCAGAAAACTACTATCCGGATAATGATCCAAGTAAGTCACCTTTGGTGACGTGGCGCGCTCATGGTAGTTTGCTGTTCACCAATTGGTTAAACTACTACGTTTATCAGAATACGCCTTATGATTTGGCATCTTTGTCGAACAAAGGTTAGAGCAATTTAATATCAGTTTTAAAGGAAAAAATGTGTCAAGGGTATCCTCAGAACAAGCATTAATCGGCGCTGCGAAATCGCGTATTCTTATTTTAGATGGCGCTATGGGCACTATGATCCAAGCCCATGATTTCCAAGAAAATGACTACCGTGGTGAACGTTTTGCTGACTGGCACAGTGATGTCAAGGGCAACAATGATTTGCTTACTCTCACCCAACCAGAGGCCATTTATAATATTCATTGTGCATACTTTGCTGCTGGTGCAGATATTATTGAAACCAACACCTTTAATGCCACAACGATATCCATGGCTGACTACAACATGCAATCATTGGCCAAAGAAATAAACGTTGAATCAGCAAAGTTGGCCCGTAAAGCCGCTGATAAATTCACCGCTCAGACCCCAGAAAAACCACGATTTGTTGCTGGAGTGCTGGGGCCAACAAGTCGAACGGCCTCTATTTCACCTAATGTGAATGACCCAGGTGAACGTAATGTGACCTTTGATGAATTAGTTGAAGCCTACGTAGAAGCGACACATGGTTTAATTGAAGGGGGCGTTGATTTAATTATGGTCGAAACCATCTTTGATACCCTGAATGCGAAAGCCGCTTTGTTCGCTGTTGATACGGTTTTTGAATCGCTAGGCAAAACCTTACCGATCATGATTTCAGGTACCATTACTGATGCATCAGGACGCACGTTATCTGGTCAAACCGCTGAAGCGTTTTATTATTCGATGCGCCATACGAGTCCGTTTTCGTTTGGTTTAAACTGTGCTTTAGGGCCTGATTTACTGCGCCAATACGTTGATGAAGTCTCTACTGTTGCCGAATGTTTAGTGTCTGCTCACCCTAACGCGGGACTGCCGAATGAGTTCGGCGAATATGATCTTGAAAGCGATGAGATGGCTGAGCATATTCGTGAATGGGCGCAGGCGGGCCTTGTGAATATCGTTGGGGGATGTTGCGGCTCAACGCCAGAGCATATCGCTGCGATTGCCCAAGCGGTTGAAGGTATTGCCCCGCGCGTGGTTCCTCAACATGAAATAAAGCTTCGTCTGTCAGGGCTAGAACCGTTTGTACATTAAAACAAAAAATTGGCGCAAGGCAGTGCTATTGAGCAGATAGTCCGTACTGCTAAATAACGTAGAAAGTGATTAAAATTAAGTAAACTGAGTAACCTATGACCCAAGCAAGTGCATCTTTTATTAATGTTGGCGAGCGTACTAACGTTACCGGCTCAGCCATGTTCAAACGCCTGATCCTAGAAGGTGATTTTGAAAAAGCACTCGATGTTGCTCGCCAGCAAGTAGAAAATGGCGCACAAATTATTGACATCAATATGGATGAAGCCATGTTGGACTCCGAAGCGGCTATGACCCGTTTCTTAAATTTGATTGCTTCTGAGCCCGATATTTCTCGGGTGCCCATCATGATTGATTCGTCAAAATGGTCAGTTATTGAAGCAGGCTTAAAGTGCGTTCAAGGTAAAGCCGTCGTCAACTCTATTAGCTTAAAAGAAGGTGAAGAAAACTTCTTGCATCAAGCCAAGCTCCTTAAACGGTATGGTGCGGCAACAGTGGTCATGGCATTTGACGAAGTAGGGCAGGCAGACACAGAAGATCGTAAATTTGAAATTTGTCAGCGTAGCTATCAATTATTAACCGAAAAAATTGGTTTTCCACCTGAAGACATTATTTTTGATCCAAATATTTTTGCGGTGGCAACAGGCATTGAAGAGCACAATAACTATGCCGTGGACTTCATCAATGCTACGCGCCGTATTAGGCAAAACCTGCCCCATGCACACATTTCCGGTGGCTTATCGAATGTGTCGTTCTCATTCCGTGGTAATAACCCAGTACGGGAAGCCATGCATTCTGTATTTTTGTTTCATGCGATAAAAGCGGGCATGGACATGGGCATTGTGAACGCTGGGCAATTAGAGGTGTACGACCAAATCCCAAGCGAGCTAAAGGAAGCGGTTGAAGATGTGATCCTTAATCGTCACCCAGATGCCACCGATCGCCTATTAGAACTTGCCCCTAAATACCAAGGTGACGGTAAGGCCCAAGTAAAAGAAAACTTAGAGTGGCGAGAATTACCGGTAAATAAACGCTTAGAACATGCACTTGTGCGCGGTATCACTGATTATATCGATGAAGATACCGAACAAGCTCGTCAAGAAGCGGATAAACCGTTACACGTTATCGAAGGGCCGTTAATGGACGGCATGAACGTAGTGGGCGATTTATTTGGCGAAGGCAAAATGTTTTTGCCCCAGGTGGTTAAATCTGCACGGGTAATGAAAAAAGCGGTGGCTTACTTAAACCCTTTTATTGAAGCGACAAAAGAAGTCGGCAGCTCAAACGGTAAAATTCTGTTAGCGACAGTGAAAGGGGATGTACACGATATTGGTAAAAATATTGTGGGCGTAGTACTGCAATGCAATAACTTCGATATTATTGATTTAGGGGTGATGGTGCCCTGCGCTAAAATTTTACAAGTCGCCAAAGATGAAAACGTCGATATGATCGGGTTGTCCGGTTTGATTACCCCATCTTTAGATGAAATGGTTTATGTCGCCAAAGAAATGCAACGCCTAGGTCTGGATTTACCATTATTAATAGGCGGTGCAACGACATCTAAAGCGCACACCGCGGTCAAAATTGAACAGAATTATGACCAACCTGTGGTGTATGTGCCTAACGCTAGCCGGGCGGTAGGGGTTTGTCAGAAGTTAATTTCAAAAGAACATCGTCCAGCTTACGCCGAGCAGTTATCGAAAGAATATAAAGTGGTGCGAGAGCAGCACGCGCGTAAAAAACCGCGTAGTCGCCCAGTTACGCTTGAGCAAGCGCGTGCTAACGGCTTTGATTTTGACTGGAGCCAGTATACTCCTCCTGTACCTAAGCAACTCGGTGTTCAAACAGTATCCGTTGATTTGGCTGAGCTGCGCGAATATATAGACTGGACGCCTTTCTTCTTAACATGGTCATTGGCGGGGAAGTATCCACGAATTTTACAAGATGAAGTGGTGGGCAAAGAGGCTCAATCACTCTTTGATGATGCGACCGCTATGCTAGATGATTTATGTACCAGTAAAAAACTACAAGCCAAAGGCGTGATGGGAATATTCCCAGCCAATAGCGTCGGTGATGATATTGAAGTTTATGCCAATCAACAGCGCCAAGAAGTACAAGAGGTTTGTCATCACCTGCGTCAGCAAACAGAAAAGGCTAAAGGGTTTAACAATTGTTTAAGTGACTTTGTCGCACCTAAGGCGTCACATAAAGCTGATTATATTGGCGCTTTTGCTGTTACCGCTGGGATAGGCGAGGATGAATTAGCTCAGAGTTACATCGATAATGGCGATGATTACAATGGTATTATGGTTAAAGCCTTGGCAGATCGCCTAGCCGAAGCGTTTGCCGAGTATTTACATGAAAAAGTGCGTAAAGAAATTTGGGGCTTCGCGGCAGATGAGTCTTTGAGTAACGAAGAGCTTATTCGCGAAAAGTATCAAGGTATTCGTCCTGCTCCAGGTTATGCTGCATGCCCTGAACATACAGAAAAGCAGGCTATTTGGGATTTGCTTGAGGCTGAAAAGCATACCGGAATGAAACTGACGGAAAGTTACGCAATGTGGCCCGGAGCGGCCGTTTCAGGTTGGTATTTCTCTCATCCTGATGCGCGTTACTTCGCAGTTGCTCAAATCCAAAGGGATCAATTACTTGATTACGCGACACGTAAAAATTGGTCTGAGCTAGAAGCTGAAAAATGGTTAGGGCCAAATTTAAATGCCTAGAGAAAATGTGCTAGCTGTGCTTAAGCCGAAAATTAGTGCATTCCAGTTAACCAAACGAGTAAAAGTTGAAGGTCAGTCATGAGTGAAAAACGTTTTAGCCCTTCATGCGAAAACAACCGTGTACCAATTTTATCCGTGCTTAAAGAGGCATTAGTCGGACGAAAGCATTTGCTCGAAATTGGTTCTGGTACAGGGCAGCATGCGGTGTATTTTGCACCAGAGTTAACGCATTTAATATGGCAAACCAGTGATTTAACATTGAATCACCCAAGTATTAAGGCATGGCTTGCTGATTCACCCGCATCAAATTTACGTCAGCCATTGGCGTTCAAAATTGGCACTGATGACTGGCCTGTAACCGGTGTAGATTGTGTTTATACCGCAAACACGACGCATATCATGCAGCCCTGCGAAGCGCGAGAAATGATGCAGGTTGTGGCACAAACGTTACCCTCAGGTGGTGTGTTTTGTCAGTATGGGCCTTTCACTATCGATGGGGAGTTTACCAGTCAAAGTAACCACGATTTTAATCAACATTTGTTGAATGAAGGCTGTGGCGGCATACGAGATATTGCAGAGCTAACGCTGTGGGCAGGTACACTCGAACTTGTGGAGCAACATCCAATGCCGGCCAATAATTTCATGTTGGTTTGGCATAAGCCTTAGAGAGCTATCACGCCCCTTTAATCGTAGGGGGTGTTGAACTAGTTATCTTGATCTTCGATTGATTTAAATGGCAACAATTCTGTGGCATTTTGTTTATAGGTTACTATTCCGGCGTCTTCTTGTTTAAGAAAGCGTTTTACACCGTCGTGAAATGCGGGTTCAGCCAACCAATGGTTTGAATAGCAATATATTGGCTCAAAGCCTCGCAGGATCTTATGTTCACCTTGTGTGCCGGGGTTGAACGTTTTGATATTTTGTTCAATACAAAATTCGATTCCTTGATAATAACAGCATTCGTAATGTAGGTTGTTCACATCCTCCATTGTTCCCCAATAACGGCCATAAAGTTGTTTATCGTCATATAAATAAAGGGCACTTGCTATTGGCTTATCATTGCGTTTAGCCAGAACCAACATGATATTCTTTTGCATAGTGTAATAAAGACGGTTGAAGAAATCTCGATTCAAATAG
Source organism: Paraglaciecola mesophila (assembly GCF_009906955.1). Classification (GTDB taxonomy): domain Bacteria; phylum Pseudomonadota; class Gammaproteobacteria; order Enterobacterales; family Alteromonadaceae; genus Paraglaciecola; species Paraglaciecola mesophila_A. Next base: position 4,518,843 of record NZ_CP047656.1, read on the forward strand.
CCCTTGTGACCGCTTCGCTTTAAATAGGTTTGTTGGTAACACTGATAGAAAAACTCAATATCTTCATGAGTGAGATTTTCGGCAAATTTCCGTTCCACTTGTACACCTTGTTCTATGACTTTACGTCTCTCATTACGAATTGATTTTCTTCTTCTAGAGGTTAATGTGGAACAGAAATCATCATAACTGTGATAATTGCGGTTAAACCATTGAAATTGGACTGCTCTGCGAGTCATGTGTTGTTGGCTGTTAAGGGAACGACTTAAGGTTTCAGGCACAAACAACCAATGCATAGACGACAGCCTCAGTTGCGATATATATTTTTGAATTTCTTTACATAATTGAGGAACCAACGAAGATTCGTCAATACCCGGTTTGAGCATTAAACGTGACCCAGTGACCGGCGTAAAAGGGATAGCACAAATCAATTTAGGGTAGTAATTTAAGCCATATTCGCGGTATGTGTTCGCCCAAGCGAAATCAAATACATATTCCCCATAACTGTGGTTCTTTGTGTACAAAGGAAGAATGCCTATCAGCTCTTTATTCTGATAAATTGTCAGATGTTGAGGGTGCCAGCCAGTTTTAGACTCTACTGATTTAGAGCGTTCAAGTGCTTCGATGAAAGCGTATTGATGAAACGGATCGCTATTAATGGCGATGTCATCCCAACAGTCACTGTCTATTTGCTCTATGCCGCTTAGAAATTTAAAATTAAATATTTGGCGCATAACACCCTACAGAAACCCTTCTTTGGGAGATTATATTACCTGATATGACAGATAACGACAGTAAGAACATTAAATATAGTATTACTAAATATTTATCTATGCGTGAACATAGCTGCCATGAACTTTTGAAAAAATTGCTTGCAAAAGGATACGAAAGAGCATTGTGTGAACATCGTATTTCCCAATTTAGTCAGGCCGATATACAAAGCGATTTACGTTATGCCGAAATGATCGTGCGCAGTCGGGTATCGAAAGGCAAAGGCGAACAATTGATCCGCAATGAGCTAAGCCAACATGCCATTGAGCCGGAATTGATAGAGTTAGCTATTACAGAGCAGAACGTCGATTGGGACGCACTGGCATTGGAGGTGTCTCAGAAAAAGTTTGGTAACAAGCCTGCAAAAGATTGGCATGAACAACAAAAACGCAATCGCTTTTTGTTATACCGAGGCTTTAGTCATGAACAAATTCGAGCCTTGAAAAGCGTACGCTAAGTGCGGTGAAGTGCTTAACAAGTCGACAAGAATCATGCTATCTTTGCCGATTAATAAATAGTAAAAATGGCCTTTTGAGGCCATTTTTACCCTCAAGTCTATAAATGTTGTTTCAGGATCATTAATGAGTAAGAGCACAGCGCAAATTCGGCAAGCCTTTTTAAACTTTTTTGCGGATAAAGGGCATCAAAAAGTTTCCAGTTCGTCTCTGGTTCCTAGCGACGATCCAACGTTGCTTTTTACCAACGCCGGGATGAACCAATTTAAAGATGTATTCCTAGGTACCGAGCAACGTAAGTATACTCGCGCCACATCGTCTCAGCGCTGTGTTAGGGCTGGCGGAAAGCACAATGATTTAGAAAATGTTGGCTACACAGCGCGTCATCATACGTTTTTTGAAATGCTGGGTAATTTTAGTTTTGGTGACTATTTTAAGCAGCAAGCTATTGCGTACGCTTGGGCATTCTTGACGCAAGAATTGAAATTACCGAAAGAAAAGCTATTGGTGACTATCTACTCAGAAGATGACGAAGCATTTGATATTTGGCATAACGAAATTGGTGTACCAAAAGAAAAAATTATTCGTATTGCTACCTCAGATAATTTTTGGTCCATGGGAGATACTGGACCATGTGGTCCTTGCTCCGAAATTTTTTATGATCATGGTGAACACATTTGGGGCGGACCTCCTGGCTCACCTGAAGAAGATGGCGATCGCTTTATCGAAATTTGGAACTTGGTTTTCATGCAATTTAATCGCCAAGCCAACGGTGACATGCTGCCTTTACCTAAGCCATCTATTGATACAGGCATGGGGTTGGAGCGTATATCGGCCATTTTGCAGAATGTGCATAGCAACTATGAAATTGATATTTTCCAAAACTTGATAAAAGCTACCGCCGAAATTGTCGGTACTTCTAGCTTAGAAGACAAATCTTTACGCGTAGTGGCAGACCATATTCGTTCTTGCAGCTTCCTTATTTCAGACGGCGTTATGCCATCGAATGAAGGTCGAGGGTACGTATTGCGTCGTATTATTCGCCGTGCCGTGCGTCACGGCAATAAGCTAGGTGCTAAAGGGGTATTCTTCTACAAATTAGTCGCCGCTTTGGCAACTGAAATGGGCGACGCATACCCAGAATTGAACGAGCAACGGGCAGTAATCGAAAAAGTACTAAGAGTTGAAGAAGAGCAGTTTTCGCGCACATTAGAACGAGGAATGCTGATCTTAAATGATGCATTAAGCGAACTTGAAGGGGACGTTGTTCCTGGTGAACTGGTATTTAAGTTATACGATACGTACGGCTTTCCGGCAGATTTAACTAACGACGTGGCTCGAGAAAAAGACTTAAGCATTGATGAAGAGGGCTTTGCTCAGGCAATGGCAGAACAGCGTAAACGTGCTCAGAATGCCAGTAATTTTGATTTAGATTATAACGAGCAATTGCGTAGTGATTTGGAGTCTGTTTTTGTAGGGTATGAGCTAGAACAAAACACGGCGCAAATAAAAGAGATTTTTGTTCAAGGGCAATCGGTAGGCGAAATAGCAGCTGGAAAGGAAGGAACCATCATTCTCGATGAAAGCCCGTTTTACGCTGAAGCCGGTGGGCAAGCAGGTGATACAGGCACCCTAGTAATGGGGACTGGCGGCTTTGAGGTACAAGATACCGTTAAATTAGGTAAAGCGATTGCGCACAAGGGCGCTGCGTTGAGTCAATTGAAGGTGGGCGATAGTGTACAAGCGAATGTTGACGGCGCTCGCCGCCACGCCATCAAGCTTAACCACAGCGCAACACATCTCATGCACGCAGCCCTTAAATCTGTGCTTGGAGAGCATGTAAATCAAAAAGGTTCATTGGTTCAGGCTGAGCGATTGCGATTTGACTTCTCTCATTATGAGGCCATGTCTAAAGAACAGGTATTAGCGGTTGAAACCATGGTCAATGAGCAAATCCTTGCTAACCATGCGCTCAAAACTCAGCTTATGGGTTTAGAACAAGCGAAAGAAGCGGGTGCAATGGCGCTGTTTGGTGAAAAGTACGATGATGATGTTCGCGTGGTGTCCATGGGCGAATTTTCAATGGAGCTATGTGGCGGCACGCATGTTGAGCGCACGGGGGATATTGGATTGTTTAAAATTATATCCGAAAGTGGTATTGCCTCAGGCGTAAGACGGATAGAAGCTATTACCGGAATAACCGCGTTGCAATATGTTCAACAACAAGCTTTCGAACTAACTTCTATCAGTGCGGTCTTAAAAACTGATGTGAGCACGGTAGGCGATCGGGTTTTTCAACTTATTGAGCAAACCAAAACGCTTGAAAAGGAAGTGACGAAACTTAAGCAAGAAATTGCAAATAGTGCAGGAAGTGACCTTTTATCTCAGATAAATGAAATTAATGGGGTAAAAGTGCTGTCTTATCATGTACAAGGCATTGAAAGTGGGGCGTTACGCACCATGATAGATGATCTAAAAAATCAAATCGGCAGTGGCGTTATTCTATTGGGTGTTGCTACTGGCGATAAGGTGAGTTTAATTGCTGGTGTAACAAAAGACTTAACCCAAAAAGTGAAAGCCGGAGAGTTAGTCAACTTTGTTGCTCAGCAAGTAGGTGGGAAAGGCGGCGGACGCCCTGATATGGCGCAAGCTGGCGGTTTTCAACCTGAAAACTTAGACAGTGCAATTGCTTCAGTTAATGGGTGGTTGCAAGAAAGGTTATAAACGTTATATCGACGAATTTTTGCAGTGACAACAAAAATAAGGAAGCGTCGAGTGTGTAATTCTTTGGTTATTTCAAAGGGATACGCTAGTTTTAAATTAGGGATTATTTTTATAAACGGATAAGGAGCTAAAGAATGCTAATTTTGACCCGTCGTGTTGGTGAAACCTTAATGGTCGGTGACGAAGTCACAGTAACGGTATTAGGGGTAAAAGGTAATCAGGTAAGAATTGGTGTTAACGCACCTAAAGAAGTATCTGTGCACAGAGAAGAGATTTACATGCGAATTCAGGCTGAAAAAAATGGTCAGTTGGCAGGGCATGATCAATCATCATCAGATGATGATAATTAAATTTACTTTTCTAATAAAAAAAGCTGGTTAACCCAGCTTTTTTTATGCAAGAAATTTGAGGTCACATTTCCCAAAAAACCGTATTTTAGCGACGAATTATCATACGTTTGTGACGCTTTTTGTACGAACAGCTTAAAATACCAGCAAGCAGTATAGATCTTTATAAAAAGTGTTTGACTTACTCCTGCGTGTCGGTAAACTTCGGCTCCAGATTTAGGAGACACACCAAACGGTGGAAGGCGCTTCCAATGCTAAGGAAGTTTAGTCAATAAGGCCTTTGTCAGATGCATTATGTTTTGACATAATATGTCGGCAGCGAATAAATCGGTAGCAACAATTTTGCGGTTTTCCGGAGAGGTGGGTGAGTGGCTGAAACCAGTTCCCTGCTAAGGAACCATACGTAATACTCGTATCGAGGGTTCGAATCCCTCCCTCTCCGCCATAACTTAAACGATAATCATAAGATTATTAAGAAGCTTAGACTAAAGGAATTAAGCTTGAATAAAACTGGGTAGAAACCCTAAAATGTTTTATTCGTAACGATTTTGCGCATGTAGCTCAGCTGGATAGAGTACCTGGCTACGAACCAGGCGGTCGGAGGTTCGAATCCTTCCATGCGCGCCATCATTAAGTTTAATATATTAGTCTAATATTAAATTACCCTGTTATGCGCATGTAGCTCAGCTGGATAGAGTACCTGGCTACGAACCAGGCGGTCGGAGGTTCGAATCCTTCCATGCGCGCCAATACGAAAAACCCACTATTATTAGTGGGTTTTTTTTTGCCTAGACTATTTTTCTGTTGCATATATATCCTCTATGACGAAAGCATATTACGTTGATATCTACCTATAACTCCCTAGTTGCTTAGCACTACTTGCTGTTTTTTTGGATAGTAATGCAATAAAAATGAATTAATTCTTATTTTTTATGCATTTTTAACAGCTTGTAAAAGTTGTGTTATTCCAGTGCACATGGTACTTATCGGGTCGTTTTGTCAGTTATCGGAGAAATACTAACTATGCAACCTGATGTGATGTCGTTATTACTTGAAGCTGGCATGCTCCTTTTAGTGGGTATGTCTGTGGTTTTTCTGTTTCTGACTTTGTTAATTGGTGCGGTCAATTTTATTGCGTGGGTTTGCGCTAAATTCCCTGAAACGGAAATCACGCCTGCGGCTCAACCTAGTCGCCGCCCTCCCTCTGCCGCGAATCAGTCAGGTATATCAGCGCCAGTGGTTGCTGCCATTACAGCGGCTGTCGACCAATACCGTCGCCAACATTAAAATTTTTACTTTTGATAAATAGGAAGCCAAGATGTCAAAACCATTAGCCATCACGGACGTGGTGCTGCGTGACGCACACCAATCATTACTTGCAACACGTATGCGCATTGAAGATATGCTGCCTATTGCAGCCAAGCTTGATCAGGTCGGGTACTGGTCACTGGAAACTTGGGGCGGGGCGACCTTTGACTCCTGTATACGTTATTTAGGTGAAGATCCATGGGAGCGTATTCGTTTACTCAAGCAAGCTATGCCTAATACTAAGCAGCAAATGCTATTGCGCGGGCAAAACTTACTAGGTTACCGTCACTATGCTGACGACGTAGTTGAAAAATTTGTGGAGCGCGCGCACGTAAGCGGTGTTGACGTATTTCGCATCTTTGATGCGATGAATGACATACGTAACTTAAAAACAGCTGTTGGAGCCGCGATTAAAGTAGGCGCACATGCCCAAGGTACGATTTCATACACAGTTAGCCCAGTTCACTCTTTGCCTTTGTGGCTAGATATGGCAAAGCAGTTAGAAGATTTAGGTGTACACTCTATTTGCATTAAAGATATGGCTGGTTTACTTAAGCCATATGTATGTGAAGAGTTGATAACACGCCTCAAAGAGACCGTGAGCGTGCCAATTGCTATGCAGTGTCATGCTACTACCGGTCTAAGCACTGCAACCTATCAGAAAGCGATTGACGCAGGAATTGATATTCTTGATACGTCTATTTCATCCATGAGCATGACCTACGGTCACAGTGCCACTGAAACCATGGTGGCAATTGTTGAAGATACCCCTAGAGACACTGGACTGGATTTGCCTTTACTGGCTGAAATTGCTGCGTACTTTAGAGACATACGTAAAAAATATGCGAAATTTGAAGGCAGCCTAAAAGGCGTTGATGCGCGTATTCTACTGGCGCAAGTGCCAGGCGGTATGTTGACCAACATGGAATCTCAGCTGGTAGAGCAAGGTGCTCAAGATAAGTTAGATGAAGTACTAAAAGAAATCCCTAGAGTGCGAGAAGATCTTGGCTTTATTCCTCTTGTTACCCCCACATCACAAATTGTTGGCACCCAGTCAGTGCTTAATGTTTTAACTGGTGAGCGTTATAAAAGTATCACTAAAGAAACAGCAGGCGTGTTAAAAGGTGAGTACGGCGCCACCGCAGCACCAGTTAACAGCGAGTTACAAGGGCGGGTACTGGATGGAAAAGAGGCTATTACGTGTCGCCCAGCCGATTTGTTAGACGATGAACTAGCCACCTTAGAAAACGATTTATTAACTCAGGCTAAAGAGCAAGGTATTACATTGGCAGACAACGCAATTGATGATGTGCTGACCTATGCGTTGTTCCCGCAAATCGGTTTAAAGTTTCTTAAAAATCGCAATAATCCAGATGCATTTGAACCCGCTCCTACAGGTGAAGAAACGGTTAGCTTGCCTGCACAAAACACCGGTGTTACTAAAGCAACAGAGTCTTATTCTGTGCGTGTTGATGGCAAAGTATACGCAGTGGAGGTTGCACAAGGTGGCGCGCTAACTGACATACAAGTTGCGGATAGTAGTACAAGTGCACAAACTGCAACTGCTACACCTGTTGCATCAGCTGGTAGTGAAGAGGTGGCAGCCCCACTTGCTGGGAATGTGTTTAAATTGCTTGTTCGCCCAGGTGATACGATCAGCGAAGGTGACGTCATTGTCATTATGGAAGCCATGAAAATGGAGACAGAAATACGCTCAACAGCCAGCGGTACTATCCTTGATATTTTGGTCAAAGAAGGTGATGCAGTGCAGTCTGGGCAAACGATGTTGACATTGGGGTAAGGGAACGTTTATGGATAAGCTCGCCTTACTTTGGCAAAGTACCTCGTTAGCTCATTTTGAGATGGGCCAAATCGTAATGATGGCCGTGGGGTGTTTGTTATTATTTTTAGCAATCGTCAAGAAGTTTGAACCTTTACTGTTAGTGCCCATCGGCTTTGGTGCCATTTTGACCAATATTCCTTTAGCTGGGTTTAGTGAACCAGGCGGCCTGCTTTACTACATATACTATGTGGGTATTGAAACGGGCGTATTTCCGTTACTCATCTTTATGGGAGTAGGGGCAATGACCGATTTCAGTGCGTTGATCGCCAACCCTAGAATGTTATTTCTAGGAGCTGCTGCTCAGTTTGGTATTTTCGGGACCTTGTTCGGTGCAATCGCCTTAAATTTAGTGCCTGGCTTCGAATTCACCTTAAAAGATGCGTCAGCGATCGCTATTATTGGTGGAGCTGACGGGCCGACTGCAATATTTCTGGCTTCTAAACTAGCCCCTGAGTTGCTTGGAGCAATCGCAGTTGCAGCCTATTCCTATATGGCATTGGTGCCCATCATTCAGCCGCCAATCATGCGTTTGTTGACCAATGAAGATGAACGTAACATTAAAATGGCGCAACTTAGGGTGGTTTCAAAACGTGAAAAAATCATCTTCCCGTTAGCTGTATTATTAATGACGATTTTGTTTTTGCCTTCTGCTACACCACTAGTGGGTATGTTTTGTTTAGGCAACTTGATGAAGGAATCTGGCGTGGTTGATCGTTTAAGCAATACTGCTCAGAACGAATTAATCAACATAGTGACGATATTTCTAGGTTTAGCGGTTGGCTCTAAATTATCAGCGGATAAGTTCTTAACCATAGAGACCTTAGGTATTTTAGGGTTGGGCGCCATTGCGTTTTCAATGGGAACGGCTGCAGGTATTCTGATGGCAAAAGTGTTGGGTAAATTTTCTAAGGAGAAGATTAACCCACTGATTGGCGCAGCAGGTGTGTCGGCTGTGCCTATGGCAGCACGCGTGGTAAATAAGGTGGGTTTAGAAACCAATCCACACAATTTCTTACTTATGCACGCCATGGGGCCAAATGTTGCAGGGGTACTTGGCTCGGCGGTTGCCGCAGGTATATTGTTGGCCTTGGTGGGTTAGACGCAGTTGAGTTGCTCAATATCACGCAAAAGGGCTTAGAAGAATAATCTTCTAAGCCGTTTTCTATTAAGCTCTTTAATCGTTAACTCTGGCCGTTTATGAGGGCTTGGTGAGCGTGAACTAACTTCTTGGTGTACTCGTCTTTTGGCCAATGGAAAATCACATCAGTTTTTCCCGATTCCACCACCTTTCCTTGCTTCATGACTAAAATTTTGTCACTGATATGACGTACTATCCCCAAATTATGGGAAATAAAAATAAAGCCAAGACCTAGTTCTCGCTGTAATTCCATTAATAGATTGACGGTTTGAGAGCGTACTGATGGGTCGAGCGCGGCAAAAGGCTCATCGGCAACAATTACTTGAGGGTTAAGTATAATAGCACGCGCTAATGCAACGCGTTGTCGTTGCCCGTCAGAGAGCATATGACGGTAGAAAAAACGATGTTCTGGTAATAAGCCCACTTGTTTCAACGTTTGCTCGACTTTTGCTGTGCGGGCTTGATGGTCAAGGCGAGTGTTAAGCTTTAGCGGCTCTTCTAATATTGAGCCTAGGGTGATCCCAGGGTTGAGCGATTCATTACTATTTTGGAATACCATGCGAATATTAAGCACTCGGTGCTTATTGTCATACTGTTCCAATTTCCGTTCATTGAGATATATTGAACCGCTGTCTGGTTGTTCAAGCCCGACTAATAGCTTCGCAAGTAGCGATTTACCTGAGCCATTTGCCCCAACAATGGCTAATGTCTCCCCTGCTTGAATACTGAAGTTTACTGGACCAAGCGTAAACTTTGAGCCTTTGTTTTGCCAACGCTTACCATGACAATTATCGAACCTTAAATTTTCAACTGAGAGTAAATCGTTCACTTTTGATCTCGATGCAATGGAAAATGACAGCTATAAGTATGCTCGTGAATGCGTCGTACTTCTGGCACTTTCACGCACTCTTTGCGTGCTCTGGGGCAGCGCGGTCCCAAGCGGCATCCAATGGGTAAGTGTTGAAATGTAGGTATGGTGCCCCCTAAAGAACTGAGTGGTGATTTAGGGGGTAAATCAGTACGAAAGCTCGGAGCGCTTTCTAACAGAGCTTTGGTGTATGGATGTAATGCGCGCTTACGGAGTTGTGACATACGTCCACTTTCGACTGTTTGTCCGCAATACAGTACCGTCATATGGTCAGCCATACTGGAAATAGCTAGCAAATCGTGGCTCACAAAAAGAATGCTCAGTTTGCGTACTTTATTTACTCGACTTAACAACTTTAAAATTTGGCTTTTGTCGGTAATTTCCATTCCTCGGGTTGGGTCATCGGCAATTACTAATTTAGGTTGCGAAGCAAGGGCCATGGCAATCATGAATTTCTGGCACACATCATTCGGTATTTGATGAGGTAAGCTGCGCATATAGACTTCATGATCCTTGATGCCCACTCTGTGCAGTAGTTCAGAAGCGTATTTTTTACGCGCTTTGGCACGATTCCAGAACATGCCTTTTTCTAAGCGCGTAGCCAGTATGACCTCTTTTAATTGATCGCCTAAGGGCACGATAGGATCGAGAGAGCTTTTCGGGTTTTGGAAAATAACTGAGATATCAGAACGAATAATTTTACGCCGCTCTCGCACCGACATGGTGAGCAGGTCTTGTCCGCGCCAGGTCATGCGGTCAGCGGTAATACGCCAGCGATCTGAAATTGCGCCTACAATCGCTTTAACGATAATGCTTTTACCTGAGCCTGATTCACCCACAAGCGCGTGAATTTGCCCTTCATTAATGACGAGATTTATTTTGTCTAGTGCTTTGATCCAGCCGCTTTGAGAATCAATCTCAAGGGTCAGATTTTTGATATCCAATAAGCTCATTAGCGTAATAACCTGTAGCGTAAGGCAGAGCGCAAACCGTCACCTACTAAGTTAATTGACATCATCATAAAGAAAATAGCGGCTCCCGGTAATGCGATGTTCCATGGGGCGACATAAGCGGTTGTTAAGCCCTCTGATAATAAGGCGCCTAATTCTGGAGATGGCGCTTGTGCCCCTAAATTTAAAAAGCCAAGTGCACTAATATCTAAGATCGCAACCGATAAAGCCAAGGTAACTTGAACGACCAACATTTCAGCCATATTAGGAAGGATAGAATTAAAGAAAATGTGTATTTTACCAGCACCGTCAAGTTGCGCTGCCAGTACATATTCCTTCTTCATTTTTTGGCGCACAATATCGCGCGTTTGATGAATAAACTGTGGTATCAGCGCTAGGGAGATAGCCCACATACTGTTAACTAGGCCTGTTCCTACAATTGCGATAATAATAATGGCAATCAGCAGGGTAGGGATAGCCATGATGGAATCAAGCAAGTGATTTACGACACTTGAACGTAGACCTTTGCTCATTCCTGCCATGGCGCCCAGCGCTACGCCGATTAGCATGGATATTATCACCAGTACCAAGCTGATCCCAAAGGTCATCCTGCACCCGTAGATGATGCGCGATAACATATCTCGCCCTAAACCATCGGTACCAAATAGATAACTAATATCACCGTTATTATCCCAAGCTGGTGGCACCAAAAGTAGTTCAATATTTTGCTGAAGCGGATCATATGGCGCTAAAAACGGACCAAAAATCATAAGGAAAATAAAAAAGATAACGCAGTATAAGCTGAGCAATGCTGCGTGGTTCTCTTTAAACTCTTTCCACGTATTTTGTATAGGGGAAGGGTAAAACTCTTCTTGATATAAATTAAGACGTGGCATTTTCTGGCCTTCTGCCCGCAGGGTCGAATATTTGGATCACCATATCAATCGTGATGGTAAAAGTGAGCACCAAGGCAGAGACAGCTAACATACCAGCGCGAATGGCGGGAAAATCACGTTGATAAATCGCTTGAATAAGACCATTGCCGATACCGGGCCAAGAGAAAATCGTTTCGACTATCATGGCGTTGGTCAGCAAGGTGGTAAATTGCATAACCAATAATGGCAAAATAGGAATAAGTGCATTTTTTACTCCATGGCGCAAAAATACTTGTCGTGGGCTTAGGCCTCTCGCATAAGCGGCTTGGATATATTCACTGCTCATTACTTCTACTATCGAACGGCGGGTAATACGCAGCACTATGGTGCATGTGACGATGGCAATTGACACACTGGGTAAGACTAAATGGCGCAGGGCGTCTTGAAATGCAAACTCTTTATCTGGCAAATCACTTAATAAAATGTCAACTAAGATAAAACCAGTTTCAAATGGAACGTCATAAAGTAAGCTAATTCTGCCCGAAAGGGGAAACCAACCAAGCTGTATTGAAAAAATCAAAATCGCAATCAGCGCAGCCCAAAAGACCGGGATTGAGTAACCAATAACGCTCGCGGTAAGCAAGGTGAAATCGGTAAACTTATGGTGCCGAAGCCCTGATAGAAAGCCCAATGGCAAGCCAATCAAAAAAGAAAAGAAAAGAGCATAAGCGCTAAGTTCAACACTGGCGGCTAACGAACGGCTAATTTCTTCTGCCAAGGGGAGGCCAGAGCTAAAACTCAACCCCCAGTTTCCGGTAAACAAGTGCGTTACGTATTGCCAATACTGAACGATAAATGAAGAGTGCATCGCATACTGCTCTGCTAATAACGCATACTCTTGCTCTGAACTGTCTCGAATACCCGTGAGGTTGATTAACGGATCGCCAGGGAACAAATACGCTAATGAAAAAGAAAAGAAACTTAAAACAAACAGAGTCAAAATAAGTAAGCTGGCGTGACGTAGTATAATTTTAAGCATTATGGCTTACTCACGTTTCTAAACTGGATCCCACCATAAGGGTTTATCTCAATCCCTGTGAGATTCTCGCGATAAGCTTGATAACGAAAAGCGTGAGCAATGGGCATAAGCGGCATTTCATCGTTTATCAATTCGATGGCTTTGCTGTAAAAATAAGCGCGGTCTTCTTGGTTAGTGTAGGTGAGCGCTTGATCAATGAGTTTGTCGTATTCCTTCGAACACCAACGCGCGCGATTTGTGCCCGAATCGATCGCTGAGCAAGTCAGTAATGGCCTGAAAAAGTTATCTGGGTCGCCATTATCCGCAGACCAGCCAATTAATACTGAATCATGTAAGCCTTGGTTTAAACGAGCGCGAAAGGTCGACCACTCATAACTAACGATGTTGGCGTCGATCCCTACGTCACGTAAATAGCGTTGCATCAGCTCAGCCATTTTCATGGCGTTTGGATTATACGCCCGCTCAACTGGCATGGCCCATATCGTCATGCTAAAACCCTCTTCGACACCATTTTCACGAAGCAACTTAGCTGCACCTAAGGGATTGTAGGTTGAAGAGCGAGTGTCTGGCTGAAACGCCCACGAAGAAGGAGGAATGATAGAAGTGGCAGGAATTGCACTGCCGAAATAGATCGCTTCCATCAACGCATTTTTATCTATAGCCATCGCAAGTGCGCGGCGAACTTCTGGATTATCAAAAGGCGCTTTAGCCGTATTAAATGCCCAAAATCCCACGTTCAAGCCCGGTTTTTCATCTAGCGTGAGTTCTTTACGTTTTCGAATAATATCCAATTGACTGTGTGTCGGAAACGCCATCGAATCGCATTCACCGGTCATTAATTTTGCCAAACGTAATGAGCTAGAAGGAGTAATATCAAATATTAGCTGCTCTGTAGTGCTACGTTCACGCCAATAGAGTGGGTGAGCATCAAAGCGAACAAATCTATCTTGTCGAAAACTATTAAACTTAAACGGCCCCGTCCCTATTGGGTGGGAATCTATGAGTTCAGGCGTGCCGGCTTTAGCCAACTGAGCAGCGTACTCAGCGGATAGAATAATGGAAAAGTCCGTGGCTAAATTAGCTAAAAAGGAACTTTCTGGACGCACAAGGGTAATCTCGACACGATATCGATTTATGCGTTTAATATCGCTAATAAGATCGCCTAACCCGACGCTGTTGATATAAGGATAGCGTCCGCCTGACACCTCATGATAAGGGTGATTTTTGTCTCGCCATCGATTGAAACTGAAAATAACGTCATCGGCATCGAAAGTGCGCGAAGGGGAAAAGTAGGACGTACTGTGAAAATCTATATTTTTGCGTAACTGAAAGGTATACGTTAAACCGTCAGTACTGGTTATCCAACTGCTGGCTAGGCCTGGGATAATCTCCCCCGTGATCAAATCAAAATCTAAAAGACGATCGTAAATTTGATGGGATGACACATCAACAGTGGTACCAGACGTATCTAGCTGGGGGTTAAAACTCGCAGGGTTTCCTTCTGAACAATAAATTATGCCATTTGGTTGTTGGTAAAGGGTATTTTCCGGGCTACAGCCCATTAAAGTGAGCATCACTGTTAACATAACAGTGATTGGGATGAAACACGAAGCATGTCGCTGAGAAACAAGCATACAGTTTATTCTCTGTCTTCTGGCGGCGTATCAAGTAAGTTATATTTCTTTAAATAACCTCGTAGCTGATGATACGTTAGGGATAGCCTCTCTGCTGTTTTCTTTTGATTATATTGACTATCCGCGAGGGCTTGTTTGATTAAATCAATTTCGAAGTTTTGTGACAGCTCTTTTAAATCAACAGGAAACTGAAAACGTTGGGGGCTTTTTGCTTCTTGCGCGTAATGCTCACTTACCTGTGGGGGTGTTTCTGGTACAACAGGTAACGTGGCTGGAATAGGTGCATCTTGGGTTTTGATTCGATCGCTGGTGCGCATTCTACTGGCAGGGCGATATATGGATTCAAAGGGATCAAGGACAATATTGTGCACCGGGATATCTGGATTATTGGCACGGTAAACGGCGCGCTCGACCACATTTTTCAGTTCTCTAATATTGCCCGGCCACTCATGTTCAAGCAAGGTACGTTTGGCTCTTTCTGTGAAGCCACTGAACACTTCCATCTCTAGCTCGCGAGCCATATTGATAGCAAAATGTTCTGCAAGCATCATGATGTCGTCTTTACGCTCCCTAAGCGGCGGCAACGTTATAACGTCAAACGCTAAGCGGTCAAGCAAGTCAGCTCTAAATTCCCCTGATTGGGCAAGGCCTGGTAAGTCTTCGTTAGTAGCAGCGATTAGGCGGATATCAACTTTGACACTTTTTGAACCGCCAACGCGCTCAAATTCACCATACTCGATAACACGAAGTAGTTTTTCTTGAATTAATCCTGAGGTGTTAGCCAATTCATCTAAGAAGAGTGTGCCATTGTCTGCGGCTTCAAATCGTCCTTCTCGTCTTTTAGCTGCACCAGTAAATGCGCCAGCTTCGTAACCGAATAGTTCGCTTTCCAGCAAGCTTTCACTTAATGCTGCACAGTTAAGTTTTGAATAGGTTTGATCCCAGCGTTTTGATAGAAAGTGCAGCCGAGCCGCGACCCCTTCTTTACCTGTCCCACGTTCACCAATAATCAATACGGGTTTATTGAGCGGTGCAATTTGCGAGATTTGCTCCAACACTTCGAGGAAACTATTGGATTGTCCTAACAAATTATCTTGTTGGCGGTAGCGGTTCATCAATATCCTCAAAAAGTGGTGTAATCGACTAACTTATGGTGTAGGTAATTATAATTGTAGATCTCAGTTACTCGAGAGTAAATTAATATTTGTTTAAAATCATATGTTTAGTCATTACACTAAGTTGGCCTGTTTATTGAATAATACTAAACAAGACGAGCTTCCAGCACATGCTAGTTGTTCACCATTAGCTGACATTATATAGAGGTAAAGACTATGGGTATATTCTCTCGTTTCACAGACATAGTGAACTCAAATATCAACGCCATTTTAGATAAGGCGGAAGATCCTGAAAAAATGGTGCGTCTAATTATTCAAGAAATGGAAGATACATTGGTTGAAGTACGTTCGGCTTCAGCGAAAACTATTGCAAATAAAAAGGAAATTAGCGCGCAAATTAATAAGATGCAAAACGAAGGGCAAGATTGGCAGAATAAAGCTGAGCTTGCAATTAATAAAGATCGTGAGGATTTAGCCCGGGCGGCACTTCAAGAAAAGAAAAAGTGTGACGAGTATGCGGTAACACTTAACGCTGAACTTGCAGCCGTGGATGAACAAATCAGTAAATTACAAAGCGAAGTCACGCAATTACAAGATAAACTCGCGGATGCAAAGGCGCGTCAGAAAACCATTATTATGCGCCAGAAAACAGTCAGCTCTCGTTTAGACATTAAGCGCACGTTGAATGATGGCAAAGTGGATGCAGCAATGGGACGTTTTGAGCAGTACGAGCGTAAAATTGATGATCTCGAATCTCAAGTTGATGCATATGATCTTGGCAAAAAGACCTTAGCTGATGAGTTTGCCGATTTAGCTGCGGATGACGAAATTGATGATGCACTTGCTGCATTGAAGAAAAAAGTTAAAAAACAAACGAATGAAGCGAAAAGCCAAGACTAATATCGATTAAAGGAGAAAGGCTGTGGAAGATATCATTGGGATAATTATTGCGCCAATTATCATTTTTATGGTGATTGTCGCCCCGATTTGGCTCATTTTGCATTACCGCAGTAAGAAACAGATTAGCCAGGGATTGTCTGATGAAGAATACGCTACCCTTCAAGGGTTAGCTGACCAAGCTGAGAAAATGGCAGATAGGATCCACACATTAGAATCTATCCTTGATGCTGAGGCACCCCAGTGGAGAAACAAGGTATGAATACACGAGGAGAATTAACGCGTGACCCTGACAAAGGTAAAATATCAGGGGTGTGTGCTGGGGTAGCTGAATATTTTGGCATTGAATTATGGTTGGTGCGCATTTTAGTGGTGTCAGCATTCTTTTTAACTGCGGGTACATTTGTCGTAGTGAGCTATGTTGCTGCTTGGTTTATTTTAGAAAAAAAATCAACTCGTCACGGTGGGGGAAACAACAAAAGTAATGGTCGCCAGTCGTTTAGTGCGACTTCAAGTGGCAAGGGCTGGCAAACAAGTGGTAAAGGTTGGCAAAATTCGAATGACGATGAAGAAGAAAAAGTTAAAGTAAAATCTAAAGTATGGCAGTCAGGGGAGCCCCCTAAACAAGCATTCGCTGATATTAAACAACGTTTTGAAAAAAACGAAATACGTTTAAGACAAATTGAAACTTATGTGACGTCTGCTCAATATCAATTAAATCGCGAAATTAACAACCTATAAATTCGTTATCGGCTGAAGCCAGGTTTGCATAGTGCAGCACATGGCTAAGCCGGTACCCTTTCAATTTTATTGCTCGCCACCATATCTGACACTTACCCTGTGCAACTACTCTGCGCTTAACGCTCAAGAACGCTCATTAGCTTAATAGGATGTCGCAATGAAGAAACTGCTAAATACCAGCCACCTGATTGACCAATTAAAGCAAAATGTCAAAGTAACAGGAGCTCGCCTTGCCGACAGACACCTTAATCTTGCCGTTACCGGTTTAAGCGGCAGTGGTAAAACAGCGTTTATTACATCGATTGTAAACCAATTATTAGAGGCCAACGACAGTGCTGAGTTGCCTTTCTTCTCTGTTGTGAGAGAGGAGCGTTTGTTTGGTGTAAAGCGTGAGGCGCAACCTAACCTAAGTTTACGGCGATTTGCTTACGAAAATGCGATGCAGGCACTAAACGGAGCCCCACCTGTTTGGCCAGAATCGACGACAGGGATCAGTCAAGTGAGGTTACATATCCGATATCGCAAAGATAAAGGAATATCGCGTTATATCAGCGAAGATACCAAGCTTACGCTAGATATCACCGATTACCCTGGAGAGTGGCTGCTGGATTTACCTTTGCTTGATATGGATTATTTAGCTTGGTCTGCGCATTGTGAATCCGAGTTACAAGCAGCGGAGCGACAGGCATTATCTGCCGAGTTTTTGCTCGCGAGAGAGGCGCTCGAATTAACAGCGCCAGGGGACGAATTGGCGTTAAAGCATATTGCTAGCCTGTACACCGATTATTTACACAAGTGTCGTGCAGCTGGATTTCAGTTATTGCAACCTGGGCGTTTTATTTTACCAGGGGAGCTAGCGGGAGCTCCAGTATTAGATTTCTTTCCATTGTCAGAAGAGCAAGTTGCTCAAGTAAAACAAAATCGGGGTCCCAAAGGAAGCAATCAGGCTTTGCTGTTCAATCGCTATGAGCATTATCAAGAGCAAGTCGTGAAGCCTTTTTACGTAGACCATTTCAAACGCTTTGATCGCCAAGTAGTTTTGGTGGACTGCTTATCAGCATTGAATAACGGTAGAGCACATTTTGATGATCTGCAGCGCGCATTAAACTGGCTGCTCACCAGCTTTGAATATGGAAAAACGAATCTCTTATCACGCTTGTTTACACCAAAAATAGATAAACTTATCTTCGCTGCAAGTAAAGCGGATCACGTGACACCCGATCAGCAAAGCAACCTAGTTAAGCTGTTGGATTCCATGTTGCATAACGCAAGAAAGCAGATGCAGTTTGATGGTGTATCCACCGAGTCTACCGCGATAGCCGCAATTCGCGCTTCTCAGGCAGGGCGAACAGAACACAAAGGCCAAGATATTCAAGTTTTGCAGGGCACAGGGGCTGATGGAAAAGTCATTCGTTTATTTCCGGGAGATGTACCGGCAAAGTGCCCTGACAGTTCGTTTTGGGATCAGCAGGGCTTTGACTTTCCACACTTTTCGCCGCCAAGTAGAGATGAAAATCAGGCATTACCACATATTCGAATGGACAGAGTTTTAGAGTTTATTCTCGGGGATAAAATACGATGAGTACGCAGAATCAAAATTCGATACATCAAGATGCTACCGACACGACGCAGATAAAAACAAAAGTTGTGCTAAGCACTGAGCATGTAGACAGTTCAGGCGAACCCATTCGACAAGCAACCACTATCGAACAAGACGCTGACTGGCAGGCATTGGCTCAAGACGAGTATGAATTCGAAGAGAACGTCGTGCGTGATGAGGATAAAATCACTCCAAAGCGAAAGCCTTGGTTGGGCAGATTTTTTACAGTATTAAGTGTTGTGGTGCTGGTCGCGAGTTTCATTGAAATAGGCTTATTTATACGTGATATGTACCTCAGTGATGATTGGCTTAGCGGAATATGGTTAGGCGTTGGTTTGTCGGTTTTGGCATTGATTACTGGCGCGATATACAGCGAATGGCGAGGGTTAATACGACTCAAGCGACAAAGTGCGTCGCGCCAAACATCCTTAGAGTTGTATTCGACGCCGGCAATTGGCCTAGCAAAAAAACATTGTTTAGAGATTGCGCAGACTTTACCGAGTGGATACGAAAATGAGATTGCAATATGGCAAAAGAGTATCGACGAGCATCACACTGATTCTGAGGTATTGGGCTTATTTGAGCAACAAGTTATCAGCAAGATAGATCAAGCTGCGCTGGCCAACGTGATGCGCAATGCAGGGGCGTCAAGTGTCATGATTGCAGTGAGTCCCTTTGCACTGGTTGATATGGCGATTGTATTGTGGCGCAATATCCGCATGATGCAGCAGGTCAGTGAGATCTATGGCGTACATTTGGGATATTGGGGGCGGGTGGCGTTAATTCGTCAAGTTTTTAGACATATGCTCTACGCCGGCGCTGCTGAAATTATCTCTGATGCAGGCAATTATGCGCTAGGTGCGAGTTTAACGGGTAAGCTATCAACGCGTGTTGCACAAGGCATGGGAGCTGGCGTGCTAACAGCGCGTATTGGTTTAAACGCCATCCATAGTTGCCGACCTGTTCCTTGGCTATCTGTTCAGCGCCCGGGCTTGAATCAGCTTAGTAAGAAAATTTTAACTGACTTACATAAACAACTGAAATAGTGCCACTTTATTTATTTGAAAGAGGTGCTAATGATCAAACGTTGTATTTTTATGTTTACGATTTGTAATTTTGTTGTTGTTGGTTTGTGTCTTTTGATTTAGCCCACTTTGGGTAGACTTCGCTTCAAGAATGACTCAAATACGGCAGTTTTGTTATTATGGCTAAGCAATCTCAATACACCTCTCATACACCAGACGAAAACGGTATCGTTCATTGGAGTGAGGAAGAAAACAAAATCTGGCAAAGACTCATTTGTCAGCAAAAAAGTTTGTTAAAAGGCCGCGCATGTGATGAATATTTAGAAGGGCTGGCACAACTTGATCTACCAGAAAATCGTATTCCCCAGTTAGCAGAAGTGAACGCAGTTTTAGCCAAAACGACGGGCTGGGAAGTGGTGCAAGTGCCGGCTTTGATAAACTTTGATTCGTTTTTTAAATTGTTGGCCAATAAGCAGTTTCCAGTGGCCACGTTTATCCGTAGCGAAGAAGAGTTTGATTATTTACAAGAGCCAGATGTATTTCATGAAATATTTGGCCATTGCCCCCTATTGACGAATCCTGCATTTGCTCACTTTACTCATACCTATGGCAAACTTGGTTATGCTGCTTCTCCAAAAGAGCGACAGTATTTAGCACGCTTATATTGGTTTACGGTCGAATTCGGACTCGTCAACACACAAGATGGATTACGTATTTATGGTGGGGGGATTTTATCTTCACCTCAAGAGACATGTGACGCTCTAGAAAATACGCAAGCGGTGCGCCTTAACATGGAGCCCCTAGAAGCGATACGTACGCCTTATCGTATCGATATAATTCAACCAGTCTACTACGTGCTTGACTCGCTTTCTTCACTGTTTGATTTAGCGAATTCAGACATCATGGGCCTAGTTGAAAAGGGGAGAACCATGGGGTTACACCCAGCCAAGTTTGAACAAAAATCCAGTTCAGTCAGCTAGTAACACTTACATTTAGTAACAATCTGCACGGAAATTACGCACCAATATACACACCTTAACCCGTTTATTTGGTGTGCTGTTTCCTATCTTTGTGTAATAATATCTTTACATTAATTTAAATTAAGAAATTTTATGCGTCTGGAAATTAGTTGTCAGGACCGCTTAGGGATAACGCAAGATGTCCTTGATATTTTGGTTAGTCATGAAGTGGACTTGCGTGGTATCGAAATCAATGAAATGGGCAAGATTTATCTTAGTTTCCCAAATATGGATTTCGAAGAGTTTCAACATTTAATGCCAAAAATTAGAAAGATAGAAGGCATTGATGATGTAAAAACGATTCCCTTTATGCCCCTAGAGCGTGAGCAAAACCAATTGCGAGCGTTACTACAAACGTTACCTGATCCGGTATTTTCCGTAGACACCAAAGGTCGCATATTGTTGATTAACGATGCGGTTACCGTCAGTTTAGAAACGGCACGAGAATCAATCATTGGGGTGGAAATTGACGAATTGGTAAAAGGCTTTAACGCAACGCGTTGGCTGGAAAGTAAAAAAATAACGAGCCTCACGCAGAAAGTGCGTTTTATCGAGCAAAACTACTTGGCGGATATCTTACCCGTTATGGTACCTGATTCCGGAGGGGAGCCAATTTTGGCTGGTGCGGTTTTCATTCTTAAGTCTGAGCAGCGCTTAGGCCAGCAGTTGACTGTGTTTCACGAAGCATCCTTGGACAGTTTTATGTCTATTCAAGCCTCAAGTAAAATCATGAAAAAGGTGGTCCGCGAAGCTAAGCGTATGGCTGAACTTGATGGGCCAATTATGCTGTATGGTGAAACAGGATCCGGAAAAGAATTGATTGCTCATGCCTGCCATGAAGCGAGTCGTAGAAAAGATGCAAGCTTTTTAGTGCTCAATTGTGCGTCTCTTCCTGATAATGTCGCAGAAACGGAACTTTTCGGTTATGCGGCGGGCGCGTTCGGCCAAAGCTTAGGTAAAGAAGGGCTGCTTGAACTTGCGCAGGGGGGGAGTTTATTTTTGGATGAAGTGGGTGACATGTCGCCACAACTTCAAGCGAAATTACTCAGAGTATTGCAAGATGGCAAGTTTAGGCGGGTGGGAGACACTAAAGAGGTTAAAGTCGACGTTCGTTTTATTTGTACGACACAAAAAGATTTAGCTCAGTTAGTACAAGAAGGACGTTTTCGCGAAGATCTTTATTACCGCTTGAATGTGCTGAGTTTAGGAATTCCTCCTTTGCGAGAGCGCAAAATGGACATCATTCCGTTAGCAGAAACATTCTTAAAGCAGCACAGCTTAACGCTTGGGCGCAAAGTACCTAAGCTGACTAAGTCGTGCGTTGATTATATACAAGCATATCCTTGGTTTGGGAATGTGCGTCAGTTAGAAAATGTACTTTATCGCGCAGTATCTTTATTAGAAGGTAATGATTTAGGTAAGGAACATATTCAAATTCCTTCAAGCGCGAATGCCATGAGTTTTGTCAGTGAAGACTTTGAGGGTAGTCTGGATGAAGAAGTGAAACGCTATGAAAAAAGCATTTTACAACGGCTTTATCCAAGTTATCCGAGCTCTCGCCTGTTAGCCAAAAAGCTCGGGCTTAGTCATACTGCAATTGCGAATAAATTACGTGATTATGGGATCAATAAAAAGTCTGTAAAGATATAAATACGTCTTTGTAGCGTAAAGCTGACAACATACCGACCAATATTGGCGTTTCTCGGCGCATAAAGCGGGCTTCAACGTAATGTAAACTTTATGTTACTTTTAGCTCGTTTCTAAGCTAATTTCTATTCTCTTTCTCCCTCTATTCAGCAACGTTTTTTTACGGTCTATTAGCGCTTTGACGAAACCTTTCACAAGATAAGAATGAGAATATTATGTGTTCAGATATCAGCTACAACCCGCTCAACACCGATGGATTTGAATTTGTTGAATATACCGCTGCAGATGAAAAAGGGATTAATGATTTAGCTAACTTATTTACGTCCCTGGGGTTTGCAGAAGTTGCTAAACATAGATCAAAGCAAGTTTGGTTATACAAACAGGGGGACATCAACTTCATTATTAATGCTGAACCTGCATCACAGGCAGAAGAGTTTGCAAGGCTGCGTGGCCCGAGTGTGTGTGGAATGGCCTTTAGGGTTAAAGATGCCAAAGTGGCTTTTGAGCATGCAGTGAAAAATGGCGCTAAAGCATTCGTAGGAAATTTAGGTGCGATGGAACTGAATATCCCTGCTGTTTATGGGATAGGTGAAAGTACCTTGTACTTTGTTGACAGATACGGCGATGACTCAATTTATGATGTGGACTTCCGTTTTTATCCAGATTGGCGTGAAAAGGTCAAGCAAAGTGATGCTGGTCTTTTGACCTTGGATCACCTCACGCATAACGTTAAACGTGGCAATATGGCGGTATGGGCGAATTTTTATGAGCGCTTAGGGAATTTTAGGGAGATTCGTTACTTTGATATCGAAGGTAAGTTGACGGGGTTAGTCAGCAAAGCAATGACGTCTCCCTGCGGAAAAATTCGCATTCCGATCAATGAATCGTCTGATGACAAATCTCAAATTGAAGAGTTTATTCGTGAATACAATGGCGAAGGCATTCAACATATCGCGTTATCTACTGAGGATATATATCACACTGTCAAAACGTTGCGTAACGTTGGGGTCAAATTTATGGATACTCCTGATACTTATTACGAGGGAGTGGATGCGCGCGTTTCAGGACATGGTGAGAACCTAGCTGATTTAAAAGCGCAACGTATTTTAATCGATGGGGCTCCGATGAAAGACGGTATTTTGCTACAAATATTTACCGATACGGTTATTGGTCCGGTGTTTTTTGAGATTATTCAACGGAAAGGAAATGAAGGCTTTGGAGAAGGCAATTTTAAAGCGCTGTTTGAATCAATTGAAGAAGACCAAATACGCCGGGGGGTGATCAATCAAGATAATTAATTGTGATTCAGTTGAATGAAGCAGAGTAACACTGCTTCATTCGCGTTTGGGCTATTGTTGTTTTATCGGTAGCTCTGTTGTATTTTTGACTTGCTTTAATGCGAACGTGGAACTGAGGTGATCGACTAAAGGCAAGTGAGTTAATTTCGCTTTAAGTAAATGCTCGTATTCTTCAATACTTTCGACAATCACTTTTAGTAAGTAATCTTTGTCGCCACTGGTAGTATGACATTCAACAATTTCATCTATATTTTGCACCGCTTTTTCAAAATCATTCAACGATTCACCATCATGATTTTTTAACGTCACATAGATAAAAACAGAAACCCCAAGGTTAAGCTTTTTACTATTCAGTAGGGTGACCTTTTGAAGAATTATCCCATCGGCTTCCATTCGTTTAACTCTACGCCAGCATGGTGTATGAGATAGTCCTACTTTTTGACTCAACTCAGCCATGGAAACAGTAGCGTCTTTTTGCATCACTCTTAAAATTTCGCGGTCAAACTTGTCCAATTTCATCATTATTTTTCAATTTATAGCGAAGTAAAATTCGCGGCTAGCATGCTGAATATTTTTATCATTTTCAAGCACGAATATTAGGATATGTATCCTATATTAACTATTGGATTATGGCCACTATTGCAACCGAGTAATTCTGTTACATTAACATTGCAAGGCATGTCCTCATTGATCTGAGCTAGTATATCAATAAGTTTCACATACCTTACTTAGAGTAATATTAGAATGTCTGTTTTTGACCATATCGAATTTGACGAACACGAGCATGTTGCTTTTTGCCATGATAAAGAAACGGGGCTTAAAGCGATTATTGCTGTGCACAATAGCCATTTAGGCCCAGCTTTGGGTGGCTGTAGGATGTGGCCATATGCAAATTCAGATGAGGCTCTCAATGATGTGCTCAGGCTATCTAAAGGTATGACATATAAAGCTGCGATGGCCAACTTAAATCAAGGCGGTGGAAAAGCCGTGATTATTGGTGATCCTCGAGCAATTAAAACCCCCGAGATGATGCTTGCCATGGGGCGTTTTGTGGAAAGCTTAAGTGGTAAATACATTAGCGCTGAAGATTCTGGAATGTCGGTCGCTGATTTACGCATTATGGCCGAAGAGACAACGCATATATCTGGTACGAAAGCTAATTACCATTTTGCTGGCGAGGAGGCGGATGGAAATCCTGCACCGTCTACCGCATACGGTGTATTTACCGGTGTAAAAGCATCTGTTGAGTATTATTTTGGTACTGGCTTACAAGGTAAAAAAATCGCTATTCAAGGTTTAGGACATGTTGGCTATAGACTCGCCGAGCATTTACATCGTGAAGGCGCTGAACTGTTCGTCGCTGATATATACCCTGAAGGAATAAATCGGGCGAAAGAAAAACTGAACGCCAAGATCGTATCACCAGATGAAATACTTAAACTAGACGTAGATGTCGTCGCACCATGTGCGATGGGGGCGACAATCAATCGACAATCTATTAGTACTCTTAAGGCTAAGGTTATTGCTGGTGCAGCAAACAATCAATTAGAGACAGAAAGTTTAGGTGAGATTTTAAAAGGCGAGGGCATATTGTATGCCCCTGATTATGTTATTAATGCAGGGGGGATTATCGACATTTATCATCAAAAAATGTTGAGTTCAAACGAAGCGTTAAAGAGTCATCTAGAGAAAATTGGTGCAACCCTGATGGAAGTGTATAAACGCGCTGATGAACAAAACTTAGCCACAAATAGAGTCGCTAATACAATCGCGGAAGAAAAATTCAAAAAATAGTCGCAAATTACTCCTTATATCAAGGATGTGGCTTGCATCTAAATTTAGTTTTGTCATAATGCGCCGCCTAAGTGATTAAGCGCTCGTTTTTATCACTTAGGCAGGTTTCTATGGTGGTTCTTTGGTCCCTCCGCAATGATACTCTGTGAACTCGGTCAGGCCCGGAAGGGAGCAGCCGCAGCAGACGACTCATGTGCCGGAATGTGGCTGGAGAACCGCCACCCAACTACTCATAAACTTCTATTTTATATTTCCACTTATTTACGTGTCTTTTTGTCTAAAAAGCGGATCGCTTTATTGACGGCATTTTGTGTATTCATTTCCATTTGCTGGCGCTCACTTTGCGCTAGGTAAAATGACATATCCACTTCATAGCGAATATATCTAGGTGGAAGTTGATTCAAAGCTAAACAACACAAATCCGCAATGTAATCATCATCGTTTGCCAAGGGCAGTTTTAACTCAGCAATATGTTCAAGCACCAAGTGTTCATAATAGTTGTGTATATCATCATCAAGTTTCATTGCATTTTAACCTTACCTTTAACGCAAATTGAATTTCACCTAAGTGAATGAATTCCTCTACCTTCACCGCTTTCAGCATAAACCAAGACAAAATTTATGAAAGAGTTTGTTTCAAGGTTTGTTATCTAACAATTTAAGCGAAGTGAAAAATACATGTATCGAGTAAGCTTTTACTACATTATTTTTTAGATTACGCAGAGTAAGCAAATACTTTTTGGTGATTTTTGTTTGTTGAAAATGCGAAGAAATACTGCCTTTTTGTAAAATTTGTAAATATTAATTTACTTAATTGCTATTGCGCTGGTATTTCATTCATAACTTTTGAGTATTAGATGTTCTAAAGCATTGACCTAGGCAAGATTGTTTGGATACTATTCAAGTGAGGTTCACTACCTTTATTTAATAAAAAATCGCATTAGCGAATAAACACTAAACACATATAGTGGTCCAGGGAGACATACATGTTTACAAACTCAAAGTTGACGAAGTCCGTTCGTCTAGCTTTTGCTGTAGGTGCTGCTTCAACAGCGCTAACTACATTTACAGTAAATGCTCAAGAAACATCTGCCGATCAACAAAGCGTAGAAAAAATCTCAGTTACCGGCTCTCGTATTCAAAAAGCCAACCTTGTTAGCGCAAGCCCTGTAGTTGAAATCAGTGCTGAAGATATCGCTGTCAGTGGTGTAACGCGAATAGAAGATTTACTTAACGACATGCCGCAAATTTTCGGCGGTCAAACCTCAGGTACGGCTAACGGCGCGACAGGTACTGCTACGGTCGATTTGAGAAACTTAGGTTCAAACCGCACATTAACATTAGTTAACGGGCGCCGTATGCCTTCGGGCTCTCCGCTAGCAGGCGGTACAGGCGGTGACGTAAACCAAATCCCTGCGGGCTTGGTTGAGCGTATTGAAGTGCTTACAGGTGGTGCTTCTGCAACATACGGTTCTGACGCTGTTGCTGGTGTTGTTAACTTCATCCTAAAAGATGATTTCGAAGGCGTGCAATTCGATTATCAGCATAGCTTCTATCAACACGACAATGATAATGCATTTATGCAAGGTTTAGCTGCTGATTCAGGTTTTGACTTTGCAAACGGTAGTGTAAAAGACGGCCACGCTAATGATTTTTCAGTTCTATTAGGTGCTAACACCGCCGATGGCCGTGGTAACGTTACCATGTATGCTAGTTATCGTAATATCCAAGCGGTGAGCCAAAGCAGCCGTGATTACAGTGCCTGTGCCGTGTCTGGTTCTCCTTTAGGTTGTGTGGGCTCTGGTACTATCGCTGAAGGGCGTATTACTGACTTCGGTTTGAATGGTGTTGCAGACCCTGATGTTAATTTGGGAAATACAACGTCATATGATTTTAAAGTACAGGGTGACCAATTTGTTCCTCGTGACGGAACTACCTACAACTATGGCCCACTTAACTACTTCCAACGCCCTGACGTACGTAAAACATTTGGTGCATTAGGTCATTATGATATCAATGACAATCACACTGTTTATGCTGAAGTTAACTTTATGGACAACCGTAGTGTTGCTCAGATTGCTCCATCAGGTGCTTTTTTCGTAACAACTACTTTGGATTGTGCAAACCCATTACTATCACAACAACAATTTGATGTGACTTGTGGTGCAAACGGATTAACCACTGACGACGTTTTGGGTAACGCTTATATTGGCCGCCGAAATGTTGAAGGTAACCCAAGACAAGATGACCTTCGTCATACATCTTTCCGTGGTGTAGTTGGCGCTCGCGGCTTTATCAATGACAATTGGTCATACGATATTTTTGCAAACTACGGCACAACGTCATTCATTCAGACATATCGTAACGAACTTTCAATTACTCGCATCGGGAGAGCGTTTGATGCCGTTTCTGACCCTGATACCGGAGAGGCTGTTTGTCGCTCTGCTATTCCTGACGCAAATGGCGTTGTAGTTGACGCTGCTTGTGTGCCGTGGAATGTATTTTCAAGCGACTCAGTAACACAAGAAGCGTTGGATTACGTAACGTTACCTTTATTTGCTCGTGGTGATGTAGAAACAACTCAAGTAAGTGGTTATGTTGCAGGTGACTTAACTGACCTTGGCGTTATCGTACCTGGTACCTCAACTGGTGTTAATGTAGTCGTTGGTTTCGAGCGAAGAGAAGAAACACTAGATTTTGAACCTGATCAAGGTTTCGAAAGTGGTGACGGTGCGGGCCAAGGCGGACCAACATTAGGTGTTAGTGGTGGTTTCACGGTGGAAGAGCTTTTCACAGAAGCAAACATTCCATTAGTACAAGATGTTGATTTTATGCAAGAGCTTAACTTAGAGCTAGCATACCGTTATTCTGATTACTCAACTGACAAATCAACAAATACATATAAGTATGCGGCTGACTGGAAAGTGAACGACGATGTGCGAGTGCGTGCAAGTTTCCAACGTGCAGTAAGAGCGGGTAACGTACGTGAATTGTTTAGAGCGCAAAGCTTAGGCTTGTTCAACATGAACAATGACCCATGTGCTGCTGACGCAGATGGAAACATCGAGTTTACTCGTGAACAGTGTATTAATACTGGTTTAAGTGGTGCAGCTTATGATGCTGGTGGCGCACCAAGTAACCCTGCAGGTCAATACAATCAAATCACGGGTGGTAACCCTGACCTAGATCCTGAAGAGTCAGATACAGTTTCCTACGGTATTGTATTTTCACCTAGTGATATGCCTGGCTTTAGCTTAGCGCTAGACTATTTCGATATTGACGTAACAGGCGCAATTGGTGGTGTTTCATCTGAATTTATCATTCGCGAATGTGGTACGACTGGTAACGAAGAGTTCTGTAGTCTTATTAATCGTGGTGGGTCAGGTAGTTTATGGCTAGGTCAGGATAGTGTTACTTCTACAGATATCAACCTTGGTTTCTTCGCTACAGCAGGTGTTGATTTCGACGCTGCATATGAGTTTGGTATCGGCGATATGGGTGACATCAAACTGAACCTAGTAGGTACTTTCCTTACTAAATGGGATCAAAAGAATACGCCTAGTTCAGACGTAGTTGATTGTTTAGGTAAGTGGGACCGTTCAATCTGTGGTGTTGACACTGCTGGCCCTACACCTGAGCTTCGTTACAACTTGCGTACTACTTGGATTTCACCTTGGGACGTTACTGTGACTGGTACTATGCGCTATGTTGACGGTACTGATGAGTTAAATGGTGGCGATAATGCCGTTTCACTGAAGTCTAAGACTTACTTCGATTTGACAGGTAACTGGAATGCATTTGAAAATGCATCATTCCGTTTAGGTGTAAACAATTTATTTGATGTTGAACCTCAAGTAATTGGCAATGCTCCTGCAGGCTCTGCAAATGGTAACGTCTTCCCTGGGCCATACGACGTTTTAGGACGTTACGTGTTCATGGGTGTTTCAGTTAGCTACTAATGCTATAGAGACTAAATAGATGTAATATAAAAAAGGCACTTAGGTGCCTTTTTTTATGAGTAAATTCAGTCACAACTCGGAAGTTATAGCTGATATGACGAATATTCCAGATTTTATACTCGACAAAATTAATCAAGCGTATCAGTTACATACGCTCGGACAGCATACTGATGCTATTGAATTATTAAATATCACTTTAACGACAACAACATTTAAGGAGCCCGTGCTTAGAGCGCTCGTCCAACTATATATAGAAGCCAATGATATTGAGTCAGCCATTGCCGATTTAGAGCAATTAGTATCAATTGCTTCATCTCCGGCTGTGTATGTTAGAAACCTATATGCCCTTTGTTACTCAGGTGGTGAAAAAGCCCGAGCGCTGAATTATTTGCGCAGCTATGTATCCGATGCACCAACTGATCCTGAAGGGTTATATAATTTGGCCGACGGTTGCAAACGCGAGCGGCTTTTCGATGACGCGCTTCACCACTATGGTGCGGCAATTGACTGTGGTTTTTCTGATAAATCCCTCGCTAAGCTCAATATAGCGGATATACACCAACAAGTTAGCAAAGAAGAGCAAGCGATTACTGTATTAAACGAAATAGTGAAAGACGAGCCAACGTATTTGCCTGCTTTATTCAACTTAGCGAGTCTATGTGATGAGCTAGCTGACAAAGATCGTGCGTTTGAGTTGTACCAAAAGATTCTAACAATTCAACCTGATCACGCTTTGGCTATGTCGCGACTGGCAAGTATGAAAATGAGTACTAATGAATGTGAGAGATTAATTTTGACAATTAACTCTGCCCTATCTGCAAGCGAATACACCCCTGATGAACAAGAATCTTTGTATTTTGCTTTGGGGAAACTATACGATGATTGCCAGAAATATAAGCAAGCCGCACACTTTTACACCTTAGGTAATCAACTACAGGCTAAAAATTCATTACCTTATAATCACTTAACGCAAGAGCAACTGACCCAAGACGTTTGTCGCAATTTCAATTCGCAATGGGTTTACGCTGAAAATTTGGCCTTTGAAGACCCACTTACTCCCATTTTTATTTGTGGCATGTTTCGATCTGGTTCGACACTTGTTGAGCAAATCTTATCTGCGCATCCGGACGTTGAATCAGCAGGTGAAATAGACTTTTTTAAAAAGGCAGTTGAAAAGATTGATCCCAATTTTCATAATACTAAAAACCTTAGTGAAGAAGCCCTCCTTAGTATCTCCCAAGAATACAAAAATAACGTAAACCGCCACTTATCTAGCCCTCGTTTTTTCACAGATAAAAACCCAGTGAACTTTGCTTTAGTCGGTATAATCAAACGTGTATTTCCGCATGCTAAATTTATATTTACACAACGCAATCGTCTAGATAATTGTTTGTCTGTTTACTTTCAGCAATTAGATCGCTCTTTTAACTATGCCACAAGCTTAACCGACATTAAGCATTGTTATGATGAGCAAATAAAGGTGCTAAATCACTGGCAAGACATTTTATCCGATGATGATTATTTAGTTCTCAATTATGAATCATTAGTCTCTAACTTTGATACTGAGCTGGCGAGTTTGTTAGATTTTTTGAAGCTGCAATGGAGCGATACGTGTTTAGCGTTTTATAAGCAGAAAAAACGAGTGAAAACCGCGAGTATTTGGCAAGTCAGACAACCAATAAATACAAACTCTCTATCGCGTTGGCAGAATTACACGCCCTACCTAAAATACTTAAATGATTAATACGCGTACTAAGCGTTGATGTTCGATATTTGAACAAACCAGGCAAAAGGCGGCTCATTATCCAATGAAAGCCGCTCGCATATAACGTGTGAGAAGCCTTTCTCTAGAAATGGAGGCAATAATTGACAAACCTGCTCTTCATCCATCGCAGCACTTACCATAGAAGACATTCTATCTTTAAAGTTAATAAACTCGAGTTTGGTAGACGCAAGCCAAGCACTAACATCATGTTCACTATGAGATTCAATATTTTCATACATGAAGCCGATGTCTTTTAATACTTGGATGAGTATACTTTTTGCTTCACTCTTAGTAGAGAGGATGAGTTGTTTATATTGTTCAATGACAGGTGCAAAGTCAGCATCGGCCCTTTGAAAAGCATCAAGAGGAAGCTTACCGGCGACGACCGCATAACCTGCTGTAAATGCATCTTGCGCGTATTCAAAAAGGTTAAGAGATAAAACTGTTTCAAACAGTTTTCGCTTTTCATAACAATCATTATAAATAGCACCATTTTTACAATGGATAACAGCAGCAAATGTCCCTGAAGACTTTAAAATTCTAGCAAACTCACTACTGGAATGTATGGGCGCGTATTCAATGCCGAATTGGCTTACAACTAAATCGAAGCTATTGTTCTGATAGGGTAAGCTAGCACAATCTGCTTGACACGCAGCTGTAATACCCAGACGTTTGGCAATATTCTGAACGGCACTAAATGAAGCATCAACACAATGGATTTCAAGACTGCTAGTGCTTGCCGCTTTACCTTGTGATACGGCAAGCTCGCTGACAGTCCCCTTTCCACACGCAAGATCGACTAATTTAGTGTCGTTATGTGGGGAAATGGTTTGTTTTAAAAAAAAAGACCAATGTTTTTGTAAGTAATTATGAAGAGGAGTGCTTTCTTCGAATGCGGCGGTATCATTTGTTTTCTGCCAATGACTTTCCCACGCAGTTAAACTGGCATCGACACTATCATTCAAATTAGAGTGCACTTCATTCATTACTGCTGGCTAGTCGCCTGTCCTCTTCGCTGCATTCCTTCAACCATCATTTTGGAATCCCGTGATTGTTGTTCTCTTTGTGCCTTAGTTGTGCAAACTCTTTCAGGAAGTCTCGACCCGGTTACGGTGACGTTTTTACAGATTAGTCCTGTACGATCAACGGACTCTTTAGAAGCACATAACTCCTCGTCACCTTTATTCTCTTTTACACATTGGCTGAAGGCAGATTTTTTTTGTGCGACTTCGTTGCTAGAGCATGCTGTTAAAGCTAAAGAACTGATAACAAGACCAGCTAAAATAAGTGTGTTGTTCATTTTATAATTCCCTTGTTTAGATACACTTTTATTTTTTGTGCTAACAATATCGAAGTTTGTTTGAGATAACAAACGCAAACTTAGTGCTCCGCTTGGTGTTTAGCGCTATGAAATGTAACGATAAACTGACATTACTTTTTTATAAAAAGAGACGGGCTTTCACCAATTCGGCAGAAATTGTCCGTCAGACATTAAAATTGTGATCCAATTTAACAATGTTAATTTTTAAAGAGCTTTACTTTGGCTATAAATTAATATGAATTTATTTCGCATTTCTATAACTATTAGTGCTGTATTTGTATGAAAAATAGCCACGTTTGCTCATGCAAGCTCCATTTTGTTTAAAAAATGGTTCGAACACTCAAATAGCTAGTTTTTTACTTATCTTTTTTTCACTCAACTTTGTTGAGCTTAATACATGTGCCACCTTGACAATTCGCAGGGTTCCATGTGAATATCTTGAAGTCTTAGTGTTAAATTCCATTAATGCTAAGCCCCTATAACTTATAAAGCTTAGAAGCCCCTTGCGACGTTTTTTTACCCGTCGGCGAGGATCCAAAACAAGAAAATTGGTTGGGAATTATGTCCAAAATGAGCAAGAGAAACCTTATTGCTTCTACCGTTATCGGTGCACTAGCACTCGGTAGTAGTGCTGTTGTCTCTGCAGACCCGTTGAATGACCTTCATAAAGAAGAGTCGAAGATTCACGTGGATGCAGCGAAGTCTCAAGAAAAAATTAACAAACTATACGAGCAATCGTTAGACATCTTTTCTGAATATCGCCAAGTTGTTGATGAAACAGAAAACTTAAAAGTTTATAACGACTATCTAGCAACATTGGTTGCGGACCAGCAGCGCGGTATCGATTCTCTTCAACGTCAAATAGACGGTATTGAAGGTGTTAAACGTGGTGTTGTTCCATTGATGTTTCGTATGATCGACAGTCTAGAGCAATTTATCGAACTTGATATTCCTATTAACCTTGAAGAGCGTCGCGCACGTGTTGAGCGTCTTCGCGACATCATGGCTAACTCAAACGTAACGACTTCAGAGCAGTTCCGTCAGGTAATCGAAGCATATCAAATTGAAAATCAGTATGGTCAGAACATTCGTGCTTACCAAGGCAAGCTTGATTTTGAAGGAACTGAAATCACTGTTGATTTCTTTAACCTAGGTCGTACTGTTTTAGCAGCGCTTTCTTTAGATCAGAAAAACGCTTGGGTTTGGGATAACGACGCAAGAGCTTGGCAGAAGTTGGGTGATGAATACCTAAGCTCTGTAGTAACGGCTGTTCGTATGGCCAACAAACTCGTGCCAGCTGACCTAATCAAACTACCCATTAAAGCTGCGGAGTAATATCGATGAAAACAATCTATAAATCAGTATTAGCTGCGGCATCGGTAGCTTTATTCGCATCTTCAGTTCATGCGGCTACGTCTCTTGAAGACTTACTGCAAGAAGTTAAGAAGAATCGAGTTTCTGAAGCTCGCATAAACAAAGAGCGTGAAGCTGAGTTCCAATCAGCACGTGCTGACAAACAAGCTCTTCTTAGAAAAGCGCAAGCTGATCTTAAAGCTGAACAAACTCGTGGTGATAACCTTGCCAAGAAATATTCAGACAACGAAGTAGCGCTAGCAGAAAAAGAGCAGGAGCTTAATCAAGCAACTGGTACCCTTGGTGAAATGTTTGGTGTTGTGCGTCAAGCATCTTCTGAAGCATTTGGTCAAATCTCTACTTCTATTGTAAGTGCTGAATTCCCAGGCCGTGGCGAGTTCTTAAAGAGCATGTCAGAAGAGTCTAAAGGTCTTCCTAACATTCAAGAGTTAGAAGATTTGTGGTTCGCTCTTCAAACTGAGATGACCGAGTCAGGTCAAGTTTCTCGTTTCCAAACTGAAGTAATCAGCTTGGATGGGGGTTCTACTACTCAAGAAGTTGTACGTGTAGGTACATTTAACTTGATTGGTGAGCAAGGTTACTTGGTTTACGATGATCAAAATGAGATCGTTCAGCCTCTTGGTCGTCAACCTGATGGTTATCTAGTAAGTTCAGCTCAAGAGTTGTTATCTGCTACATCTGGCCTAGTACCTTTCTATGCTGACCCTTCACGTGGCGGTATCTTAGGTTTGCTTAAAGAAAAAGCAACTATGTCTGAGCGTTATCATGCAGGTGGTGTAGTAGGTTACGTCATTACTGCTATGTTGATTCTTGGTCTTCTTATCGGTCTTTATAAAATTGTTACCTTGACGATTATCAGTGGAAAAATGCGTTCTCAGTTGAACAACACAGGCAATCCTTCAAGCGGCAACCCACTTGGACGTATTCTTCAAGTATATAAAGATAATAAAGCATCTGATGCTGAAAACCTTGAGCTTAAGCTTGACGAAGCGATTCTTAAAGAGCTT
Source organism: Paraglaciecola mesophila (assembly GCF_009906955.1). Classification (GTDB taxonomy): domain Bacteria; phylum Pseudomonadota; class Gammaproteobacteria; order Enterobacterales; family Alteromonadaceae; genus Paraglaciecola; species Paraglaciecola mesophila_A. Next base: position 4,553,353 of record NZ_CP047656.1, read on the forward strand.
CCGAAAATTGAAAGTGGTATTAATATCATCAAGATTTTCGCAGCAATCGCTCCACTACTTGGTTTGTTAGGTACGGTACTTGGTATGATTGCAACCTTCCAACAAATTACATTGTTCGGTACAGGTGACCCAAGACTAATGGCTGGTAGTATCTCTATGGCGTTGGTAACAACAGCTCAAGGTATTATCGCAGCACTACCTTTGATTCTTATGCACAGCATCGTTGCTGGTCGTAGCAAATCAATCGTTCATATTCTTGATGAGCAAACTGCAGGTATTATTGCTGCACACGTAGAGTCGGAGAAAGCCTAAGATGTTATACCTGATAGAACTATGGGAGTCTGTCAGGGACTTTATCGCTGCCGGCGGTGACGTTCTATACGTTGTCGCCTTAGCGCTCTTCTTAATGTGGGTTTTGATGATAGAGCGTTATTGGTACTTAACTTCCGTGTTTCCTAAAATGAGAAAAGACATTGTCTCAAAATGGGATGCCCGAGAAGATACTACCTCTTGGTATGCGCATAGAATCCGTGACGCATGGATTTCGCAAGCATCCGATGGACTTAGCGCAAGAATGTTGTTGATAAAAACACTTGTTGCTATGTGCCCATTGATCGGCCTTTTAGGTACGGTTACCGGTATGATCGGCGTTTTCGAAACGATGGCAACACAGGGCACAAGTAACCCGCGCCTTATGGCTGCTGGTATTTCAATGGCTACGATTCCAACAATGGCTGGGATGGTCGCTGCTTTATCTGGCGTATTTTTTAGTTCTCGTCTTGAGGCGAGAGTAAAAATGGCAAAAGAAAAGCTAGTTGACAGTTTGCCCCATCATTAGAGAGAGGAATTTATGGCTCGCAAAGTACGTGTTGAAGAAGAAGATGCTGCGATTGACATGACGCCGATGTTGGACATCGTGTTTATCATGCTGATCTTCTTTATTGTAACGACTGTTTTCGTCAAAGAAGCGGGCATCGAGGTGAATAAGCCTGGTGCATCGCAAGCTATTATGCCGAAGAATGCCAATATCTTTATCGCTATTACTGAAGACGGTGACGTCTGGATGGATAAACGCGAAATCGATGTTGATAGTGTTCGCGCTAACTTAGAACGTTTGATGGCTGAACAGCCTTCTGACGTAGTCATAGTTCAGGCTGACGAAAATGCAGAACATGGTGTGGTGATCGACGTAATGGATCAAATCAAAGCTGCAGGTATAGATCGCATTTCTATCGCTGCTAAGGGGAGCTAATATGGGACGTTTAATTGTTTCTGTACTCCTTGGTGGGGTAGTTGCATTTGTATTGTTTGTTGTCATGGCTAAGTTAATTGCTAACTCGTCACGCCCAGCAGACAAAGTACCACCTGCACCGGTTATTGATATTGTTATGTCAACGCCAGATGATACTACTCAAACTAGAACTCGAGTACCGCCTCCGCCTCCGCCGCCACCTCAGCAGCCTCCTAAACTGGAGCCAGTTGAGCCTGACACTGCGGACGCAAATACTGATGGCTTAAGTTTCAATATGCCAGCAGTAGATATAGGTGGCGCTTCAGTTGATATCGGTGGTGTGGGTGCAATGCAACGTGATGGTGATGCTACACCAATCGTTCGAATTGAACCTAAATACCCAGCGCAAGCTGCTCGTGATGGTAAAGAAGGTTGGGTAAAACTTTCATTTACGATCAATGAAGTAGGTGGTGTTGAAGATGTTGACGTCATTGAAGCTGATCCTAAGCGAGTTTTTGACCGTGAAGCTAAACGTGCACTTAGAAAGTGGAAGTATAAGCCGAAGGTTGAAGATGGTAAGCCTATGAAGCAGTTCGGTATGAAAGTTCAATTAGACTTTAAGTTGGATCAATCATAATGAATAAATATTTTAAAACATTGTTGGTTGGCGCAACGTTCGCTGCTTCTACGTTAAGTTCCAGTTTCGTTAGCGCTCAGTCTGCGGCTATCGTTTGTCCAGGTTATAAACGTGGTCCGACTAATATTCCAAGTGAGCGCACCGGTAAAAAAGTACAAAAGGCATTTGAGGCCTATAATGAAGATTTGGTGGATGAAGCCCTATCTATTTTATATGAAATCGATACCTCGCAAACTTTTGACCGAGCGTTTACAGACCGTTTTATTGGTAACTTACTTGCCACTAAATCGGAAAGCGGCCCTAAGGCGCTGGAATATTTAGAAAAGTCAGTTAATGCCAAAGCACTTAATGACACTGAGCAAGCTGGTACGTTGCGTTTGATTGCAGATTTAAATATGCAAGAAAAGCGTTACGAACAAGCAGTCAAGCGTTATCAGGAATGGATGGACTTCACCTGTAAGGAAGATGCTGATGTGTATCTTCGTATGGGACAAGCTTTGTATGAGACGAAACAATATGCAGATATGATTTCGCCTCTTAACAAATCCATTGCTTTGGACGATAAGCCAAACAAAAACGCTTATGCGTTGAAGTTGACGTCTTATTACAGCCGTAAAATGTATAAAGAAACTGTCGAAGTAGCTGAAGAGATGGTGAAAATCTTCCCTGACAACAAGGCTAACTGGACACAACTTGGTTTCTTCTACATGTTGGTTGAAGACTATAAGAAAGGCTTGTCTACGTTTGAAATGGCTTACAATCAAGGTTACTTGACAAAAGCTGCAGAAGTTAAGGCGTTGACTCAGTTGTACGCAACTAATGAAATCCCTTATAAAGCTGCTGTTGTGTTTGAAAAGAACGTTGAAAATGGACTTATTAAGCGCGACGATAAAGCACTGACTAATCTAGCTAACTCTTGGCATCAGGCTAAGAATCACCTTAAGGCTGCGAAGTATTACGGTGAAGCGGCTAAGATGAACTCAGATCCTGATCTTTATCGCAAGCAAGGTACGCTTTTACTCACTGCTGAAAAGTATAGTGACGCACTAGCGGCACTGCAGAAGGCGTTAGATGAGGGAGCTGATGATCGTGGTCGTATTCATATGGCGATGATGGAAGCTAACTTTTATACAGGTAAATACAGAAGTGCTTACAAGCACGTATTGGAAGCCAAAAAGGATAAATCAACCTCACGCAGTGCGAGAAGTTGGGAACCTTACATAAAAGAAAAAGCGAAAAATCGTGGAATTACACTATAGCGTTATCTGCTAATAAAAGTGTATCTCTGCTAAAAGGCTCCCTCGTGGAGCCTTTTTCATTTGATGTCGGCTGTAAATTCTACTTTTTATACCAATTCCATTAAATACTCTTTCGCTATATAAATCCGCATTAATAAGTCCCCCTGTGAACGTTGGAGTATTCCTTTTAGGCAAGGTTTAAACAGGCTTACACAGCTTTGCATGACTTCAAAAAAATAACTATTCATTCAATCATGCGCCTTGTTTAAGCTCATTTAGACTCTCGAGCAGTGTGCATGTATTAATACCAATTCCATTAAATAATTAACCACTCAGCGAAAATTTAAAAGGACTTAATCAAGGCGCTTAAATGATAGCCCTTTATTAAAAACTAACCTGTGCTCTTTCAAGTTCGAGCAACACAGAGTAAGCCCTTTTAAAATTCGCCCGTAGGGAATTCCCCAGCGGTTTTTGCACTGCGTTCTCGGTATTTGAAAGGGAGCAACCATTACTACACACCGACGCCTTGTTCAAAACCCGCTGGATGAATTCTGAGAGGCCAATTATTTAATGGAATTGGTATAACGCGTAATGCTATTAAACATTTGCCGAATATTTGATAGTTTAGATCTTCTGATACACTGAATGTGGTTACTCAATAAACAATTGAACACAAAAGAGGATGTTATGAAAAAAGGGTTAGGGATTTTACTTATTTTACTCGTCATTATTGCAGCTGGAACTTGGTATTTGTTAAGTGGGGCAGGGGACTTTATCCGCGCTCAAATAGAACAGCAAGGAAGCGATTATCTAGACACAAAGGTGTCTGTGGCTCAAGTTGAATTGGCCTTATCAGATGGCCGTATGAGCATCAATGGACTTACAGTACAAAATCCCATGGGGTTTAGTTCTGAGAATGCCGTTAGTGTAAGCGATATCACGCTCGATTTAGGTGAGGTGCTGAGCGAACCCTATATAATACAAAATGTCAGCGTAAATGCCCCTGAAATTTTATATGAAGTAGATGCTAGTGGAAGTGGTAACTTATTGGCTTTGAAAAATAACTTAGCAGCTAATTTACCCAAGTCCGATGACAAACCAACACCTGAATCAACGGATGGTGCTAACCCCTTGGTCATTGTGGAGAATGTTACGGTAAGTAATGTACGTCTTAAGCTCAATTTTGAACAGCTATCAACGGGCGATTTAAATATAGAGCAGAAAGCATATGAAGTTACTCTACCTACTTTTAATGCCGGTTCAATCGGTAAACCTAACGGTTTGCCAGCGAACCAAGTAGGTGCTGCAATAGTCAATAACATGCTTGATAATATTATGGCTGCGGCTAAGGAAGAAGCTAAAAAACGTTTGACTGAAGAAGCTAAGAAAAAGGTCAATGAAGAAATTGAAAAACAAAAAGATAAACTGCTTGATAAAGCAGGTGATAAGTTAAAAGGTCTGTTTAATTAGACCGTTTTACATATTGAGTCCTATCTTTTGTGGAAGATAGGACTCAACGTAAAAATTAATTAAATCTAGGAATTTAATAAGCTTGATTTGCTCGCATCAGGTTCTCTTGGAATTCACTGTTATTAGGAGCCATGTTAACGGCTAATTGGAACGCGTTTCGCGCTTTGTGAAACTCTGTAAGATTCATGTATACAATACCGAGAGTATCTAAATAATTTGGGTTATCTGAAGAGTAGTTTACAGCTTTTTTCGCTAGTTTAAGTGCCTTGTGTGGATCGTCATTGTCTAGCGCTAGGTACGCTAAGTTATTGTACGGTTCAGCGTAAGTATTGTTGAGTGTTATAGCTTTGAGATAGTTTTTTTCTGCGCTTTTATAATCTCCAAGCGTATGATAAACATAAGCAAGTTTTGTTAACGTTATTTCATGCTCGCCGTATGTCTTGATGATATGCTGGTATGTGCTTATTGCTTGTTCAATATGGCCGGATTCAGTTAGCACGTCTGCCAATGAAAGGTGATCTTGTACTGTTGGTTTTTTAGCCTTTTCTAGAGCTGATTTGAAACTAGTGATGGAAAGCGGATAATTTTTTATTATTTGTGCGTAATTTCCTTTGAGCTTGTACGCTAAGGCTAAAGAGGGGTTTAATTCCGTTATTATATTTAACGTTTCTATCGCCGCTGTTAAATCTCCTGAGCGCTCATACGCTAGGCTCAAACCATATAAATAAGAAATATCTGAAGGGGCTTCTTCTAGCGCCTTTCTGTAAAGTTGCACCGCTGCCTGGGCATCTCCAAATCGTGAAAGCTTAATTACCGCGAGTTCAACGTTCGCTTCTGGTAAACGAGGATTAATAGCTAAAGCGCTTTCAAGTGCTTCTATTGCTTGCTCTATATGGTTCTGTTTGAGTAAAAAGCGCCCATAAGCTGTATATAAGTCTGGGCTTTTTGGTGATAGACCAAGTGCAGTTATAAAATGTGCTTTTGCTATCTTTGTATTCCCTAATGCTTCTTCTACTTGGGCCAGCCCGATTAGTGCTTTGACGTTATTTGGAGCGCGGGCAAGCAATGTCTGAAAATGCTTTTTCGCTAAGGGAATATCACCGTTATTCCAAGCTTCTTGAGCCAGTGTGAGAGAGTGCTCTTTTTTTTCAGCTTGTAGCGATGTGATAGGCGCGGCATGAAGTGTTTGTGCAAACAACATTGTGCTTACCACTACTATTAGTAGGAACATGACGCAGTAAATTTTCATTATTTCTGTCCTTTAATAAAAAGCCTATATAGGTCTATAGGCTTTTAGCTGCATTTCTTTCCAAACTTAATCTACTTGTTAGTGAAAAAGCTTTTTGCTCGGCGTGACGTTGCAAACAGCGCAACACCGAATAATGCAAGAGTGCCAGGTTCGGGTACGGGATTTGGATCCACAGGCTTGTTATCAATCACTGCCTCGGCTGTGATAGATAATCCAGCGAAGAATATGTTGTCATCTGACGAGGGGTTACTAGTGTCAATTGTTATCAATGAATCACCGACATTCAAAAATGGCTCTAACGAATACAGTTCATCATCACCATTAGCTAACGAGCAATCATGGTTGTTCGCCCTATCATCACCAATACCGCCGATAGTAATAAGTCCGCCATTAATTGCCTCTCCATCGTCTTCTCCGCCCGCACAGGTCGTTAGCGAGTTTCCATTCACATTAACAATGGAGCTTTGGGTGTTGTTATTCGCTTGAAAACCAAAGCCAATTCCAAGTGACAGAGTGGCCTCGAAACTAGGATCTGCCAAATCTGCTGCCGTCAATGGGTCTGCAAGAGAAATAAATGCGCTATCTCCTGTTGTTTGGCTAAACCCATCCAAAAACGATATTGTACGTAACGTTTCCGCAGGGTTGCTGTAAACAATAGCAAGTGCTTCTCCATCAATAGATGCGCTTGGGGATTCGTTTAATATATCGAAACTAAATGGGGTTGGGCCTCCACTGCCTATCGCGGCAGAAACAATGCTAGTTACGTCTACCCTGAATGCTTCCAGAGATGCATCGTTGCTTCCTAAAGAGGTCCAATCAGCCCCGCTAAATACGGTTCCATCAAAATCGACAGTAGGGATGGACGTAGAGGGAGTGGTTGTCGAGTAAAGAAAAGCAGCTTCGATTGTAGAGCCCGACGGTACAACTGCGTCAATTGAACATGTTGGAGTTGAGTTACCACCACATCCATCTAGTGACCAATTACCATTACCGTTAAATGAGTAAGATGGCGATAGTGCTGCATGACTAGACAATGATATGGCACTTAGTGTGGCTATTGCACACAGGGTTAATTTGGGGGTGAGTGTTTTCAAGTAAATCTCCTTATTACCTATTTATACTTACCGTGCCTGCGATACTACTCGGCACTTTTGATGTAACTTTCGTTACTCATAGCGACTCAGCATAATAGATGCCAGTTTTATTTTGTATGAATTTCATACAATTAAAATTTTTACCGGTCCTTTTCGTATAAAAAGCTGACAGTCTAAGATGGGAAAACGTATCCAGAATAGAAAGGGGGGAGACTATATATTGGTTGAAACATTTAATGAAGAAAGCGCTTTTTTCTATTACACTTCACCGCTTTGTTTTCGGTTAAATGACAGTGGATAACGAACGGCGGTTATGGCAGCAATTGGAATAGACTACGGTACCTCAAATTCAGAAGTTTCTTATTTTGATGGGCAACAACACCACTTTATACAGTTGGACCCGAGCATCGATGGAGCACATAAAATTCGCTCTTCTGTATTTATTTATTATGAAAATGAATTGCCCACACCGCCTGTGTCAATGATTGAAGCAAAAGTGGCACAAATAAAACGTGCCATCAACGACCAAATTGATAAAGCGAAAGAGGGGTATTACGAGGCACCTGATCCAAAAGAGCAGCAACGATACAGCGATCGCATTGGCGCGCTGCGTGCTGAATTTCACAATTTGCCTGAGTTGCAGCGACGCGCAATTGAAATACTGCTCAAAGATATGACAGTACAAGACTTGCCCTTGAAGCAATTAGTGGAAACTGGCAAATTCGCTTTTGGTGAAGATGGGTTTCGTCGTTATCTGAAAACACCAGATAAAGGCCGATTGATTTATTCTCCTAAAAATTTCTTAGGGGCAAACTTGGTAGCGGGACAACAGCACGCTTTTATTGGCCTGATTGCTAGACAGCTGGAATTCTTTCGGTTAAGCGCTCAAGAGCAGCTCAACATGACTGTCGATAGGGCAGTAATAGGTCGTCCAGTAAAGTTTCATGGTACGCGGGGTCAAGAGGGAAATGAGCAAGCGATTGAGATTATGACCCAAGCTGCTAAGCAAGCAGGCTTCTCTCAAGTCGAGTTTTTAGAAGAGCCAATCGCTGCGGCGTATCAAATTGAGCGTTCATTAGATAAACAGACGAATGTGCTGGTAGCGGATATTGGCGGCGGCACCACGGATATATGCTGTATTACGCTATCGCCTGATAAGCAAGCTAACCTCGATCGCCAGCAAGATGTACTGTCAGTAACTGGGGCTCGCTTAGGGGGCATGGAGTGCGACAAAAATCTTATTATCAAAAGTATTGCACCGACTATGGGGCGAGGTTTATTGATGCGTAACGGGTTGCCTGTTCCCCCTACTTATTTTTCAGATATGTGTGCGGTGGATGATATCCCAAAGTTGAATCATTTCTTCTCTGAGGAGTATTGGCTGGATATTGCGCAAACGAAGGCAGACGTCAAGGAGTCGGGATTGCTCGCACGTTTGCTTGCAGTGCAAGAAGATAAATTGTCCGCGAGGTTAGTCAACTCAGCGCGCCTAGCCAAAGAAATGCTATCGTCAAAAGACAGTATAACGTTACCTTTGCATTATGTAGAGCCTGATTACGATGTGGATATTGATATTCAAGCCCTCAGAAGCTCTATGCAGCCATGGTTATCGCGCGTGAAGGCGTTAGTCAAAGAATGTCTAGAGCACAGTGCAGAAGCGCCTGAAATGCTTTTTATTACAGGTGGAATGAGTTTATCGCCGATTGTAAGGAAGGAGTTAGGCGAGGTGATGCTGCCGCACTTACCCTTAATGCAGGGCGATGCGTTTAATTCAGTCTGTGAAGGGTTGGCAATACAGGCCGCTAAACTTGAGCAAAAATAAGGGGTAAGTGGCGGCTAGCCGGCTAGAAACCTTGAAATGAAAAGTGAGCTAATATGCAACTAATTGACGTCAATAAAGCGCGTTATCGAAAACATCTGAACCGTGTCATTTGGGGTTGTATCGCAGGTCTAGCAATCGGAAGCTTAGGGATTTCTCAGATACTTATTGCTCTTTTTCCAGATGAAAGCGGGCGTCATTTTCATTGGAACTTGCTCGGTGTACTCGTAACAAGTGTTACTATCGGCTATGTATTAAGTCAATATCGCTCGCACGAATTTATGCGGGAGGTAACATATGTATGGGAGCTTAAACAGGCGCTGAATAAAATTAATCGAAAACTGGTTAAATTAAAACAGGCGGCTAGTCAGGGGAATGTTGATGCTATGTTGGCATTACAGTATAGCTATGCGGGCTCTCGTCTTTTATGGAAGCTAGATGACAATACTATCGTTATGGAAGAGTTAGCGGTTGAACAAGCTAAGCTTGATGGTCTTATGGCTCAGTATCAAGTCGCCCTGAACATAGAAGACTATAACGAGCAGGTCTTGAAGTCGTTTTGAACGCCTAATGGTTGATGTAAAATAGTGCTTGGTTGTCGACGCTAAATCACCATTATTATCGCTGCTATTCCAGTCGCCGCCAATATCAACCAACGATATTGTTTTTCAGGAATGATACGAACTATTCTGATACCAGTAAAAGCACCTAACGCGATAACGGGTAGAAGCGCCAAGTTTAGGTAAAACGAATTGAGCGAAATAGTATGCCAAGCGACAACGTGAAAGGGGACTTTAAACACATTAACCGCAAGAAAGAACCAAGCTCCGGTCCCTATATATTCGTTTTTCGGTAATCGCATACTGAGCAAATAAAGCGCCATTACAGCAGCAGCCAAATTACCTATCATACTGGTAAAGCCACCTAGTAATCCCATCAATATAGCAAACCACATATAGTCAGGAATGGCATCTTTGTTCGCGGTCTCCATCCATAACATGATGGCTAAGCTAACAAAGATGATAACCCCCATAACACTGCGAAAAAGCTGATCATCAATGTAATTGCCAATTAAGGTGGCTAGGATAACGCCCACAGCGGCAGATGGAAATAACTTGACCAAATAGGACCAATTTACATGTCTGCGATAGTAGGACACGGCAAACAGATCAGCCATAACCAGCAACGGCAGCATTAACCCTGACGAATCTTTACCGCCAAATATGATGGCCATAATTGGGATGGTAAATAAGGCCACACCAGCAACACCGGTCTTTGACATGCCGATAAGAAAAGCAGTAAACAGCAACATACCAGCGGTAGAATATGTCAGGGTGTAGGAGAATAACTCTATCATGGTCTATCGAAACCTAGTGCGTGAAGTATGCTTGGTGTATTGAAAAAAGTGGTTTTTGCAAGAGACGATTAACTATGGATAACTTTAACTCGGCCGACTTGTCCGTCTTCTAATCTCACTTTTATACCATGGGGGTGAGTAGGGGAGTTGGTCAATAATTTTTCGACAATCCCCTGGGTTAGGGTTCCGTTTCGCTGATGTTCTTTTAATACAACAGAGACTTCAGCCCCTACTTTTACATTTGCGCGTTTCGTGCCGTCCATTACTGGCTCCTTCGGGGGAAACTGAGAGAATTTCTCGTTTGGGGCGTCATAATTTACATGTACATACATCTTCGATTATGAGATTACCAGAGCGAGATTTGTGTGGGCTACAAGTATACTGACCATAGTTTACCAATCAATGGCATTCAGCCACTATAAAGTCTACTGCCATCGTATTAGTGAGATATTTAGCACTGCCGCTGTGATGAGTGAAAGCGTCTTCATTGCCCATCACGTATTATTTCATTCTTGTGCTTGTATCCATTGCTTTGGTGATTGCCCATACATTCGTCTGAAGTCTCGACTAAATTGAGAGGAACTCACGTAGCCCACTTCCATCGCAGCAACATTAACATTTCTGCCTTCGGCAATTTTCATTGCTGCTTTGTTAAGCCGCATAGATTTAACAAACTGGATGGGTGACATATTGGTTGCTTGTTTAAACTTTCGGTGGAATACCGCGCGGCTCATGCCTATCTGGTCAGCTAGGTTTTCAATCGTAACGGGCTCGCTTAAATTAGACGATAAAAACTCAATTGAACGTGCGATATCATTTCCGACTCCAAAAGTACGTCTGACTGTGTAGCCCGAGTCGCCCATTAGTATCGCATAGTAAAGCTCTCGCAAACGGCTACGGCCAAGTATGGCTATATCAGTTGTGCTTTCGCTTAGCATTATTAAGCGATACAGGGCGTCGGTAAATGCATCGTCCCAATTGGCTGTGGTTATACTTTGCGGATATGCTGCGCCTTTGGCTCTGCGCTCAAGTCCGTTGGCGTTTTCTAATTCGAAGGCTAGTTCAGTCATAACGCTGGTATCAAACGTAATGTACACGCCTATAAGTGGATTATCGGGAGAGGCCTCAGGCGTTCCAGCTTCAATAGGTATCGACATAGGACAACAGATGTATGCGCTGCTGTCATAAAAATGCTTATTGCCGCCCAGAATGGCTTCCTTGCAACCACTGACAATTGCCGTGATAGAGGGTTCGTACACTGCCGGTGCGCAGCTAACTGGTTCAGTTATCTTAAATAACTGAACACCAGGGATCCCTGTTTCTATCATCCCACTACTACTGACTTTTTTGATGATGAGCCGTTTAATTGTATCTTTATTCATAATGAACTGACTCATTGTTCGGTAATGATTTGCCAATTAAATAAATGAGGAAAATCACTGCTGGTTTATTGCAAAAATTTCGTAGAGATTAAAGAGCGCCATAAAAAGTCGCAATATCTATTTGGCTGAGTTGGTAAAAATAAAGCATCATATTGATTTTAATGCGAATGTGTTATTCAGTTTTATCTTTGAACTCGCATAAATCTTCCACGATACAGCTACCGCAGCGTGGCTTGCGCGCAATACAGGTATAGCGGCCGTGTAAAATTAACCAGTGATGCACATCGACTTTAAATTCTTTAGGTACCACTTTAAGTAGTTTCTTTTCCACGAGATCAACGTTTTTCCCTACGGCAAATTTGGTTCGGTTGCTCACGCGGTCAATATGGGTGTCGACGGCTATGGTAGGCCAGCCAAAGGCTGTGTTGAGCACTACGTTTGCTGTTTTGCGACCAACGCCGGGTAATGCCTCAAGCGCTGCCCGGTTTTCAGGAACCTCGCTGTTATGCTTGTCGATGAGCATTTTACAGGTTTTAATCACATTGACCGCTTTAGTATTAAACAGCCCGATGGTCTTTATAAACTCTTTTACACCATCTACGCCTAAGGCATAAACAGTTTCTGGTGTGTTGGCTACAGGGAACATTTTCGCCATGGCTTTATTCACGCTGACATCTGTTGCCTGAGCAGAAAGTAGTACCGCAATTAACAGCTCGAAAGGGCTGGTAAAGTTTAATTCGGTTGTAGGGTGGGGGTTAGCGTCACGCCACCGGGTTAACATTTCTATACGTTTTTGTTGGTTCATCGAGAAATAATATCCTGTTTTTATGACACTGTGCTGCTAGGTCTCGGCCGTCACCCTAGCCCGTTGCACAACTTTTGCTTCTTGCTTGGCTGCAAACATACGTTCGAAGCGTTTATCCAGTAGGTTTTTTAGCGCAATGAGTAAGCCCATGCCTAAGAATGCACCTGGGGGTAAAATAGCCAGTAAGAAAGGGGATTCAGATGTGAAAACAGTGATTTTTAGACTCGTAGCCCATTCACCTAAGAGTAATTCAGCACCGGCGAATAGAGTGCCATAGCCCAGCAGTTCACGCATGGCGCCCAGTAATACCAGCACCACAGTAAAGCCTAAGCCCATCATGAAACCATCAAATGCGGCATAACTGAGCGGATTCTTTGAAGCATAAGCCTCAGCCCTACCGATAATCGCACAGTTGGTCACGATAAGAGGAATAAATATGCCTAGCGCCTGATATAACTCAAAGGTGTAGGCGTTCATCAAAAGCTGCACTATAGTCACAAACGCTGCAATGATCATGACAAAAATCGGAATGCGGATTTCATTCGGTACCCAATTTCGAATAATCGATACGGTTGCGTTTGAGCCAACTAACACCAGTGTGGTCGCTAAACCTAAGCCCAACCCGTTGGTTATGGTCGCGGTCACTGCCAAAAGTGGACATAAGCCAAGCAATTGAACCAAGGCTGGGTTGTTTTTCCATAGCCCTTGCCAGCTTAGCTGTTTGAATTCATTCATCTTGCCTTACCCTTGTATGGTCGATTGAAGACGACACTCATTGCTAGCGGAGAAAATTGCGTCTTTATTAGTTTGGTAATAGAGAAGGGTATTCTTTACGGCATTTACCACCGCGCGGGGGGTAATAGTGGCGCCTGTAAATTGATCAAACTGGCCGCCATCTTTTCTAACTGCCCAGTAAGATGCGTTTGTGTCAGTCAATTGCTGACCGTTAAAACCCAGTACCCAATCGCTAATGCGTAGATCTATTTTATCACCTAATCCAGGTGTCTCTTTGTGTTCTATGACTCTAACCCCAGATACTGTTGCCTCTTTTGTTACCCCGACCACTAATTCGATGCGACCGCTGTAGCCGTTTGGTGCGGTGGTTTCAATTACCGCTGCTACAGGTTCACCGGCTAGCGTTGCGCGATAAATATGCTGTGGGTTCGCAGCACCTAGCTTCGCTTGGGATGTGACCAACACACAATCTTGCGTCATGTTATTGTCGTAACTGCTACGTGGCACAAGCTCGTCGAGGATTGCCAACAAGGTCTGCTGTTTTTGCTGCTCAATTTGTTCTTGAGTACCATAGTATGTAAACGCGATCAGCCCACTGGTAACAACAGCAAAGAATCCTAAAATGAGTCCGTTCTTGGCAATGATCTGCTTCATTTAGACTCTCCTTGGTTACGCTTTTTGTGGCCATAGGTACGGGGACGGGTGTAATAATCGATAAGAGGCACAGCCATATTCATGATCAGCACAGAGAATGCGATGGCATCTGGGTATCCACCCCAAGTTCGGATGACGTAGATCCAAAAGCCAATGGCTGTGCCGAAAATAATACGGCCTTTGTTTGTGGTTGAGGCGGAAACTGGATCCGTCGCGATGAAAAATGCGCCTAGGATCAAGCTACCATTAAAAATATGAAACACAGGGGATGCGAAACGGTCAGGATCAACTAAAAACATAACACCGGCACACACCGCCATGGCGATTAACATACCGCCAGGTATATGCCAGTTAATGACTTTAGCCTTGATAAGATAGAGTCCCCCTAACAAGTAACCAAAGCTTACCCACCACCAACCGATGCCTAAATTACCATCGAAAATCGCTGACTGAAGACCCTCTTCATAGGTTAACCCTTGAGCCAGACCCGTTTTAATCGCATCCAGTGGTGTAGCCATGGTATGACCGTCGGCCGCACTTTGTAATTGGGCTAAGCTGAAGCCATCTGCACTGAAGCTGGTGAAGACCGCATAAATAGCATCAATGATACCAGGCTGGTGCATCGTCAGGCTTTGCACTGGTAGCCACTGAGTCATTTGAACAGGAAAAGACACCAACAACATGACATAGGCGGCCATGGCAGGGTTAAACACATTGAAACCTAACCCACCATAAAGCTGTTTGACCATAGCAATGGCAAAAAAGGTGCCTATCACGACTACCCACCAAGGGGCAAAAGGGGGAATACTGATCGCCAACAATATGGCAGTTAGAATGGCACTGTAATCTTTAATTGCGCGTTCGAAATTACGCTTGCGCATTTCTAAAATGGTCGCTTCGGTGATCACCGCGGTAATAACAGCAAGGGCTATCTGTACTAGCACTCCGAAACCGAAAAACCATAACTGCAGTAAAATTCCTGGTACTAGGGCATAAATCACCATACGCATAATCTGTCCGGTATTACGCCGTACGTGCTGATGAGGTGAACTGGCAAGTTTATAATTCATGAGTCGCTTTTATTCTTCTGGTGATTTCATTTGCGCCGCCTTTTTGGCTTTTGCTTTGGCTACGGCAGCAGCGATGCGACGCTTTTTTTCGTCTAATGCTTGCTCTGCATCTGATGGCGCTGTGACTTGAGGGGTAACCGCTGCTTGTCCGGCGGCTGTATCGTGTTCGACGTCGGGACTTTGATCTGGGGCAGGAGCTTCGACGTCGGGCGTTTTGGACGTCACATTTGTGTTAGTTTCTTCGCCGGTTTCAGTTGAGCCCTCTTTCGCTAATTTCTTGGCTTTTGCTTTGGCTACAGCCGCCGCAATTCTCGCTTTTTTTTGTGCTGCAGGATCAAGCTCCTGAGCCACTTGCTTGTCTTTTGACACAAATGAGGACTGCACAGAAGGTTGAGTCTCGGCGTTCTGCGCTGTGGTGACTTCTGAGCTAGCGCTTTGAGCTGAACTTTGCGCAGAATCATGGGCCAAGCTTTGCGCTTTTTTCGCTTTTGCTTTGGCAATAGCCGCCGCTACGCGTTGATTTTTCGTTTTTGCTTCTGATGCACTCCCACTCGTGAGCGTATTTTCTGGCTTTTGCTCTGTTGAGCGTGATGCAGGTGAAACAACATCAGTGTTTTGCTCTGTTCCTGCTGGCTTTTCACCTTCTTTCTGGGACATTGAGCTGGCAGAGCTTTCAGGTGAGGATTGCCCACCTTCATCAGTCGCTTGGGCTTTTAATGCTTTTTTGGCTTTAGCCCTTGCAATAGCAGCGGCCACACGCTCGTCTTTTGATTGCCCAGCGTTTTCGTTTGCTTTTATTGCCGGCTGCTCTGATATCGGCGTTTTGGTTTGACTTTCAAGGCTATTGTCTTTCGCTAGGGCTGCCTCATTGCGATTAGCGTGTTGGGCTTTTTTGGCTTTCGCTCTGGCTATCGCTGCAGCTACGCGGTCGTCTTTTGATGTTCCGGATGATTGCGTCATCCCCTCTGAATGAGTAGACGCGTGCTGTGTATCTGTTTGCGTTTGTCCATCTTGCGACACCGGATGTTCTGCGCTTTCTTGGACTGGTTGGCTTTGCTGTGCTTTTTTGGCTTTTGCTCGGGCAAGGGCTGCGGCTATTTTATCTTGGGCGTCGTTGCCTTTATTTTGCATCGCGGCTTTACGTGCTTCAGCTGCTTTGCGATGTTTCTCGTCACGGGCTTCTTGCTCACGTACAAGCCGAGCAGCACGACTTTCGAAGCGTTCTCTGGCTTTATCTGATTTTTGTTTTTCTTCTTGCTCAACCCGAATTTCGGCTTTCGCCACGCGATAATAATGCACCAGTGGAATTTCACTCGGGCAAACATATGCGCAGGCACCACATTCAATGCAGTCGAACAAATTATAATCTTGCGCTTTATCTAGCTCTTTAGCTTTACTATGCCAAAATAACTGCTGTGGCAACAACGATGCTGGGCAGGCATCAGCACAAGCACTGCATCGTATACAGGGTTGCTCAGCTTCAGGCTCTGCTATTTCATTCGACGTAGGGAGCAATAAACAGTTGGTTATTTTAACCACAGGCACTTGATCACTTGCTAAGGTGAATCCCATCATGGGCCCGCCCATAATAATGTGTTTTTGCGTTTGTTTGTGGGCTACGTATTGTGCAGATTCGAGTAAATGAGCGACTGGTGTACCGATTAACGCCCATACATTTTTAGGCTTTTCTACCGCTTGTCCTGTTACTGTCACGACACGCTGGATTAGAGGCTTGCCGGAAAATACGGCGTCAGCGATGGCATAACAGGTGCCTACATTATGCATTATTACCCCAACATCGATGGGTAAGCCCTGTTTCGGGACCTCTCGGTTAGTGATAACTTGTATCAGTTGCTTTTCACCACCGGCTGGATATTTAGTCGCAATAGGAATGACCTTGTATCGCTCACTTTGCTGACAGGCAACACGCATAGCTTCTATGGCTTCTGGTTTGTTGTCTTCAATGGCAATGTATACTTGCTTAGGAGACAGCAAATGGCTGAGTACATCAATGCCTTGGCGTATCTGCCAGGCGTGTTCACGCATTAATCGATCATCTGAGGTGATATAGGGCTCACACTCAACACCATTAACAATAATAAACTCAACGTCTTTTTTAGGGGATGCTTTTATATGAGTAGGAAAGCCAGCGCCGCCCATACCTGAAATACCTGCGTCACAAATCGCTTCAAGTACCGAAATTTTTGGCTTAGATTGGTAATCTTGTAGTGGTTGAAGCGTCGTCCATTTGTCTAAATGATCAGGCTCAATGATTAACGTTTGTTCAGGTAATGCGGAAGGATGCGCTGATATATGTGGCCCAATACTGGTGACTATGCCAGATGTTGGCGCATGTACAGGCACAGAAAATGGGTTAGCGCTGTGTGTCAGAGGCTGGCCTTTTAATACGTAATCGCCCTGTGAAACAAGCAATTGACCTTCAACCCCAATATGTTGTTTCAGGGGAATAAACAAATGTTGGGGCAAGTCTATATTTTCTATGGGCGTATGATTGGATAATTCCTTTTGCTGTGCAGGGAAAACCCCGCCCGGGAAATCCCAAAGCTTTTCGCGCTCTACGCGGGTGACGATTTCATCGTAAGAGGGAGTTAATACGCGATTCATTAGCTTACCTGCTTAACGGGAATACTATCGATGTTCCAACGCCAGGAAGATGGCGTTGTCTTTGTCGGGATCATATCAATACAATCAACAGGGCAGGGGTCTACACATAAGTCACAGCCTGTGCATTCGTCACTAATCACTGTATGCATCTGTTTTGCAGCCCCTAAAATGGCGTCAACCGGACAGGCCTGAATGCACTTAGTGCAACCAATGCATTCATCTTCACGAATATAGGCCACTTTTTTAATATCTTCTGTTCCATGAGCGGCATCCAAAGAAGTTGCTTCTACTCCCATTAGATCAGCAAGCTTTTTAATAGTGGCGTCGCCACCGGGAGGGCACTTATTAATATCATCACCCTCTGCAATGGCTTGGGCATAAGGCTTACAGCCTGGGTACCCGCATTGGCCGCATTGGGTTTGTGGCAATAGTTCATCGATCTGCTCAACCAAAGGATCGCCTTCTACTTTAAAGCGAACCGAGGCAAAGCCAAGAATAGCGCCAAACACCAAGGCAAGCAGCCCTAGTGCAATCAGTGCGGTTAAGATTGCCCACATCAAACTCATTAAAATTTCACCAATCCAGTGAAGCCTAAAAAGGCTAACGACATTAAACCTGCTGTGATCATGCTAATAGATGCCCCTTTAAAAGGGGCGGGGACGTCAGCAACAGCCAAGCGTTCGCGCATAGCGGCAAATAAAATAAGGACTAAGGAAAAGCCAACAGCGGCGCCGAAGCCATAAATAACAGATTCAATGAAATTATGATCGTGGTTTATGTTTAACAACGCCACACCGAGTACAGCGCAGTTGGTCGTTATCAAAGGTAAAAAGATGCCTAATAGACGATATAAGGTGGGGCTTGTTTTGTGAACGACCATTTCAGTGAATTGAACCACCACGGCAATAACCAGAATAAAGCTCAGCGTTCGCAAATACTCAATGCCCAAGGGCAATAATATGTAATGTTCAACTAAGTAACTGGAAAGGGAGGCGAGAGTAAGTACAAATGTGGTCGCCATCGACATGCCAATGGCGGTTTCAAGCTTCCCTGAGACTCCCATAAAAGGGCACAAACCAAGGAATTGTACCAAAACAAAGTTATTAACCAGTACTGTGCCGATTAACAATAATAAAAATTCAGTCATGTTGATTGCAACCTAGAAGCAATAGCAAAATAATGAAACCTGTTCAATGTCGTGCGTAACCTAGCCATACCAGCATTAAGATGTGCATGATGTTAGTACTGTATCAGCTGATATGTAATTAAGCAGATTATCGGTAAGGCAAAATTACCGTTATCCTAGTGTCCTTCTGGCAAATTACACCTTTAACCGCGCTAAAACCAATTACTCCCATTGATGCACATAGATAAAAAACGGCTAACTGTTAGCACGTATAATGCGTGCTGATAAAGTCAAATACGTCATCAAGAAAGTGTGCGCTATTATCCAAGTATTCATAGTGATTAACAACTTGATATGCAAAAAGTTTTGAGAGGTATTTAAGGATAAAGCAAATAAGAATATAACAGATTAATGAGCCTGATTGGCTCCCCCTCCCCGATTCGAACGGGGGACCTGCGGATTAACAGTCCGTCGCTCTAACCAACTGAGCTAAGGGGGAATCATATATCAAACTTCTACACCCTGAGGCATAAAATACGCAACCGAACCAAATATGCTTAAGCGCTTGCTTTGCAACGTTGGCTCCCCCTCCCCGATTCGAACGGGGGACCTGCGGATTAACAGTCCGTCGCTCTAACCAACTGAGCTAAGGGGGAATCGTGTAACGTCTTATTAAAACCCACTTTATAAGATATTTTATCTTGTAGAGCGTTGCCTTGGTGGCCGTTTCAACGGGGGCGAATATTAATGAGCATCCAGTCTGCTGTCAACACCGATTACAACTATTTTTAGGCTTTTTATAGGATTATTTCTGAATTGATTTTTATTCGTACAATCTGCCGTGAAAATTGTTCAAGAGTTGAACATTTGCGTCAAATTAATGGAATGACATTGGGAAGAACTAATCGTTTTAGTGAATATTTGGGTGCTAAATGCAAAATAGATAACGGCATGAGGATGAGTTCTTTTTTCACAGTTAATAAAGTGCAGTATTGCTGTGATAGGAAAAACACAAGATCCGATTGTTTATATAACAAATGGTTATTTAAATTAGTTTGATGACTGTATGTATAATCAGTGCTTAATAAAACTGTAACCTAATGTATGACCACTTCAGGTTAGTGATGACTTACCAAGTGATCGGGCAATTCTCATTCAAGTTCACGGATTTGTTGAGTCGGGGATAGTTATCCACTATATCTGTGGATAACTATGTGCATGAATTAACTTTGCTAGCCGCTAGCCTAGTGGATTCGTTGTCAATACGATTTTTTAAAAACTTCTGATTTTTTGTGTTTTACCATTTAAATCATTATGTTACGTGTTATGTTTAGCTTTTTTGGCTTAGCTTGGGTGATTTTTACCCAGTGATTTTTTGCTTGTGTGTTGTTTCTGATTTCAAGCACTATTTTATAAAAATAGTGCTTGAAATTACGGAATTTATACCAACTCTTTTTGTCGGAAAAATAGCTGTTCAGTGATCATTTCATCTACAAACTACATTATCGACATGGCTAATTGATCATTTTTTGTCACTTTTAGCATACAGTTATAGGCCGTTTTTTATCGACACTAACCTAATGTGTCATAAATTCAACATATTGCCATATTAGGCCGCCGCGCGTTGTATGCACTTATTTTGATACAGCTTTTCGTTAGTTTTATATTCAGGGTTAGCTTAGTATGGCTTCATTGTTAATGAAGGAACCTCTAGAGTGAGTCAAAAATCTGCGTCTTCAGGACGCCGCGATCTGTTAAATAGCCCCATTGGTAACACCTTAAAAAGTATGACGCTTCCGATGTTAGTTGGCATGGTAATGATGATGTCTTTTGGCTTGGTGGATACCTATTTTATCGGTCTATTGGGCACAGATGAGTTAGCCGCCATTAGTTTCACTTTTCCCGTAACCTTTACCTTGATTAGTCTACACATCGGCTTAGGTATTGGTACGTCAGCGGTGATTGGCCGGTTTCTCGGAAATAATAGCCACAGTGAGGCACAGCTATCAGGCACAGGTGCGTTGATGCTGGCTTTTGTGCTGGCTGCTGTCCTCGCATTCGTTGGTGTTATAACCATCAACCCTATCTTCACCTTACTTGGAGCCAATGAGCGCCTGCTTAGTTATATTCATGAGTACATGGTGGTGTGGTACGCGGCAGGTGTATTTTTAGCAATGCCAATGGTCGGTAACAGTATTCTTCGGGCATCAGGGGATACCAAAACGCCCAGTTATGTAATGGCTGGTGGCGGGCTCATTAATGTGATCTTAGATCCTATTTTGATTTTTGGTTGGGGGCCGATCCCAGCAATGGGCATGCAGGGAGCAGCGCTTGCCACATTGATTGCTTGGGCTCTGGGGCTCTTGTACATTCTCTATCTGTTAGCCTACAAGCGTGAGCTCATTTTACCGCGCTTGTTAAGCATGAGTGAGTTAAAGCGTTCTTGCGGCGGGATTTTAAAAATAGGCTTACCAGCGGCTGGAGCAAATATGTTAACGCCAATTGCTGGGGGGATCCTCACTGCTGTTGTGGCAGGCTATGGGCCTGGCGCAGTTGCCGCTTGGGGGGTTGGCGGACGATTAGAATCAATTGCTAGTATTGTCATTTTAGCTTTGTCTATGTCATTACCTCCTTTTATCAGTCAAAATTTCGGGGCGAATAATTTATCCAGAGTTTCAAAAGCCTATCAGTTGTGCGTACGTTTTGTAGTGATATGGCAATTATTGGTCTTTGGGGTGTTTTATGTTTTATCAGGTGTGTTCGCCAGAGCATTTTCATCAGAGCCTGAAGTCATCGGGCTGATTCAAACGTATTTAATGATCGTTCCTTTAGGCTATGGTGTACAAGGCATCGTTATTTTGACGAACTCGTCTTTTAACGCGATGCATTTACCCATGTCGGCTCTGCTGATGAGTGTTTTGCGCTTGTTTGTTTTCTTTGTGCCCATATCTTATCTAGGCAGTTATCTTTTTGACCTCAAAGGTATGTTTTGGGCTGGAATAGTGGCCAACATGCTAACTGCAGCGGTTGCTTACATATGGTTTTGTCGTTCATTGTCTAAGCGCATGGCGGCGTAAGGTTATTTTTTCTTTTATTACAAGGATCATTCATGGCTCGTCCGTTTCAACTCACGTCTAATTATTCACCGGCAGGGGATCAACCTAAAGCCATACAGGCGTTAGTGGAGGGGCTGGAAAGTGGTTTGGCTGCGCAAACGTTGCTCGGTGTTACTGGGTCTGGTAAAACCTTTACGATGGCTAATGTTATTAATGAAGTGCAGCGGCCAACCTTGATATTGGCGCACAACAAAACCTTAGCAGCACAATTATACGGCGAAATGAAAGAATTCTTTCCGAATAATGCAGTTGAATATTTCGTATCATATTACGACTACTATCAACCTGAAGCCTATGTGCCATCAAGTGATACCTTTATCGAAAAGGATGCTTCGGTCAATGCGCACATTGAGCAAATGCGACTCTCTGCAACAAAAGCCTTGATGGAACGTAGAGATGTCGTGATCGTCTCTAGTGTGTCAGCAATTTACGGCTTGGGTGATCCAGATTCATATATGAAAATGTTGTTGCACTTTCGTCAGGGTGACATCATGAATCAGCGTGATATATTACGTCGTTTGGCCGAAATTCAGTACAGCCGAAATGACATTGCCTTTGAGCGAGGCACATTTCGTGTGCGCGGTGACGTTATTGATATCTTTCCTGCAGACTCTGAACGTGAAGCGGTTAGAGTGGAACTGTTTGATGAAGAAGTAGAACGCATCAGTATATTCGATCCATTGACAGGGGCCGTAGAGAAAACCGTCGCCAGAGCTACCATCTTTCCGAAAACGCACTATGTAACCCCACGAGAAAAAATTCTTGATGCTGTGGAACATATAAAAGAGGAGCTTAAAGAGCGTAAAGCTCAGTTGATATCAGTCAATAAGCTAGTTGAAGAGCAGCGTATCAGTCAACGTTGCCAATTTGATATGGAGATGATGCAGGAGCTGGGGTATTGCTCTGGAATTGAAAACTACTCCCGCTATTTGTCGGGTCGTACGCCTGGGGATCCGCCGCCTACTCTTATTGATTATTTTCCGGCTGATGGTTTGATGTTCATCGATGAATCTCATGTTACGGTTTCGCAAATTGGCGCCATGTATAAAGGCGATCGCTCTCGAAAAGAAACCTTAGTCGAGTATGGCTTTCGATTGCCGTCTGCACTGGATAATCGGCCATTGAAATTTGACGAATTTGAACAAATAGCCCCTCAAACCATTTATGTTTCAGCCACCCCAGGTAAGTATGAACTAGCCAAAACCCCTGATGATATTGTCGAGCAGGTGGTTCGTCCGACAGGATTAATTGATCCCGAGATTGAGATACGGCCTGTGGGTACGCAAGTTGACGATCTGCTGTCAGAGATAGAAAAATGCATCGCTGTCAATGAGCGAGTGCTAGTGACAACGCTCACCAAACGAATGTCAGAAGATTTAAGTGAATATCTAGATGAACACAATGTGAAAGCACGTTACCTGCATTCTGACATCGATACAGTAGAGCGCATTGAAATCATTCGTGATTTACGTTTAGGCAAGTTTGATGTTTTGGTGGGCATTAATTTATTGCGAGAGGGCTTAGATATGCCTGAAGTGTCTTTGGTGGCGATCCTTGATGCGGACAAAGAAGGCTTTTTGCGCTCTGATCGCTCGCTAATTCAAACTATAGGCCGTGCGGCTAGGCATATAAACGGCCGGGCTATTTTGTATGCGGATCGTATTACAGGTTCAATGCAGCGTGCCATCGACGAAACGAATCGGCGTCGAGAAAAACAAAGTGAATATAACAAAAAACACAATATTGTACCGACTCAATTGAACAAACCCATTACCGATATTATGGATGTTGGAGAGGGAGGTGGGCAAGGTAAAGTCATGCTACGCAAAGTGGCAGAGACAGGTAAGAAGTACAATGGACTGAGTGCTCCTGAACTAATGAAAAACATCGCAGAACTTGAAAAGAAAATGTTCCAAATGGCGAAGGATTTAGAGTTTGAACAAGCTGCTTCTCTTCGTGATGAGGTGGAGACCCTACGGCAAAAATTGGTGGATATGTCTTAGCTATCATTACTCCTCTTTAGCAAAAGCAATATCAGCATCGATACTTGGTTGTTTTGGTAAATTAAATGGGCGTAATTTTGTACGTTAGTCGATCTTTTACGGCTTTTCGTGACGGATAGCCATGGTTTCATGATATTTACATTGTAATCAGATTTCGCCTTGCCTATTATGTTCTTTAGTATCAATAACTATACCTATAAGTGGTGCTAACCATGATAAATCGTCTGCAAGAATCTGATATTAAACTATTACGTGTGTTTTATGCCGTTGCTTCGTGCAACGGTTTTACCGCTGCTGAGTCCGTTTTGCGGATGCAGCGGCCGAATATCAGCGCTGCTATTAAAAAGTTAGAAGACCGACTCGATTTGGTGCTATGTCATCGAGGGCGCGGTGGATTCCAAATGAGTAAAGAAGGCGAGGTGGTATTTCAGGAAACCAAGCGCATCTTTAATTCGTTTGATAATTTCGTATTTAATTTAAAAAGCCTACACGACGATTACTCTGGGCATATTACGTTAGTGATGATGGCAGGTTTACCCCTTAATTATCACCTTGCAGTTAGTAAAGCTGTAAAAAGCACCATGAAAAAATTCAACGACATTCATGTCAACATTCAAACGCGCTTATATAATGAAGTTGAACACGTGGCCTTATCTGGTGAATGTCATTTGGTGTTATCCACTTATGATATGGTTAAACCTGAATCTGTCACGTTTCACCCAATAGAAGTGAAGTGCCGTGGCCGCCTGTATTGCGCGCCAACCCATCCTTTAGCTAAATATGCCGATGGTATCCCAGATAATGTTCGTATTGATGATTACCCTGCTATTGGGATATCAGGACTATCCTCTGGTAATTATATTGACGGTGAGCGCCGCCTTTCGATTCAAACTTTTTCGGACTCATATGATGGCTGTTTATCAGCGATCATGACCGGAGAGTACATGGGATTGTTGCCTGACTATATGGTCGAGCATCAAGGGAAAGGTTTAGGTTTGGTGTCGATTAAAAATCGTCAATTTGAGTTTAATCATGAGTTGTTCATGATGAATGGGAAAAATACTCGACTGAATCCAGTGCTACGGCATTTAATCAAAGAAGTTGCTTACTTTATTCAGCAAACTGAAAAATAAGTAAACCTGTCTTCTAGGCAAGGAGTTTTGCGATAAGCAGTATTGTAGCAACACGTTCTCTTCACTGAGAAAGAACACCATTATCCCAAATAAGAAAGTAATACCGCGGTAAGCTTTTCTATGTTTACCGGCTTACTTACATGTTCATTGAATCCTACTTGCTGAGCTTTTTGTTTGCTCTCTTGCATTACATCTGCGGTCAAGGCAATGATTGGCAGTGAGGATTTGTCATGCTGTTGGCGTATTTGTTCAGTCGCAGCATAGCCATCAAGCACAGGCATTTGGCAGTCCATTAATATTAAGTCAAAATGGTGATGGCTTGCCGCTTGTACAGCTAAAGCGCCATTGCCGACTACCAAAGCTTTTAAGCCCAAACTGTTTAATATCTCTGTGATAACCACTTGGTTAATGTCGTTGTCTTCAGCCACTAGGATACGTTTTCCCTGCAGCGCAGTGACATCTTTGTTGAGCGCTTTTTCCCTTGGTGTGGATAGATTAACCAGTGTGGGAAGTGTTAAGGTAAGTACAAACTCGCTGCCAACGCCTTCTTCGCTTTCAACGGTTAAGCTGCCCTGCATTAATTGGGTGAGTTCATTAGAAATGGCTAACCCTAAGCCTGTTCCACCAAAGCGTCGCGTGGTGGAGGTATCCGCCTGTGAAAATGCGCTAAATAAATTTCCCTGTTGCGCAGGTGTAATGCCTATGCCTGTGTCTTTCACCGTTATTTGTATGCGCGCAGTAGGGGGGATTTCATTGGTATTCTGTTCGACTATTGCCGCATGCAGAACAATGCCCCCCTGTTGCGTAAACTTGATTGCATTGCTGCATAAGTTGATGACGATTTGCTCGATCCTCAGAGGATCTCCCTTAAAAAATAAGCCTGGGGGTAGGTTATCTTCTAATGCCCAGTCAACGTTTTTAATACTTGCACCGGGCTCAAACATAGTAGATACACGATTTAAAATATCGTGGAAATCGAATTCCATCTCTTCCAGTACCAGTTTTTCTGATTCAATTTTAGAGATATCTAAAATGTCGTTAATGATCGCCAATAGCGTATCTGATGAGCTGGATATTTTATGAATGTAAGATTGATGCTCAGCAAGATCATTAGAACGCTTAGCAAGCTGGGAAAAGCCGATAATAGCGTTGAGGGGAGTGCGTATCTCGTGACTCATATTGGCTAAAAACTGGCTTTTGGCCTTGTTTGCTTTGTCTGCATCATGTTTCGCAAGGGCTAATGCGCGGGTACGAATTTCGACTTTACGGCTGAGTACAGCTTGTCGATTATTCATTAATAGAATTAATGTCATAGAAAAAGCGACGATAACCACTTGGAAAATAGAAAAAAACATCGAAAAGCTATACTGATGATGAAGCAGGTACTGGGATTTTGGTGCTAAATCTAAGCGCCAGGTTTGTCCCGGCAATGTTATAGGCAGAGAAATAAAATGCTCTTTGTCAATTAAGCTCGGGTGAGCTGAATGTGTGTTGCTAGCAAATATTTCATGGCCGCCATTTTCTGAGACCTCGAAATCAAATATGTCCAAGGCATTTTTTGATAACCCAGCGTCGAGGATTTGAGATACTAAGAATACCCCTGTTGCATACCCTCTAATATGTTCTCCTAGGCTATCTTCGTATACAGGAGCAAACAACAAGTATGCGGGTTGAAAGCTATCAGACTGCACCAGTTTAATGATGGGGGTGGCCGATAATTGAAAGGGAACATCCGATTGCGCCAATGCCGATTTACGCACCGAATTGGAATACACATTAAATCCGATGGCCGCTTCGTTTCCTCGTTCTGGAGTAATAAATTTTACAAACACGATGGGATCGATTGGCTCGATTGGCTCCCCCTTTATCATAATGGGACGTTGATATATTTGGCTCAGTTGTGCCTGTTGCTCTGATTTGCGATTTGCCGGTATTCTTGGGTTCCAAGACAATGCTTTGAGGGTGGGTTGTTGTTGCATAAGATGTTTTGAAAAGCGATTAAAATCTTCACGGCTTAGATCAGGTTTAGATTGCACATGATTAGCCAAAACCTGTAATTGATGATTACTTTCGCTAATGGCGCGATGTAAGCGGGTTTCAATGAGCTGGCGTTCGCGATGGGCTAGAGCAAGGGCATTTTCATAATTGTAATTGGCAAATAATATCGAGCTAACAGATAGTGCCAAAAATAACAGACTATTGATGGCTAAAATCAGTAACCTGTTTTTCTGTTTGCCTGACCTGAATACGGTGATATCGAGCAAGCCCAATATAAAAGGAGTAGCGAGGAGCACGCCTAAGGTATCGCCCATCCACCACATGAGGACGTTGTTCCAATAAAAGGCATCGCTAAAAGCAGGGTTGAAATAACTAAGGGTAAAAATGCCCACATTGGCCGAAATAAGGTTGGAGGCAATACCTACAATCAGTACAAATAAAATGGCCGGTTTGTCTGATCTAAGGTTCAGCGGGCTGCCTAGCCAGAATCTCAAAATACCTCCCCCAGCCATTCCTTGTGCACCAGCCCCTAGTGCAATAATGAAGTTTTCCAGCAGCGGCGTTATATTGTCGAAACTAATGGAAGGGCCACTATAAATAGAGAGGTTGTACATTAAGCAGGCGCCAAATGCGGCAGGAAAGAATCGCCACCACCATAAGTAACAGCCTACCAGTGCAATACCCGCAGGCAGCCAGATTGATACGACGTCAGTTTGTTTTAATACTGCGGTTAGGCCATGAGCCACCAAAAAGTAGGCAAGAGCGAGCAAAAGGTACAAGCGCCAAGAAAGTAGGTGAGCGGGAACTTGGCGTTTCATAGGGAAAGTTGACAACCATCAAGTTCAATCCCAACGAATGGAAAACAATCATTTTGTTTGCGACAGCGATAACGGATCAACAAATGTACCCTGCAGTAAAATGCGTTATTAAAGTATTGATAGTGATTGCAAAGTCTCAATAAATCAAATTACGAAGGCATAATTTACTTGCCTTATCACCCTAACGCACGTGTGATAAGGCAACGGTTTTGCTGTATTGATGAGTAAAAAACTGACTATTCGTATGATAATGGGTCTATTGTGTTGTTTTTTTCAAATGCCTCAAGTCGTTCTTGGCACGCACCACATTTTCCGCAAGCTTTTTCTCGACCGTTATAACACGTCCACGTTAAGCCATAATCGAGCCCCATGTTTAATCCTGCGGTTAAAATATCGATTTTGCTCTGATATAAGAAAGGAGAAACAATTTCGATTTTTTCATAGTTGGCTATGGCGCAAACGTCGTTCATGCGTTCAACAAATTCAGGGCGGCAGTCAGGGTATATGTCATGATCACCTGAATGCGCCCCGTAATAGACTTTATTTGCATCCAATGAAACAGCGTAACCCACCGCCATGGATAATAAAATCATGTTCCGATTAGGCACCACAGTCGATTTCATACTTTCTTCTGCGTAATGCCCTTCTGGGATATCGACGTCAGAGGTAAGTGACGAACCTCCAATGAGCTCATTAATGGCAGATATATCAATAATTTTATGCGCTACACCCAATGTCTTGCAGGCGTGACTGGCGTAATCTAATTCTTTGCTATGGCGTTGTCCGTAGTTAAACGACAGCGCATATACGTCATATCCGTCCTTGACAGCCATATTTAGAACAGTAAAAGAGTCCATACCACCTGAAAATATTACCACCACCTTTTGTACCATTTGTCCTGCTTCTCTATAATCGACCTTTTCAAGATGCTAATGTTAAGCTATCCGGTTGATAAATCCCAGATAACCCTTAGTAAAACCACAGGAAAGCTGTTGAATACATACAAGATAAATGAGGTTTTCGAATCTCTACAAGGAGAGGGTGCTCATACGGGCGTTCCTTCTATTTTTATTCGCCTCCAGGGATGCCCAGTGGGCTGCCCGTGGTGCGACACCAAACATACTTGGGAAATTGATCAAAACCTAAAAGTGGAAGCGTCCGTTGTGATGGCGCAAAATGTTGATACTGAGCAGTGGTTTGAGCATACGCCCGAGCAGTTATTGGATTTATTTAGGCAACATGGATATACCGCGAGTAATATTATTCTTACTGGTGGTGAGCCATGCATGTACGACTTAATTGATCTCTCTAGTGTGTTAATAGAGAACGGGTATAGCGTTCAAATAGAGACAAGCGGAACCTATGAGATTATGGCGCACCCTGACACTTGGGTGACGGTGTCACCGAAAGTTAATATGCCGGGTAAACGTGACGTGCTAAAAAGTGCGCTGCTGCGGGCTAACGAGATTAAACATCCGGTAGCAATGGAAAAGCACATTGAAGAACTAGAGCAAGTTTTGTCATTATTGGAGGGCTCAAATACGACTAAACCTTTAATCTATCTGCAACCCATAAGTCAACAAAAACGAGCAACTGAACTGTGCATTAAAACCTGTATCGCCCGCAACTGGCGGCTATCTCTGCAAACACATAAATTTATTGGTATTGAATAATTAAGGTTTTTATATGCAACGTGACGCAATGAAATTTTTAACTGATTACGCACACGCCCTTGACCGACGAGATGAGGAGCGTTTAATCGATTTTTGTTTATTACCAACGGTCGTGATGAATGACAATGATAAACGGGTGTTTATTCAAGGAGAAGAATTGGCAAAAGCGTGTCATGTTATGGTTAGACGCCTAAAAGAGGCAAATATTGTCTATCACAAACCGAATTTAACCCAAGCCATTCGCCTGTCTGATACGTTACATTTTTTGAAAATGCGCTGGCAGTTGTTAGACAAAGACAAACAGGTTATTTTTACCTGTGCCACTTCGTATACTTTGCAGCAAGTCAGTGATGGCACATTGAAAATTATAGTGGCGGTAGTGGATGACGATAGGAAATCCTTTTTCAGTTTTTTCGCAAAAAATGATGAGAGCGAAGCTATTGGTTAAATTAATTGTTGGGTTCGCGCTGTTTATATCCTTGTCAGCGCAGGCAGCCACATGGCGTATCACCTACCCTAGACCGATGTCAGAGTCGGATAAGCGTTCAATATATCCCGTTAAATTGTTGGCCTTGGCACTTGAGCAAACCGGTGTGCAATATTCTTTAATGCCCTCGGAACGCATTATGCTGCAAAATAAAGCGCTTAAACGGTTGATGGACAGTCGCGATGTAAATGTCGTGTGGAGCGTGACAGACAAACAGCGAGAACAACAACTTTTACCGATTCGTATCCCGATTTACAAAGGGTTAATTGGCTGGCGACTATTGCTTATTCGTGACGACATGCCTGCACGATTTAAATATGTTCAAAAATTGGAGCACTTGATAAAACTTATCCCAGTACAGGGGAGAGACTGGCCTGACACTAAAGTGTTACAAGCCAACGGGTTTAACGTCACCTCTGACAATTCGTATGGCAATTTGTTTAACATATTACGCCAAGCTCAAGGGGATTTCTTCCCGCGCTCTGTGGTCGAAATTTGGGATGAGATCGACAACCCAGCGTACAACACAGATTTAATGGTTGAGAACGAAATAGCCATTCGCTATCCAGAGGCAATGTATTTTTTCGTCAATAAAAAGAGTCGCCCCTTGGCTAATCTACTTGAAAAAGGATTGGAGAAAGCCATAGAAAATGGCACATTTGAACAGCTTTTTGTGCATACATTTCAGGATAAGCTAGACAGAGCTAAAATGTCGTCAAGACATATATTTGAATTAGAAAATAGTTTTTTACCCACAGCCACACCATTAGAACGAAAAGAGTTATGGTACCAGCCCGAGGAAGCCTCAGCTGAGAACTAACACCTTGCGCGTTGCTTTTAGCTCGGTGCGTGCGGGCGCGCTCTGCGTTCGGCTGGTTTAAAGGTCCTATCAAAAATAGTAGAAAATAGGTCACATTGCTTTACGCTAATGTGACCTTTTTGTTGGTATTTGATAAGCAGATTGCTAGGCGTCTTTTAGATTGACTACATAACGTCCAACCACTTGGCCTTTAAAGAATTTATCTAGATACTCAGGGGTTTCATTCAAAGAGATTTCTTGTTGGTAGCTATCTAAATTAGGCAGTTTCATATCCGTTGCGACGCGTTGCCAAATATGTTGCTTGTCTGCTAATGGAATATACACTGAATCCACACCCAGCAGGGATATACCACGAGTGATAAAAGGAATGACGCTCATCGCAATCTCAGGTGAGGCCGCTAAACCCACTGATGCAACGCCGCCTCCTGGTTTGAGCTGTTTTAGTAGCCCAGTTAAATAGTCGCCGCCTAGTGTATCTATGGCGTGCGCCCATTTGGATTTTCCTGCGGGGGCGTTTTTGACCTCTAAGATCGTGTCTCTGTGCAATATTTCACTGGCACCAAGTGCGGTTAATTTATCTGATTGTTCAGGCTTACCGGAAAATGCCACCACGTCATAGCCCAATTGTTTAAGTAGCGCAATACTAATGCTGCCGACACCGCCTGTGGCCCCTGTTACAGCAACGGGACCATCACTGGGTTTTGCGCCCATCTTTTCCAGCTTTTGAATACACAAGGCAGCGGTGATACCGCCAGTACCATAAGTCATCGCTTCTTTTAACGATAAAGTGCTCGGGCAGGCGACTGCCCAATTTGCAGGAATCGAGATGACTTGACCGAGACCGCCTGGGGTATTCATACCCAGATCGTACCCAAAAACAACTACCTCATCGCCCGCGCTAAATGTACCAGACTTGTCGTTTAGAACGATACCTGCTGCATCTATACCTGGCGTGTGGGGGAAGTTTTGGCTAATGCGTTTATTGCCGCTCGCCGACATGGCATCTTTATAATTAAGTGATGAGTAATGTACTTCAATCTGTAAATCATTCTCAGGTAAGTCGCTGATGTGGCGCTGAACGATTCGTTTGCTAAACGTATTGTCTTTTTGCTCTTCGACGAGTAAAGCGTTAAAGGTGTCAATTTGAGACATGAATTTATTTCTCCTGTTGTGAAAAAATGCTTAACCTTACGCGAACATAGTATTGTGCATTCGTTATTGGTTAGCATGCTGCACTGGCTACAATCGATAAAAGGGGCGTAGCCGTGTCATTGTCAGTATTTACTCTCACTAAATGTTGGGGAAGGCTTTGGGGATTCAAGTACTGGTTATCATTTGTTTGTTGCTAGGTATGTACAGTTATGTTTTGCCTTGCCTGTTGGAATTTCTATTCATCCTATGAAGTCAGGTGAATTAATCAAATAAAGTATGTATTTACTAAAAGCAGATTTACTCTAATCACTAAGAAAATCACACAGGTTGATTTTCACACCTGATTTTCACGCTAAGTGGATTTTTCGTGAACCCCTTGAGCACGATTGAAAGAGGAATTGTCATGTCGAATGAATTTAACGGAAAAACAGCCATCATCTCTGGTGCGGCTGGTGGTATAGGTCTAGCGCTAGCTGAAGCGTTAGGTCAACAGGGGATGAATATAGTCATGGGTGACATTGACATTCAAGCACTGGCTGTATCCCGACAGGCGCTACTCGACAAGGGGATCAATGTATTGGCCTGTGAGTTGGATGTAACAGATTACAAGCAGTGGCAAGATGTCGTTTCTCGAGCCAAAGAGGCTTATGGAAAAGTGCATATGGTGGTCAACAACGCTGGTGTGGGCGGGATCCCAGGCAAGATTGAAGATACCGAGCACGCCACATGGCGCTGGGTGATGGATGTTAACGTGATGGGCGTATTATACGGGGCACAAGCGTGCGTACCTGCTATAAAAGAGCACAGTGAAGGGGGCTGGGTCATTAATGTAGCCTCTATGGCCGGTATGTTAGGCATGCCCTATGCTGGGGCATATTGCGCGTCTAAGGCGGCCGTGGTGTCTATGACTGAAAGTTGGGCGGTTGAGCTTGCGCCGCATAATATTCATGTATCCGCGTTATGCCCAGCATTTGTGAAAACGCGCATTCATGAATCACATCGTAACCGACAAGAAAAGTATGCAGTTGCGCCTACTGAACGCCAAGATAAAAAGAAACTACAAGCTGGTGCGAATGCAGCTGCTTTAGCTGTTGAATCTGGTATTCCAGTTAACGTACTTGCCGAGCGAGTTTTGGAAGCTTTAGCATCGAAACAGACATACATTTATACCCATCCGAATTATCGAAAAGTGACCAGTGGCCGCTCTAAAGCGATTGACAAAGCCTTTGTTGATGCACAAGAAAGCCCGGTTGTAGGCCACTTAATTGATGAAGAAATAGTGACTTTCTAATAGATATTAGTTCATTTTGTAAGTCAGTGAATAAGGGGCGTAAGCTCCTTTTTTATGACGGTTTTTGATATTTATTAGACTTTCGCCGACTTCCCTTAACACTCGCAGATACACGATTCACTGATTAACAGGCACAAAAAAACCGCCGAAGCGGTTTTATTATATTGCTAGTCGAATTGAACCACCCAACTAGTTAGCTTGGTTATGCACATCTCGCATGGCTCGGCCTGATGGGTCTGCATTGCCTTTAAAGCTAGCATCCCATTCAAGGGCTTCAACTGTGCTACACGCAATTGATTTACCACCAGGTACACAATTTGCTGCACTTTCTTGGGGGAAGAAAGACTCAAAGACCGTACGGAAGTAGTAACCTTCTTTGGTATCAGGTGTGTTGATAGGGAAGCGGAATGCTGCCGTAGCAAGCTGCTGGTCAGTGATATCTTGCTCAACTTGTTCTTTAATCGAGTCAATCCATGAATAACCCACACCGTCACTGAATTGCTCTTT
Organism: Paraglaciecola mesophila; assembly: GCF_009906955.1. Taxonomy (GTDB): domain Bacteria; phylum Pseudomonadota; class Gammaproteobacteria; order Enterobacterales; family Alteromonadaceae; genus Paraglaciecola; species Paraglaciecola mesophila_A. Next base: position 4,586,843 of record NZ_CP047656.1, read on the forward strand.
TTGACGCCACAGTACTTCAGCAGGCAAATACTCACCGTTATCAAACGCTTTGCGTAAAATCCACTTTTCCATTTTGCCGTCAAGACACATTTTGTCTTGCGGGTTTAAGCGCATGGCGACATCCAAGAATTCTTTATCAAGGAAAGGTACACGGGCTTCAACACCCCAAGCCGAAGTTGACTTGTTGGCGCGAGCGCAATCAAACATATGTAAACGCTCTAATTTACGCACAGTTTCTTCATGGAATTCTTTCGCGTTTGGCGCTTTGTGGAAGTACAAGTACCCCCCAAAAATCTCATCAGCACCTTCACCAGATAAGACCATTTTGATACCCATAGCTTTAATTTTACGGCTCATGAGGTACATAGGCGTAGCGGCACGGATCGTGGTTACATCGTATGTTTCAAGGTGATAAATCACGTCACGAATGGCATCAAGGCCTTCTTGTACGGTGAAATGTACTTCGTGATGCACAGTGCCAATCATATCGGCTACTTTTTGCGCCGCGACTAAATCAGGTGCTCCTTCAAGGCCTACTGCAAACGAGTGTAAGCGTGGCCACCACGCATCTGACTCATCATTGTCTTCGACGCGCTTAGCAACGTATTTAGCAGCAATTGCTGAAACCAATGAAGAGTCTAAACCGCCAGATAACAACACGCCGTATGGCACGTCTGACATGAGGTGCGACTTGACTGATTTTTCAAACGCTACTTTAAGATCATTTAAATCGGTAGTGTTATCTTTGACATTCTCGTAGCTCATCCAGTCACGCTGATAGTATTTCTTCAGCTCGCCCGACTTGCTCCATAGGTAATGTCCAGGAGGGAACTCTTGCACTGTTTTACACACTGGGACGAGTGACTTCATTTCAGATGCCACGTAGAAGTTACCGTGTTCGTCAAAGCCCGTGTACAAGGGAATAATGCCCATGTGATCGCGAGCAATTAGGTAAGCGTCTTGTGCTTGATCATAAAGCACAAATGCGAACATACCCTGTAATTGGTCAATAAACTCTATGCCTTGTTGTTCATACAAAGGCAGAATCACTTCACAATCTGATTTGGTTCTAAAATCGTAAGGTTGAGCTAAGTCTTGTTCTAGTGCCTTGTGGTTGTAAATCTCACCATTAACGGCAAGTACATTATTATTATTTCGGCTGATAAGTGGTTGCGCGCCTTTGTCAACGTCGACGATCGCTAAGCGCTCGTGACACAAAATCGCATTATCATTATTCCAAACACCTGACCAGTCAGGACCGCGATGACGCAGTAATTTGGAAAGTTCTAATGCTTGCGTTCTAAGTTCTGTTACATCTGTTTTGATGTCCAGAATGCCGAAAATACCACACATAAAAAGGCTTCTCTCTTTTGGTTATTTGTTACTAACTCATATAGCTGATTCGCTTGGTTATGTTGAAAACCAAACATGCGTGCGGGGAAAGTGCTGGTTATAGTATTTATTATTACTTTCTTGCGCCCTTGAATTTGCCAGCATGAGAAAAAAAAGCAAGGGGAAACTGTAATTTTTTTACACTTGTTGGCTATTAGATAGATTAACGGCTGTTTATTGGCATTAATCAAACTCAATTTCGTAAGTTAAATAGTAAATGACCGGTTGGACGACGCGTTCGCCAACCGGCTTGAAGCAGAATAATTAGTGTTTAAAAATTATTGACGCTGAAACTCACTGCTCGCATTCCACTTGGGCCAATCCGTAGATTGGGCAATGTCATACCCCACTTCGAATAGGAGTTGGGTATCTTCCCGTACTCCAGAAAAATCCCAATTTTCACGGAATTGATCGCAAACTTGGTGATAACACCCTGTAATCAATACTTTAGTGCGTTTTTTGTACTGAGCAGTTTGCTCATCAAACGGGATATTTCCACCTTTTGCATAGAGCGCGGGTACACCTTGTTTAGCAAAACTGAAATGATCAGAGCGGTAGTATGAACCTGCTTCAGGACGTGACTCCTGTGTCAATGTTCTATTTTGGCGCTTGGCTGCCTTGGCCAAATAGGTTTCAAGTTCAGATTTTCCCATACCAACAACTGAAACGTCCTTGGTTCTCCCAAGTACATTCATGGCGTCCATATTAATATTTGCCACGGTTTTGTTCAGCGGAATAATCGGATGTTGGGCATAGTACTGTGAGCCTAACAAACCTTGCTCTTCGGCGGTGACGATAAGAAAATCGACAGAGCGTTTCGGCGCTGTATCTAAGGTTTTATAAGCTTTTGCGATAGCGAGGGCACTGGCTGTACCCGTGGCGTTGTCGTGTGCGCCGTTGTAAATATTGTCACCTTCTTTACTGTCATCTTTACCTAAATGATCCCAGTGTGCCGTGTAGATAATATGTTCATCTGGCGTTTCTGAACCGGGTAGCGTGGCCATCACGTTATAACTAACAGATTTTTTCATTGTGCTGTTGATTGTCACCGAGGCTTTTTGCTTTAAGCTAGTATGGTAAGGGCCTTGTAGCGCTTTCGCTTTTTCTTTGACAAAGTCTAGCCCCGCGTCAGCAAAGACCTTCTTTGCCGCTTCGTTAGACAGCCAACCCTCCACTGCAACCCGATCTGCATTGCCGTTGTCGCTGACCAAACTGTATTGTGGGCCACTCCAACTATTCGCTACAACAGACCAGCCATATGATGCTGGCGCCGTTTCATGAATTATAATTGCTGCCGCTGCGCCTTGGCGGCTGGCTTCTTCGTACTTGTATGTCCAGCGGCCGTAATAGGTCATGGTTTTGCCCTGAAACTTTCCACTGTCAGGGTTTTCAAAGCCAGGATCGTTTACCAAAATAACGACGGTTTTGCCTTTTACGTCTAAGTCCTGATAATCGTTCCAGCCATATTCAGGTGCATTTACACCAAAGCCGACGAATACCACGTCTGAGTCCGTCAAACTGACTTGTGTTTTTTCTCTTTTCGTTGAAGCTATCATGCCTTCTTTATACTTAAATTGATTGTCACCTATGGTCATGGTCATATCAGGAGACGCGGTCATCTCGAGTAAATTAACCGCTTGTAGATAGCTGTCGCCATTACCGGGTTGGTAGCCCATTTGCTTGAATTGGCCGACTAAATAATCGAGAGTGACTTTTTCACCGTGGGACGTGGGAGAGCGGCCTTCGAATTCGTCTGAGGCTAGCGTTTTAGTGTGTGCTTTTAGCGTTGCATCACTAATGCTCTGATACGCGAAGCTAAAATCATTGCCAGCGCTGGGCGTCGAAGTGTTATCACTATTCACCCCGCAGGCAAACAAAGTTGCACTGATAAGGGGGATAGCGACCAGTTGAATTTTTCTCATTGTTATATTCACCTAGTGTTAATTATTAGAATTGCTATGCATTTTCTGTCGACACGAAACATACTAGAACGGGTATAATGCCATTCATCAATTTACTCGCAACGAATTTTGTTTTTCTTTTTATGCCATTACCCTGGAATGAACCCTTTACACAGCAGTTATCTTGCGCACCATTAGCCCGTTTAGACGCTCAGTTTTCACTGAGTGACTTTTCGTACTGGCCTAATGCCCATGGTCTAAATGCGCTAAAGCAGCGCTTACCCATAACTAGGCAGGCCGTTCCAGAATTTATTGATCAAGAAGCCTTGCCTGTAACTGACGATTACTACGAACAAATTATTTATAAGCAAGGGCATATTCCTACCAGAGAAAACGGCTGGCATGATCTTTTTAATGGTTTAGTGTGGTTGCAATATCCCGCGACGAAAAAGTATTTAAATCAGCTACATGTTGATGATATACAACAGCATGGGCTTAGCCCACGTAGTCGATTACGAAATCATATTACCCACTTCGATGAATGTGGCGTGGTATTGGCGATAGAACATTCTCAAGGCGCAGAAATTGCTGAGCTGCTAGGGGAACATCGTTGGAGCGAAGCGCTTTTTACACGGCGCAGTGAATGGGGGGCTGCAATTCATGCTCGCATGTTCGGTCATGCGAACTATGAAATGCTGCTTAACCCATTCATTGGACTAACCGGCAAGTGGCTCGCCGTAAATGTGAAATCTGGCTTTGCTAAGCGCAGTGTGCTTGAGCAAAATGCTGAGATAGATGCAGGCTTATATGAAATGATCGCAGAGAAGGCCTCGTTCGATCAAATCAAACCCCTATTACCTATACCTCTGTTAGGGATTCCCGGATGGTATGAGCAGAATCAAGTAGAGCAGTTTTACCAGAATCGTGATTATTTTCGACCTAAACGGATTCATTCATCTCACTAGATTTGCGCATAATCAGTCAAAAATAATAATCAATGCCCAAACAAGCCAAAGAAAAACGCAGGGGGTAAATGCAACAAGCAAGGCCTTTCGCCAGCTTATATTTACCCACTGAGAGACGCCTATCGCCACTAAATACATACTCCACACCGTCTCTAACTTGATACTACTGGCTAGGCCAAACCAAGTTGAGGTGACAGGAATAGCAAAAAGAAATGACAGCGCACTCGGGGAAACTGCATCGAAGCTGATTTGACCGTGATCTAACCAAAACAGAATAATCCCGCTGAGCAAAGCGCCTACACATGATGGCAATAACACCCACCATGAAAAGCCAAACCAATCACTAAAGCTAAAGATGTTCTCGGGATCTGATTTGGTCATGACGTTTAAGTAAAGAGCAATCAGTGAGACCAATACCAACACCATAATAAAAGGTGTAATGATGGTGCCAATGATGCCCTTGGTGGCATTTAAAGAAACACCGACCGCCTGCTGTTCACCTGGACTAACATTGGCAAACTGACTAGAAATAATGACCTCTTTATACCATTGGAAGTCCACCACTTGAAAGTAGTAATACACTGGCAAAATAGTTGCGAACACCACTAATACAAAAGGTAGCCAAGACCAGTTATGCTGACCTTTTAGTGCGCCAAATGTTGCCTTAGGCTGATAAAGCACGCCCAAGCAAGCTGTGAATGGATTGAGTGGAGAGACCATGAAACGTGTCCTTGTTTAACCTGTATTGTGGTTATAAAAATAACTAATCTAATGATTTTAAAGATTATTGTCGCATTTTTCAGCTATTAGGTTGTAGCTATTTAAGCTAAAGTAGCGAACTATTGTTAACCTCGGCGAACGAGTAGCTTACGCCCAAGAACAGGTCGTATTACTGAACGGACAATAGACCCGAATAAAAGAGGTAAAGGGATGATAGAGATAATAGGTTTGGCAAAAAAGTTTTCGGTCGAAAACCCGAAGAAATTAAGCGAGCAGGAGCGTCAAGATCCTAGATTAAAAGGGCGCTTTTTTCATTCGGTTATTGACGTATCGTTGACGTGTCAACCAGGTGAGGTGCTGGGTTTACTTGGGCCAAACGGCGCGGGTAAAACCACAACGTTGCGCATGTTGTCTACAGCGCTTAAGCCGGATAGCGGTAGTGTGACGATTAATGGTACGGATGTGTTAAGTAACCCCGTAGTAGCACGCAAAAAGATCGGCTTTTTGTCAGGCTCTACAGGCTTGTACGGTCGCTTGAGCGGCCGTGAAAACATTGAATACTTCGCCAAATTACACGGTATGTCCGAAGGTCAGATAAAGCAAAGGATCGATACATTAGCCGAACTACTTGATATGCACACATTTTTGGACAGGCGCAGCGAGAACTTCTCTACCGGTATGAAACAAAAAGTCGCCATTGCACGAGCGGTTGTGCATACCCCTGAAGTGGTTATTTTAGATGAACCAACCACAGGCCTAGACATCATGGCAACGCAAACCGTTCTGAACTTTATTCGAGGGCTAAAAGAGCAAGGTACCCCTGTTTTATTCTCAACGCATCATTTAGATGAAGTCAGTGAGTTGTGTGATCGGGTGGCGGTTATTGACCAAGGAATAAGTCAGTTTGACGGGCCGTTGCAGCAGTTTACTGAGCTTGCAGATGGCTCGCTTCATCAAGCTTTTTTAACCAGCATAAAGCAGGGAAATTAATATGTGGCTTGTATTTTTAAAAGAAATTAAAGAACTACTTAGAGACAGAAAAACCCTGTTTTTTATGATCGCGTTACCTATCCTGATTTTCCCATTGATTTTTGGCGGGATGGCCTATTTTACCGCTCAAGCATTCGAGAAAGCCGAAAGTAAAGTGCTTAAATATGCTGTTGTTAACGCGCGGTATGCGCCAGAGTTGGCAGGTGACTTAGGGCAATCGGATAAATTTGAGCGCGTGGATATTGGTAATAATACTGATTACGCCGGACTCATTAAAAGTGACACCATAGATTTTGCTATCGTCATGCCAGAAAACTACAGTGCGGATATTCTTAAAAGTGGACAGCTTACGATAACACTTCATTTAAATGATGCGCAGCTAAACATGGTGCATAATCGTGTGAATGCCTTAGTGCAAAAGTATGCCGATGAATACCAAGCATTAGCATTTTCAGCACTTGGTGTGTCACCCGAGCAACAAAGTGCCTTGTTGAACCCAATCGAGTTAAAGCAAATTAGTACCGCAGATCAGCGCGAAAATTGGGGAGAGAAAATTGGCGGCATGCTACCTTATCTTCTGTTTATTTTGTGTTTTCAAGGGGCAATGTTTCCGGCGACCGATATCGGCGCTGGAGAAAAAGAGCGAGGCACATTAGAAACACTGCTTATTTCCCCTATCGATCGCACTAAAATAGTACTCGGTAAGTTTTTAACAATCGCCTGTGCAGGTGCCACAACAGCGCTCATTACCGTTATCAGTATGGCGGTGTGGGGCTTGGTACTAAGCCGTGGTTTTGCTATGCAGTTTGTCACCGACTTTATGAGTCAAATAGGGATCGTTGATTTCGTGTTGATGTTTTTGATGCTTATTCCTTTAGTGGCTATTTTTGCTTCTGTACTCCTAAGTATTTCAATTTATGCGCGCAGTTTTAAAGAAGCTCAGAGCTATATGGGCCCCTTGGTTATATTTGTGATCATACCTGTTATGGTCGCACTAATGCCTGGCGTTGAACTAAAAGGCGGCTGGTCTTGGGTACCGCTAACGAATGTGGCCCTTGCCATGAAAGAGCTTGTAAAAGGCACCATGGATTACTTTCAGCTGATTGCGATATTTGGCTCTACCGCATTAATCGCTTTACTACTGTTAGGTTTTTGCGTGTACTGGTTCAAACAGGAAAAAGTGCTGTTTCGATAAATCAGTAACATGCTAAAAGACGGATAAAATACCCGGCAATGCGTTACGTCGGGCACTTATTTTCGGACACTTATTAAAGTGCAATCGTATCAATCAAAAATTGATATCTGTTGGTGGCTGTTTTGCCCTGCTGATAAAACAAGTTCAGGAAGAGGGCTCTGGGGGTAGGTTAGGTTGTAATCCTGAATAAAGGCCGCTGCCAACCAAGGGGCATCTTTGTTGTCTGGCATATGAAAAAATATCGACGGGCTTTTGCCTTCATCGCACCATTGTTTGATTTTTCTTATCCAAGGTTGATAGAAAGCGGAGGACTTTTTAATATCCTGATGGCCAACAAAGCGCACGACAGGGGCATTTCCTGTGGCAATGACATTGGTTGGTACCCGTGGCTTTTTACGCTGAACATCCAAAATAAGTGCTTGTTCGCTGCCTGTATATTGGGTTGCTTCGCAAGCAAAAAGGGCGCGGGTATCCATGATCACTCGGTTCGCTTTGTGGGTCATTAGCAATTGATTTAACGCTTTTTCTTCATCCCCTTTTTGAAAAAATGCTAAGTGACGTACTTCTACGCTAATGGGCAAGTCGCTGGGGATAGCCTCAAGCAATATACTAAGCTGATTGAGGTGACGCGGCGTGAACTGCTTTGGCAGTTGCAACATAACGCCGCCGAGTGTGCTCCCTAGCCATTTTAAGGTAGCAATGGTGTTTTTTACCTCATCTAAGCACGCGTTCAGTTGGCCAGAATGACTAATATCCCGTGGTAACTTCAATATAAATTTAAAATCATCAGGCACACTCTCGCGCCATTTTTTAAGTGTGTCGAGGTTGGGTAAATGATAAAAGCTACTGTTACACTCTACGCTGTTAAACAGGCCGCTGTATGATTGCAGAGCTGATACCTTATTACTTTTCGGCGGGTAAATACTGTTAAACCAAGTATCATGTGTCCAAATCGGACAACCTATATTCACTCTGGACATGCAGACTCTCTTGAAGGTAAGCCACAATAATAACAATTAAATGCGTTGCTATAAATGTGCAATCCCTCGACCCGTACATTCTGTTCTCGCAGCCGTTTTAGTGGCTCTACGGTCGCTGCATACTCGCCATTGATGAATATTGTACAGAGGATGATTATTGTGCAGAGTTTGTTAGTTTAATTACAGTCATTAGGCAACGGTTTGCACTATAACCGCGGTATAATTGTACGACAGATGGCGTAAGCGTCATCAATGCACATGCGCTTATCTCAGACCCTTGGGGTTAGCGCACTTTGGGTATATACTACGCGGCCTTATTTTTCTTATATTTTAGTAGCTTGGTTTAGAGGCTTATTTCATCATGCGCACAGATTATTGCGGCAACATTAATGCATCACACATTGGACAAACAGTCACACTTTGCGGTTGGGTAAACCGTCGCCGTGATTTGGGCGGGGTTATTTTTATCGACTTGCGTGATCGCGAAGGCATAGTGCAAGTGGTTTACGATCCTGACCTAGCAGACTTATTTGATACCGCAAACAGCTTACGCAGTGAATTCTGTGTACAAATTGAAGGTTTGGTACGTGCCCGCCCACAGGGTCAAGTCAATAAAGAAATGGGCACAGGGGAAATCGAAATTTTAGGCAAGGGTTTAACGATTTTAAACAAGTCTGCGGTATTACCGTTAGACAGCAACCAAGAAAACTCAGAAGAGCAGCGTTTAAAATACCGTTACTTGGACTTGCGTCGCCCAGTGATGAGTGATCGCTTAAAGTTTCGCGCTAAAGTGACCAGTGCTGTACGTAGTTATTTAGAAGGCGATGGCTTTTTAGATATAGAAACGCCTATTTTGACTAAAGCCACACCTGAAGGGGCGCGCGATTACTTAGTACCTAGCCGTACCCACAAAGGTAAGTTTTTCGCTTTACCCCAGTCTCCTCAGTTGTTTAAGCAATTGTTGATGATGTCAGGCATGGACCGTTACTACCAAATCGTTAAGTGTTTCCGAGATGAAGATTTACGTGCTGATCGTCAGCCTGAATTTACCCAAATCGATATTGAAACCACGTTTTTGAGCGCAGAGCAGGTGATGGAAATCACCGAGGGCATGATCCGTGATTTGTTTATGAAAATGCTGAACGTCGATTTAGGTGTTTTCCCGCAAATGACTTACGCTGACGCCATGCGTCGTTTCGGAAGCGACAAACCAGATTTACGTAATCCCCTTGAGCTGGTGGATGTAGCCGATATTTTAAAAGATGTTGAGTTCAAAGTGTTCTCCGGCCCGGCAAATGACGCTAAGGGGCGTGTTGCGGTTATTCGCGTGCCTGGTGGTTCAAGCATGACGCGCAAGCAAATTGACGAATACACTAAGTTCGTCGGTATTTATGGTGCCAAAGGCTTAGCATGGATGAAAGTGAATGACATCGATGCAGGCGTGGATGGTTTGCAATCGCCAATTTTGAAATTCTTAGGCGAAGACGTAGCCAAGCAAGTGCTTTCGCGTGTTGAAGCGCAAACTGGCGACATCTTATTGTTCGGAGCAGACAGCGCTACGGTTGTCACCGAAGCGTTAGGCGCACTGCGCTTAAAAGTGGGTGAAGACCTAAACTTGCTTGAAGGCGAATGGAAACCACTTTGGGTGATTGATTTCCCAATGTTCGAAGAGTTCGACGGGCAATTCTATGCACTACATCATCCGTTTACAGCCCCCCGTGACATGACACCGGAACAGTTGACGGCAGATCCGGCAAATGCGTTGTCGAATGCTTACGATATGGTATTAAACGGTTGTGAATTAGGCGGTGGTTCGGTTCGTATTCACGATCAGGATATGCAGGCGAAAGTGTTTAATATTCTAGGGATCAGCGATGAAGAAGCTGAAGTGAAATTTGGCTTCCTGCTTGATGCACTTAAGTTTGGTGCACCGCCGCATGCTGGTCTTGCGTTTGGTTTAGACCGCTTGGTGATGTTGATGACAGGTGCAACCTCTATTCGCGATGTGATGGCCTTTCCTAAAACGACCACCGCAGCGTGCCCGTTAACAGATGCCCCAGGGGTTGCAAGTGACGAGCAACTGAAGGAATTGTCTATTAAAACCGATGTTGCTCAGGACAAAGGGCCTAGCGCGGAGTAAATTTTCTGCAAGCTATGAAACATGCCTACCGGCGTCCTGAGTCGGCTTTGGTGGTTATTTATGACCGCCAAGGCCGCGTATTAGTTATGCAGCGTCAAGACGACCCTGAGTTTTGGCAATCCGTTACCGGCACATTGGAAGTCGGCGAGCTGGCATTTAATACCGCCTTACGAGAAGTTAGAGAAGAAACCGGTATCGATATTCAAAAAGCGGGTTATCTGCTAACCGATCATCGGCATACCAATCAATTTGCCATTCGTGATATTTGGCAGCACAGATATCCTCCCGGCACTCCCTTTAACACCGAACATGTATTTTCTGTCCAAGTGGCAGGCGATGATCAAATTATCTTAACTGAGCATTTGCATTATTTGTGGCTTGATAAAATCTCGGCCATGGAAAAGGTGTGGTCAGACACCAACCGTTTGGCAATCAAAGATTGCGTGCCAGACAGGTTCATGCCAACGTAAAATGGCAACAATTAACGAATAGGTTTATTCATACCCGTGGCGATTATTCTTGGTATCGATCCCGGCTCGCGTATTACTGGATACGGCGTAATACAAAGGGTAGGGCGACAACAACAGTATCTTGGAAGTGGCTGTATTCGCATGCAGGGGGACGCGCTTGCGCCGCGATTACAACAAATATTCGATGGGGTAAGCCAGCTTATCTTACAATACAAGCCAGATATGTTTGCCATTGAACAAGTCTTTATGGCCAAAAATCCTGATTCAGCTTTAAAATTGGGTCAAGCTCGCGGCGCTGCCATTGTTGCGGCGTCAAATCAAGGGCTCGATGTGGCCGAATATTCCGCTCGGCAAATAAAGCAGTCTGTGGTGGGCAACGGGAATGCACAAAAAAGCCAAGTGCAACACATGGTCACTTTTATTCTAAAGCTACCAGGCACACCGCAAGCAGATGCAGCTGATGCATTAGCGGTTGCGCTTTGCCATAGCCACACCAACGAAAACCTCATCAAGATGTCAGGTCAGGTGAAAAAGACTGTACGCGGCAGATTACGATAAATAACAACACTAGAGAATTAACATGATAGGCAGAATACGCGGCACAGTAGTGGAAAAGCAGCCTCCAGAGGTACTAATCGATGTAGCTGGGGTTGGCTATGAAATTCAAATTCCCATGACCAGCTTTTATCAACTACCGGAGGTGGGTGCCGAGGCCAGTGTTTATACTCACTTTGTGGTCCGTGAGGATGCACAGTTACTCTTTGGCTTTGCTGATAAAAATGAGCGTGCAGTGTTTCGTGAGTTGATCAAAGCCAGTGGAGTGGGGCCAAAATTGGCATTAACCATTTTATCGGGTATGTCAGGTCAGAATTTCATGCAATGTGTTGCCCATGAAGACATCAGTGCCTTAGTAAAACTCCCTGGAGTCGGTAAAAAAACGGCAGAGCGATTAGTGATTGAAATGCGAGATCGCTTCAAAAAGCTAAGTTTAGAGCAAAGTGCAGGTGATGATTTTGCTCTGCAAGGCTCAAACAACATAGAAAATACCTTTGTTACCTCGACTGATGCCAAAGAGGAAGCACTCAGTGCATTAGTTGCTTTAGGTTATAAAGCTCAGCAAGCCAGCAAAGTCATAAACTCTGTGTATGTTAAAGACATTACCAGCGAAACCTTGATCCGCGAAGCGTTACGAGCAATGCTCTAACGCGCTATTTCGCATACCCCTAGCTCCTTCTAGGGGGCGCGAAATGCATCACAGTGTAAATAGTCTATGGCGTATCCTTGAGTATCGGTCTCGACTCTCATAGACTATGTACTGTATATAAAACCACTGTTAGAAGTAAGTAATCACATGATAGAAGCAGATCGCCTTATTCAACCTACCGCCATCCGCGAAGATGAAGTCATCGATCGTGCAATTCGCCCTAAAATGCTCGCTGACTACACGGGGCAGGATCATGTATGTGAGCAAATGGATATTTTTATTCGAGCGGCACGCAAACGCAGCGATGCACTGGATCATTTATTGATATTTGGCCCCCCAGGCCTAGGAAAAACCACATTAGCTAACATTGTGGCAAATGAGATGGGGGTGAGTATCAAAACCACCTCAGGCCCGGTGCTCGAAAAAGCAGGGGATCTGGCGGCTCTGCTGACTAACCTAGAAGAAAACGATGTGTTGTTTATTGATGAAATTCATCGCTTGAGCCCTGTCGTAGAAGAAATTCTTTATCCCGCTATGGAAGACTACCAGCTTGATATCATGATCGGTGAGGGGCCTGCCGCGCGCTCTATTAAACTGGAACTTCCTCCTTTTACATTAATTGGGGCGACGACGCGAGCAGGCTCATTAACGTCGCCGTTACGCGACAGGTTTGGTATTGTGCAGCGTCTTGAGTTTTATAATATCAAGGATTTGACGCAAATCGTTAAGCGCTCCGCTGAGTTCTTAGCACTGGATTTAGCTGAGGATGGCGCAATAGAGATTGCTAAACGTTCTCGTGGTACACCGCGTATCAGCAACCGCTTATTGCGCAGGGTTCGAGACTATGCGGAAATTAAATCCGACGGGCAAATTAGTAGTCAGGTTGCTTCAGCCGCGTTAGACATGCTTGATGTTGATAAAGAAGGTTTTGATTACATGGATCGAAAATTGCTGACAACTATAATCGAGAAGTTTATGGGTGGGCCGGTAGGCCTTGATAACTTAGCTGCAGCAATTGGTGAAGAGCGGGACACAATTGAAGATGTGATTGAACCCTTTTTAATTCAACAAGGTTTTTTGCAGCGGACCCCTAGAGGGCGTATCGTTTCCCAACGTGCCTATTTGCATTTTGGATTTGACTACGAACCCAATTAAGCCACAGGTTACAAAGGCACTTTGCATGCTTTGGTTAAAAAGCGAAGGCAAAAAAAAGCCCGCATAAATTATGCGGGCAAAGCAACAAATAAAGTTGAATGGAATAAAATTCCAGGGAACATGTCAGTCAACAGGGAGTCGACATCAGCATCTGATTAACAAACGGTTGCTAATCGAGAAAACAAGATCATTATAGCCTCGTCTTTAGGATCCGCAATTGAGAAAAATTACTGCCTTGCCATTAGAAAAACTAATGTTTTTTAGCGCACCATTAATTGTTTAAAAGTTGTTAATGCAAATTAATTCTGTATTTTTCCTTTAAAAACATGGCATTAGATATTTAGTGTGTTTTTTAACCCATTATTTTTTTTGTTACAAAAATCTGTTTAAGTTGAGTTTTTGCAGAAAAAATGAATATCTATGCAAAACATTGTTTTGGCTGCGTATAGAATTTGATGGTAGTGTGCCTTTGGATGCATGTAACCTTATGTATTTTAATATATTATCTGGTTTTCAAAATTCACAAGTATAGGTTGTTCCTGCATATTTATGCTCTATCCGACGTACCCGTGTAGTTAGCTAGGAGTAAAAGAGTGTCAGACAAAAAGTTAGCAGTATTTGAGTATCAAATTAGAGTGTATTATGAAGACACGGATGCGGGAGGCATCGTATATTACGCCAATTATTTAAAGTTTCTTGAGCGAGCGCGAACTGAGTGGCTACGTGCACTTGGAATAGAGCAAGATGGGTTATTGGAACGATCTATCGGTTTTGTCGTCAAACGTGTCGAAATGGACAATCAAGCGCCGGCGCGATTTAATGAGCTATTGAGTATTCAAAGTGAAATAGTAGAATTGAAGCGCGCTAGTTTGGTGTTCAAACAAACAATAACAAGTTCAAGTGGACAACACTTGGTCAGTGCATTAGTGAGAGTGGCGTGTGTCGATCTTCAAAGAATGAAGCCGATTGCCATTCCTGAGTTTATATTAGAGGAATTTTCGAGTGTCGTCTGAGTTATCAATATTTGGTTTATTTTGGCAAGCTAGCTTATTAGTTCAGTTAGTTATGTTGTTGTTGTTAGCTGCATCTGTAGCGTCTTGGACATTTATTTTTCAGCGCTCGCAAGCCTTAAGTCGTGCGAAAAGCGATATGAAAAAATTCGAAGACAAATTCTGGTCAGGGGTTGATCTTAATCGTCTTTATCAAGAGTTAGCTGCTCGGGAATCAGTGGGCGGCATGGCTAGCTTGTTTTGTGCAGGTTTTAAAGAATTCGTACGACTGCGTAAGTCTTCATCCACACCATCAGAAGCGATTATGGACGGTACGTATCGAGCTATGCGTGTATCGTTATCACGTGAAATAGACGATTTAGAAAGCCGTTTACCTTTTCTAGCGACAGTCGGGTCAATTAGTCCGTATATCGGCTTATTTGGTACTGTGTGGGGAATTATGAATGCATTTATCGCTTTAGGTGAAGTGCAACAAGCGACTCTAGCTATGGTTGCCCCAGGTATTGCTGAAGCGTTGATTGCTACGGCTATGGGGCTATTCGCTGCCATTCCATCTGTTATTGCGTACAACCGTTTTAGCCATCAGGTTGAAAAGCTTGAAAATAATTACGGTAACTTTATGGAAGAGTTTTCCAGCATATTGCATCGTCAATCGTTGGTCAGCAAAGCAGATACAGTCACCAATAGCCCAGCTCAAGGTTAACAGGCAACGAATATGTATGTAAGAAAACGCCGTCGTCCGGTGTCTGAAATAAATGTTGTGCCCTATATCGATGTTATGTTGGTTTTACTTATTATCTTTATGGTCACTGCTCCGTTAGTGACACAAGGGGTCAAGGTCGATTTACCTAAAGCGGAAGCGCAACCATTAGAAGATGACAGTAAACCACCATTGATCGCGTCAGTGGATGCTAGTGGAAATTACTTTTTAAATATCGCTGAAGACGAAAAGCAGGCGATGACTGCTGTTGACGTGGCGACATTAGTGGCGGCACATTTGCGTATTGAACCTGAAACACCGGTGGTGGTGAAAGGCGATGGCGCTGTACCCTATAGTAATATTGTGCAATTGATGGTGTTGTTGCAACGCGCGGGTGCGCCTTCCGTCGGTTTAATGACAGACCCACCTGAGAATTAGGCATTATTCCAATATGAAGTTTCAAATGCCCATACCGTTTATTAAATCGATGAGTTTGCATCTTGTATTTGGTGTACTTATTTTTGCAGGCATGGATTTTAAATTGCCTCAAGAAAGTACTGAAATGACCATATCGCAACCTGTGATTGAAGCGGTTGCCGTCGATACAAATGCAGTGGAAGAACAAGTTAAGCGTATTGAAGATCAGAAAAAGCGTCAGCAAAAGGCGGAAGAAGATCGGATTGCTGAATTAGAACGCCGTGCGAATGAAGCTGAGCGAAAGCGCAAACAGCAAGAGCAAGAAGCAGTTGAAATAGAGCAACGCAATAAACGCCAACGTGAAGAACGTAAAAAAGCGGAACAAGCAGCTGTTGCTGCGCGTAAAAAGCAGGAGCGGGAAAAAGCCAAAGCGAAAGCGGCCGAAGCAGAGCGTAAGCGCAAGGAATTAGAACGCAAGAAAGCAGAAGAGCAAGCTAGGAAAGCCAGAGAAGCACGAGAGAAGGAAGAGAAAGCGTTAAAAGAAGCGCAACGTAAGAAAGCTGAGGCGGCGGAAAAAGCACGGCAAGAACGTGCGTTACAGGATCAACTCGAAGCAGAACAGGCTGTGCGCCAGCAGCGACGTAGTAAACAAGTGTTAACTGAAGTACAAAAGTATCAAGCACTTATCCACCAAGCCATTCAGCGTCAGCTGATTGTAGATAATTCAATGAAGGGGAAATCCTGTCAGTTGAATGTTCGCTTGGCGTCTTCTGGTCTGGTTATTCAGGTAAAAGAATTAGGTGGAGATCCTATATTATGCAGAGCTGCTAAATCTGCTGTTTTCAAAGCCGGTACCCTACCGGTATCAAAGGAAGCTGATGTGTATGAAAAGCTCCGTGATATTAATTTAACTGTAGAGCCCGAATTATAATGATTAGAATTACCCGTATTTTGACCTTTTTGACTTTGGTGTTAAGTGCATCTAGCCAAGCAAGTTTGGAAATAGTGATTACCGAAGGAATTGATTCCGCACGTCCTATTGCGGTGGTTCCTTTTAAGTGGAACGGCCCAGGACAGATGCCAGAATCGCTATCAGAGGTGATAAGCGGTGACTTACTTCGAAGTGGTAAGTTTAGCCCAATTGATACCGCGAGTATGCCCGGTCAACCGCACACTGATAGTGAATTAGATTACAGAGCATGGGCGGCAACGGGTGTTGAAGCCATATTAGTCGGCTCTGTGACCCCTGAAGGGCCTGATCGCTATCGTGTTAACTTCACCTTAGTTGATGCGATTCGTGGTCAAATAACAGGTGGCAAGGCTCAAGCGTTAAATAATGGTCAGTTAACCAACAGCAATGATCATATTTTAGATAGCCGCCAAACAGTTATAACAGGGGAGGGTTTTAGACAATACGCCCACCGTATTAGTGATGTTGTGTATGAAAAACTGACGGGTGAAAAAGGCGCGTTTATGACGCGTATCGCTTATGTAGTGGTGCGCGACCGTAAAACTAATGCGTTTCCTTATCAGTTAGTTGTGGCCGATTATGACGGGGTAAACGAAACGATGTTGCTTCGTTCAAAAGAGCCGCTTATGTCTCCGTCATGGTCACCAGATGGCACTAAATTGGCTTATGTGACGTTTGAAAACAAACGTTCTCAAATTTATATTCAAGACCTGTACACCATGAGCCGGACCCAAATGACAGATTTCCCTGGCATAAACAGTGCACCGGTTTTCTCACCTAACGGTAAACAGTTAGCCATGGTTTTATCCAAAGACGGTAACCCAGAGATTTATGTGATGGATATCGCGTCGAAACGTCTAGAACGGATAACACGTAACCGAGCAATTGACACTGAACCGAGTTGGTCGCCAGACGGTAAGAGCTTGATATTTAGTTCTGAACGGGGTGGTAAACCTCAAATTTATCGCGTAGATTTAGCTTCTAACAGTGTCAGAAGGGTAACGTTTGACGGTGAAATGAATCTTGGCGGAACCATCACACCAGACGGTGGTCGCATGGTCATGGTCAACCGTACGCGAGGAAACTACAATATTGCGGCGCAAGATTTAAACAATGGAAATATTCAGGTATTAACCAAAACCTATTTGGACGAATCCCCGAGTATTGCACCAAATGGAAGTATGATTATTTACAGTACGTTACATCAAGGTAAGCAAGTTTTGTCATTGGTTTCCTTAGATGGTCGCTTCAAGGCGCGTTTACCCGCTTCTGATGGGCAGGTTAAGTCGCCAAGTTGGTCACCATTTTTGTTGTAACATGTTTAACCTATTTATAAATTTGATAATAATAAGGAATTAGAAAATGCAACTTAGCAAAATATTCAAAGGCATCACACTTGCACTTCCAATCGTGACAATGGTTGCTTGTTCGTCTGGTCCTAGCGAAGAAGAGCTAGCAGCGGAGCGTAACCGTGTAGCTGCGGCGCAAGCCGAAGCGGATCGCAAAGCGGAAGAAGCAAAAGTGCAAGCAGGCAATATGAAGCCTATGTTGTCTCCTGAAGAAGTCATGCAAAAAGAGAAAAGCGCATTGATGGAAGATCAGGTTGTTTATTTTGATTTTGACCGTTCCAGTGTAGGTTCGAAGTATTATGCTTTGCTTGACCAACATGCTGCATTTTTGGTGAAAAACCCAGGGCAATCAGTGGTGATTGAAGGGCATTGTGATAGTCGTGGCACACCTGAATATAATATTGCATTGGGTGAGCGTCGTGCCAAATCTGTAGAGACATACCTTATGAATGCTGGCGTGAGTGCCTCACAAGTGTCAGTTGTGTCTTACGGTGAAGAAAAGCCTATCGATACTTCAGGTACCACAGCTGCATTTGCTGAAAACCGTCGTGGTGTTCTTGTATATCAATAAAAGTTGGATTTATGAATAAACGCATTCTTGCGCTTACTCTAACAGCGATATTTGGGGCCGCAGTAAATGCGGCTCCTGCGCCTGTAGCGGATGTAAGCAGTGGCAGTACTGAGTCACGTTTAACCACCCTCGAACGTCTTTTTAATACGCGTACCGCCCAGCAACACAGGGTTCAGGAGCAGCTCGATTTGCTTCAGAATGAAGTGAATGAGTTGCGTGGCAGTATTGAAAAGCATAATTATCAATTAGAGCGGATCTTAGAGCGTCAGCGGGAACTGTACTTAGAAATTGATAAACGTATCGCAGCTGTGATGACACCTGGAGCAGCTCAGAGCTCTGGAGACCTAAGCCAGGCCAATCAGTCTAGTCAGGCCGCTCCAACTAGCTTAAATGAAGATCAAGCTTACGATAAAGCGGTCAATCTTATCTTAAAAGATAAGCTTTACGATGATGCGATCCCTGAGTTTCAATCGTTCTTACAGAACTTCCCGAACTCTAGTTATGCGTCAAATGCACATTATTGGCTTGGGCAATTATTGTTTAATAAACAGGATTGGGCTGCGGCTGCTAATCAGTTCGATACCTTGATTACGCAATTTCCTGATTCCTCGAAACGGGCAGATGCGATGCTCAAGTTAGGTATTTGTGAGCAAGAGCGCTCAAATATTGCGCGAGCAGAACAATTGTGGAAAAAAGTTGTTGCTGAGTATCCTAATTCTTCAGCGCGAAAATTGGCAGAAATTAAGTTAAACGCCGTTAAATAATTAGCGGCTCACGCATAGTATTTGAATTTTTCACCTCTATTTAGATTGAAAAATAACCGCGAAACCCTCGCATTGTATGCTTTTCAAGCAAACGATACGATTTATGAAAATAAAGCGTAATTTAAGGTTGCATGAAATTTCGAATTCAGTATTATATGCGCCCTCGTCACCGAGAGACGAGTTGCAAAGCAAGGAAGGTATATATTTTCCTTTATTGCTAGGCAGTTAGATTTAATTTGATGGGTCGTTAGCTCAGTTGGTAGAGCAGTTGACTTTTAATCAATTGGTCGCTGGTTCGAATCCAGCACGACCCACCAATTAAATCAAGCAGTTCAAAGCGTTACAATTAGATGGGTCGTTAGCTCAGTTGGTAGAGCAGTTGACTTTTAATCAATTGGTCGCTGGTTCGAATCCAGCACGACCCACCATCTAATCTTTTTTATTTCTCCCCATTTCAACGTTTTTACCTTTAATCAGTTTTTCATTTCTATCCCTTTAGATTCTTATTCTAACTGGCAGTGTCATCACGCTTTAAATAATCTGACTATTCTTGTTATACCAATTCCAATAAATAATTAACCGCTCAGCCATTATTCAATGGAACTGATATTAATCACAATTGGAAATCTTATTCAATTTTGCGTAATGTAATCACATGCTTACTACTTTATACCAATTCCATTAAATAATTGGCCTCTCAGAATTCATCCAGCGGGTTTTGAACAAGGCGTCGGTGTGTAGTAATGGTTGTTCCCTTTCAAATACCGAGAACGTAGTGCAAAACCCGCTGGAGAATTCCCTTCGGGCGAATTTTAAAAGGACTTACTCTGTGTTGCTCAAACTCGAAAGAGCACCACTATTACTTCATTTAAGCGCCTTGATTAAGTCCTTTTAAATTTTCGCTGAGTGGTTAATTATTTAATGGAATTGGTATTAGTATAAGAAAAGGGTGTTTTTAGATGGCAATTAATTTACCTCAAGACTATTCTTCATTTCTCCTATCGTCCTTTAAGGTGTTTTAATGTTGAATACTAGGAATGCGATGGCTTACACTGTTCCACAATCTTATTAAGGATATACGTGCGTATGAATGCTCTTGAGTATGCCGAAAAAGCAGGTGATTTGTTTGTATTGCCTGATTCAGTCACAAAAATTAAGCAGCTTATTGATGATGGCAGTGCTTCTATAAACGAAGTAGCAGAGGTGATTAATTACGATCCTGCAGTTGCAGCGCAGATTCTGAAGATTGCCAACAGTGCTTTATACAAATTCCCTACTGTGATCACTACGGTTAGCAAAGCAATTCAAGTCATAGGGACGGACTCTGTTTATGATTTAGTACTCGCCTATGGCATCTCACACGCATTTAAAGACATAAATGAGGGAGAGGTTGATTTTAGTGTTTTCTGGGAGCTTGGGGTGAGCTGCGGTTTGTTAGCAAAGTACATCGCTCAAGAGACCTCAGCCAAAAATCCAGACAAAATGTTTGTTTGTGGTTTATTACACAATATTGGCGAATTAGCCGTGTTGCAGATAGAGCCGGATATCGCCGCTAAGTGTAGCTCGTTTACCGCGCAAAACTGTCCCGTTACCTTGCAGACCGAACATTTAGGGGTGACCTACGCAGAAATAAGTTCAGAGCTACTTAGGTTGTGGGGGATCCCTAGTGAGATCTATGGCCCAATAGCGCACCAGCATGCGTCATTACATGAAGCACAGAGCCATGAAGAAAAAATACTCCAGTTGGCTGCTAATTTAGCGCTGAATAATGTGTATGGTGAAATATACAGTAGAATGGATAATATTAAGCCTGAGCAATATGAAGGGCTTAATTTAGATGAAGAAGCGATCGAGGCGGGGCTTGATTTTACGAACATGCAGTTAATTAGCACCTTGGCTATTTTTAGTCCGTCAACGTTTAGTATATATTAGCTCTGAGCAATTCGTTTGCTCTGGGTTATTGTGTGAATTAATAAGAGCGCATTTGTGCGCTCTTTTAGTCTCTAAAAAGCCCTCTTTGCTGAATTAGTCAAATACAGCGATTGTTTGTCGGCTGATGGCAATTAGTCGGCCACTAGGATCCCATATATTTGCTTCTGTTTGGGCATAGCCATCAGTCGCTTGGCGCGTGCGAACCTGATAAGCGAACCAATCTTTAGGGGAAAAGGTGTAGTGTGGGTAGACGAACTCTATATTCCAGCTCATGGTGCTTGCTGGAGCTGGCCACTTAAGCATTTGTAAGGTTGTGGGGGGCCACCCATCGATAAGCGCGATAAGGTGGGCGTCTGTTAGTGCCTTAGGTGGTTTAGTGTAGCGCATCCAACCATCTATTTTACTTTCTTTACTGCCGGTAAAGGGTAGACCACCTGCTTGACGAGCCAAGTCGATATGACGTAAAAACTTAGGTGTGATTTTGGGAATTTGTGGCAAAAAATCAGCTTTAGTTGGTGCGCGCATTGTGTGGCGATCAGTATTTAGCACTTCAATTTTAGATTCTCTTGAAACACCAAATGCAGCTTGTACCATAACGCAGACGTTTCCATTCTGGATTGCCTTGCCAGTCACCTGAGTCACATTTTTGCCTTCACGCAATACCTCGACCTCGATACCAAAGTCTGTTTCGGTAACAACCGGACCGACGAAGTTACAGGTAAATGAGCGAAGTACGCGATCTTGGCCTACTTTTTGGCGTATTGCGCTATATACTAATGCACCCGTTAGGCCTCCGTATGCCGTACGTCCTTGAGCCCACTCTTTTGGAATACTAAGTTGAGCTCTGTCTAGTTCGTCACTGTTGATGTAGTGGTTTGTCGCTTCGATAAGGTCGTCAATGTGCATAAATCCAGTTACTCATGTAAGGTTCGCATCTCTGCGAAACTGGTCGGATGTCTATTCGGGCCATTCTAACACGTAAAAATTCTAACATTCTAGATAAACAAAAGAATAATTCGCCTGCATTATTAATGTGTATAAGTTGTTGTTATAAAACATAAAGTCAACATAATTGTAGTAAATTGGCTTGTTATTTAGACACTGACAAGATTAGTATGGACGCTGTGAAATCTGAGAAGCCGTTACTTTTAAGGACATTGAATGACGACGAATATCAGTGATACGACTTATCAAGAAGATTTGATTGGGTAAGTAAACCTTACCGCATCTATGTCTTGACGATCCTGATGTTAGTTTACGCATTCAATTTTATTGAGCGACAAATCTTCGATATTTTATCCCCTTTTATCAAGACTGATTTAGGTCTAAAGGATGCTCAGCTTGGGGGGAAGGCCTCTATTTTGCTGTTCTTTATGCTGTTGTAGGTATTTCTATCGTATGGCTAGCTGATCGTTACAGCCGGTTTAATGGGTTAACATAGTGGTTATTTCTCTTACATTATGCAGTGGCTTTACTGCATTGTTTGGCATGGCAACGACGTATACCCAGCTTGCGATTGCAAGGGAGGGGGTGGGAATTGGCGAAGCGGGAGAAAGTCCTCCATCTCATTCAGTTCAAGATATGCAAAGGAGAATAAGTTGGTAAAAAGTAGTGATGTGAATATACATTTTGCTCATGCAAATGGCTTCCCAGCAGGAAGTTATCGTAAATTATTTAGTGCGCTAAATGATGACTTCCATGTTTCGGCGATAGAAAAGTTTGGACATAATAATCGGTTTCCTATTTCAAAAAATTGGGGCAATCAAACCCAAGAGTTAATTGAGAACATCGAATTAACACAAGATAAACCTGTTTACGCCATAGGGCATTCGTTTGGTGGTGTGGTGTCCTATATGGCAGCTTGCTTACGGCCTGAATTATTTGATGGACTTATTATGTTAGACCCGCCGATGATAACGGGATTAACTCGAGTGTTTTTTAGAGGTGCGAAGGCGACCCCCTTAATCGACAAGATAACCCCAGCAGGAAAAACAGTAAACCGCTGTCGTCAATGGAGTAAAGATGAGGATCTTGTTGCTTATTTCCAGTCGCGTGCGCTTTTTAAGAATATAGACAGTGATTGCATTCGCGACTACGTGAGCAGCGCGACAGTTGAGCAAGAACAATATCGCCACCTGCATTTCAAACCGGAAGTAGAAGCCAGTATATTCAGAAATATTCCCCATGATATATATCGCTATTATGGAAAATTGGCCTGTCCAGCTTTATTGGTTACGGGCAAGCACACGCAAGTTTGCACTGAGCGGCGAATACGTCCGTTTATCAAAGCCAATAATTTAATACATAAAGTATTCGACGGTGGGCATATGTTTCCTTTAGAGTCCCCAGTAGAGACGGCTCAGCTTATAAATCAAACCATTGACGCGTGGCGTCACGATGTCCCAATGCCTACAACTCTATAGGCACAAAAAAACCAGACTGGGTCTGGTTTTTTATCGCACTAAATAATCTTTTGATTTAGATACCGACTTTGAGGCCGAGCATTTCGCGGGTGACCAATACCACACCTTTGTCTGTCACTCTAAAGCCTCTCGCTTTGTCTTCATCATGATCATGTCCGATCACAGTTCCTTCAGGCACAATGCATCCGCGATCGATAATTGCTTTTTTGATTTTACAATTTCGTTTTATTTCAACGTCAGGTAGCAGTACTGACTCTTCAATTTCACTGTATGAATGTACGTGAACATTAGAGAAACATAAGCTCTTACGTACCGTTGCACCCGATATAATACAACCTCCACTGACGACAGAGTCGATTGCTGCACCACAACGGTTATATTCTTCCCAAACAAATTTAGCGGGGGGAAGTTGTTCTTGATAAGTCCAAATAGGCCACTTTTTGTCATAAAGGTTTAACGGTGGCTCTGGTGACACTAGTTCCATATTCGCTAACCAGAAGGAGTCTAAAGTGCCCACATCACGCCAATAAGATACCTCACCATCTTCGTTGGAAAAGGGGTAAGCATAAACTGGATGGTCTTTAATAATTGATGGGATGATATCTTTGCCAAAATCACGCTCTGAACCTTCATTTTCAGAGTCGCGCTTCAAATGTTCAAACAAAAAATCGGTATCAAAAATGTAATTGCCCATAGACGCAAGACAACGAGTAGGGTCGTTAGGTAAGGGCGTTGGATGTTCAGGCTTTTCCTCAAAGCCTAAAATACGGTAATCTTCATCTACGGACATCACACCAAAAGCACCGGCTGCTTCCTCGATGGGCACAGGCATACAGCTCACTGTCATCTTTGCCCCGGATTCAACGTGATGAGCGAGTATATTTGCATAGTCCATACTGTAAATATGGTCGCCCGATAAAATCATGACATATTTTGGAATTTCGTCTCGAATAATATCGATATTTTGAAAGACTGCATCGGCTGTACCTTCGTACCAATTATCCGACGAGCGTTGAGATGCGGGCAGTATTTCAACGGATTCACCCAGCTCCTTTTTGAAGTGACCCCAGCCTCTAACTAGATGTCGTATCAACGAGTGAGATTTGTATTGCGTGACAACACCAATTCGCTTGATTCCAGAGTTGACACAGTTAGACAGTGGAAAGTCGATAATTCTAAACTTACCTCCAAAGTAGAGAGCAGGTTTAGCCCGCCAGTCGGTCAGCTCATGTAGGCGTGACCCTCTACCGCCGGCTAAAATCAGCGCGTAAGTATCTCGGGTCAGGTTGCTAATATAACGTGGACTTGGATTGGACATAACAATTGACTCCATTCTTATTTGATATTTTGACGTTCTGGTTGCGCAGAAAACACAATTTCAAATTCGTAAATTTACGCTTTCAAAGACTGTGAAACTCAGTGTGGCATGGGCTAGCTTTAAATTCAATTTGCTTCTATCTGATTTAACATGCATTTTTTACATATTAATAACGTAATAAGACTTAGAATAATTTAATTGTTCAATAAATAAACAGTTTGGCTTCTTTTAACGCAAAGTCGCTTCAGAACGCTCGATTTCATATAGGAATGGGCGATTTTTATTTTGTTCAATAGGGTGTTTTTCTTCTCGCTTTGTAGGTGTGAGTTATGGCATATTTTTGATTAACTTAAATTAATTGTTTGTTTTATGTACGATTTTGCGTGTGATTTATGGTAAAACGTTATTAAAATGTTATAGAAAGTGACGGGCAGCGAATGAGGAACGAGACATGTTGAAAAAAATTGGGTTAGGGGTTGTCGTTGTCGCATTGTTTTTTATTTTGGTTGGGTGGTTGCTGCCATCTGAATTCAAGGTGGTGCGCACGGTCAGAATTGAAGCTCCCGCAGAAATCATTTTCAACCATGTGAAAGACCTGAGGAAATGGCAACATTGGGGCGTCTGGTTTGAGCGTGACCCTGATATGAAAGTGGTTTACGAAGGTCCTGTCTCCGCTGTCGGTATGAAATCAAGCTGGCAAAGTGAAACGCAAGGCAATGGCGAAATGGAAACTGTTGCGATAGAAGAGAACCAACGTTTTATTTATACCCTGACATTTCCTGAAATGGGTGTCGGCTCAACCGGAGAGTTAACCCTCAGAGAGAAAGAAGGCGAGACTGTTGTGATATGGCATGATTATGGTGATGTAGGTGCTAATCCCTTATTGCACTATGTTGCGTTTTTTATGGATAGAATGATAGGAGCAGATTTGCAAATGGGTCTAGAAAATCTCAAAGTGATATCTGAAACTGAATTTCAGGCCATGTGACGGTAAAAGAACTTGCTAATTGGACGACATGAGGTGACAGTTAGTAGGAAACGTTAATATTGATATAGGTGAAGGCTAATAGGCCTATTCCCTGACAATTCTAAGTAAACCGTACGATGAGATATTGATTTAAGGATGTATATGAGTCGATTTCCTACGCATGGTAGTGTGGAGCTTGATGTAGAAGAGAATATATTACTGGTTGAGGGCTGCGGGCCGTGGAATTTAGAGTCCGTTGTGGAATCTGAAACTCAGATGGCACCTTTACTCGAGATACTTAGTGCTAGCCCGTGGGGAGCGTTAGTCGTACTTCATGGGGATCCTATTTACGTACCAGATGCCGCAGCCGTATTGTCGAAAGCTATTTGCGAACAAAAGTCACTAGGGCGTGTGGCAACCGCTCTGGTCGTTGACGAGTCGAACACACCGGAATTTTCAAAACGTCATCTTGGGGAAATATTTGACAGTGCAGGTGAAAATTACCGATTCTTTCCTAATAAAGAACAAGCGAAATGGTGGCTTATACAGCAGATAATTCAAGCAACGAGCTGAATTATCTGCACGTTTCGGCTGTTGGCTAAGTGTTTATACCAATCCGCATTAATAAGTGACCGTCTCAGAATGCGTCCAGCGGTTTTTGATTAAGGCGTCGCTATGTAGTGATGGTTGTTCCCTTTCAAATAGTGAGAGCGCAGAGCAAAAGCCGCTGGGGCATTCCTTGCAGGCGAGTTTTAAAAGGGCTTACACTGCGTTGCATGACTTCGAAAGAGAACCACTATTCATTCAGTCATGCGCCTTGTTTAAGCCCTTTTAAACTCTCGCTGAGTGATCACCTATTAACGTGGAATGGTATTATTCGTTTGAGGACTTAGTTGCATATACGTTTGCTACTTTCGAGGCTGGAACGGTTCCTAATTGTGCGCAAACTTGCCGCCCAGCGGCTGCCAGCATGGTTAAATCGATTCCTGTTGAAATGCCCATTCCGTTCAGCATATATACAACATCCTCGGTGGCTACGTTTCCTGATGCACCTTGAGCATATGGGCAGCCACCGAGTCCAGCCACCGCACTATCAATAACATTTATACCCAATTGCAGAGCGACCAAAATATTAGCTAGTGCTTGTCCGTAAGTGTCATGAAAATGCACAGCAACGGCTGATTTTGGTATAACGTTACACACAGCATTGAGCATCGTCAGCGTCGCTAAGGGCGTGCCTACACCTATTGTGTCGCCCAAGGAAATCTCATAGCAACCCATATCAAATAGCGTTTTAGCGACCTGTGCTACGCTCTCGGGCGCTATTTCTCCCTCGTATGGGCAACCTAGCACGCATGATACATATCCACGCACTCTTATTCCTTGCGCTTTCGCTGCGTCAATCACAGGTGCAAAACGTTCAATACTCTCAGCGATTGAGCAATTGATATTTTTTTGCGAAAAGGCTTCAGAGGCCGAGGCAAAAATAGCCACTTCATCAGCGCTTGCTTGCATAGCCGCTTCAAACCCCTTCAAGTTTGGCGTTAAAGCACTATAGGTCACTTTATCTAACCGATTAATGGCGGCAAAGACCTGGGCTGAATCAGCCATTTGTGGCACCCACTTAGGAGAAACAAAGCTACCTGTCTCAATCATAGTGACCCCAGCTTTTGCTAGGGCATCGACTAGGGCGACTTTGGTGGATTTATCTATATGTGATTTTTCATTTTGCAATCCATCACGTGGCCCTACTTCAACAATTTTTACTTGTGCCGGTAATCCACTTATCATGATGACACTTCCTCATCGACCATAAAGTCGAGTAATGCCGCACCTCCATCAACCAATTCCCCGGTTTGGTAGAAAAACTCCTGAACCGTGCCATTCTGCGTGGCTTTAATGGCATGTTCCATTTTCATGGCTTCCATTATCATTAAGGTTTGGCCTTTTGTAACCTTTTGATTAGGTTCCACTAAAAGAGCGACGACTGTGCCGTTCATCGGCGCCACAAACGCACTGTGCTGGTCGTCTTCGTCAGCTGCGCCTAGGTCTTTTTGTATATGGGTAAATTTAACCATGCCTTGGGTATGGAAAACGGCGTAATCGTGCTCAATTTTGTTAATAGTCACGCTTTCACTATGGCCGTTAATCGTGGCGAGCAAACGATTGCCTGTTAGTCGGCCTTCACAGTGATATGTCTTTTCGGCGAACGTAATAACAAATGTACCAAAGGGCGTTGTGGCGTCGTTGTCGCATGTTTTTCTTTCCACCTGAACGTCATGGCTTTGATTGTTTAACAACAGAGTATATTTGCGTTGATATTGTTCATTAGGGCGCCAATCATTTACGTTCCCCCATGGAGATTGAGTATCTTGATTGTTTGGTGTGCTTATCGCGCGCTCTTGTAGCGATAAATACATAGCCAGATTCAACAACTGATGTGTATTATTTTGATTATCTTGTTGAAAAATTTCATCGTGATGCTTTTCGATGAAGCGCGTATCTATGTCTTCGTCTTTAAACGCTTGGGTATCAATTAATTTACGTAAAAAGGCGATGTTGGTTGTCACACCATCAATGCGGTATTCGGCCAGTGACTGACTTAAACGAGCGAGTGCACGTTCACGATCTGTATCCCACACGACTAACTTTGCGATCATAGGGTCATAATATACCGACACCTCATCACCCTGAACAACCCCACTGTCAATGCGCACATGTTTAGACTCTTGCGGCGTTTCTAATAGGTGTAAAGTGCCTGTCGCCGGTAAGAATTCGTTGTCTGGGTCTTCTGCGTAGATCCTAGCCTCAAAGGCATGCCCATTAATGTGCAATTCATCCTGTGTTTTAGGCAGTACTTCATTGGCGGCTACGCGCAGTTGCCATTCCACTAAGTCTTGCCCAGAAATCATCTCACTGACAGGGTGCTCGACTTGCAAACGGGTATTCATTTCCATGAAATAAAAACTGCCATCTTTATCCAGCAAAAACTCTACTGTGCCTGCACCGACGTAATTGATAGCTTGAGCCGCTTTTAGCGCAGCGTCTCCCATCGCGGCCCGCAGTTCAGGGGCCATTTTAAAAGCGGGAGCCTCTTCAACCACTTTTTGATGACGTCTTTGCACAGAGCAGTCCCGTTCAAAAACATGCACACCGTTGCCGTGATGATCACAGAATACTTGTACTTCTACATGGCGTGGTTGGGTCAAATATTTTTCAACCAACATGATGTCATCATTAAAGCTAGACATAGCTTCGCGTTTTGCCGCAGCCAAAGCAGCATCAAATTCGTCTGCACTCCATACTTGACGCATACCTTTACCGCCACCACCTGCGGCTGCCTTGAGCAGAACTGGATAACCCATTTCATCCGCATGCTGCTTGATAAGCGCAGCAGATTGGTCTTCACCGTGGTAGCCTGGTACCAAAGGAACGTTGGCTTGCTCCATGATGTGTTTAGCAGCCGATTTAGAGCCCATTGCTTCAATCGCTTCAATGGGAGGGCCTACAAATATAATTCTGTTGTCAGCGCAGGCTTTGGCAAATTCAGCATTCTCAGAAAGAAAGCCGTAACCGGGGTGAATCGCATCAGCCCCCGTGGTTTTTGCTGCTGCAATAACTTTCTCAATTTTTAAATAACTCTGATTGGAAGGGGAGGGACCAATATGTATTGCTTCATCAGCCATTTTGACATGCAATGCATTTTTGTCGGCATCTGAATAAAGAGCAACGGTTTGGATACCCATACGCTTAGCAGTGTTGATTATACGGCAGCAAATTTCGCCACGATTGGCGATAAGTAGTTTTTTAATCATGAGATATACCAATTAGGTCGACGTTTTTGTAAAAAGGCACCTAGGCCTTCTTGGCCTTCAGATGATACCCGCGTGTTGGCGATGCGTTCACTGGTCATATTTCTAAGCGCGTCATCAGGAACACGATTAGCCACGTCAGCGATTAATTGTTTGGCGGCCGTAACGGCGTTTGGTCCATTTCTCAAAATATGTTCAAGCAATGACTCTATGGTGCTGTCTAGCTCTTCTTCGGTCACACTCTCACTAAGCAGCCCGATGCGCCTTGCACGGCGCGAAGAAAAGACCTCAGCCGTTGTGAAGTATCGACGCGCGTTTCTCACGCCTATTGCCTGAATAACATATGGGCTAATCGTCGCGGGTATTAAGCCGAGTTTGACTTCACTTAAGCAAAACTTGCTCATTTTACTCCCTATTGCCATGTCGCAGCAGGCCACTAGGCCCACAGCACCGCCAAATGCGGCTCCTTGAACGCGCGCGATAGTCGGTTTGGGAAGCGTGTTTAGAATGTGCAACATATTTGCTAAGGCATTTGCATCTTCGAGGTTTTGTTCGTAGGAATACCCGGCCATACGTTTCATCCAATTAAGGTCAGCCCCAGCGCAAAAGCTTTTACCTGTAGATGCTAGAATGACCGCTCGAACAGAGTCATCCTCCCCTAAGCGGGCGAACGTCTGTGTGAGTGAGCTGATAAGTACATCATCAAAGGCGTTATGTACTTCAGGCCGGTTTAGGGTGACGGTGGCAACACCACGTTCGTCTACCTCGCTGATGACATGTTCGTTCATTGCATTATCATTTTGGCTTGTCGTATTGTCCATATTCATGCCCCCTTACATTCTGAACACGCCAAATTGGGTGTCCTCAATGGGTTTATTTAAGCTCGCCGAAATACTCAGTCCTAGAACCATGCGCGTATCCGCTGGATCAATCACGCCGTCATCCCATAAGCGGGCTGAAGCATAGTAGGGATGTCCTTGATGTTCGTACTTCTCGACGATGGGCTGCTTGAACTGTTGCTCTTCTTCTGCGCTCCAGCTTTCTCCTACGCGCTCTTTCTGTTCGCGTTTAACTTGAGATAGAACACCTGCAGCTTGTTCACCTCCCATCACCGAAATTCGAGCATTTGGCCACATAAACATAAATCGAGGGTCGTAAGCTCTTCCACACATTCCGTAGTTGCCGGCACCGAAACTGCCGCCAATAAGCACGGTAAATTTTGGTACTTTGGCACAGGCGACGGCGGTTACCATTTTGGCGCCATGTTTGGCGATACCGCCTGCTTCGTATTGTTTACCAACCATGAAACCGGTGATATTTTGCAAGAAGACAAGGGGGATTTTACGCTGAGCACAAAGCTCGATGAAATGCGCTCCTTTTTGTGCGGATTCACTGAATAAAATCCCATTATTCGCAATAATGCCGACAGGATAGCCGAAAATACGTGCAAACCCGCAAATAAGTGTGTTGCCATACAGGGCCTTAAACTCGTCGAATTCAGAGCCATCAACCACACGGGCAATGACTTCGCGAACATCGTAAGGTTGGCGGGTATCCTTAGGGATGATGCCGTAAATATCTTCTTTGGGGTAAAGCGGCTCGACACTGGGTTTTACATCAAGTGATAAAGGCTTGGTTCGATTTAAGCGTGTGATCGCGTCTCGCGCGATATGCAAAGCATGTTGGTCATTATTGGCTAAATGATCCACCACACCAGAGGTTCTGCAATGCACGTCTCCACCGCCTAATTCTTCAGCGCTGACGACTTCACCGGTTGCCGCTTTTACAAGAGGGGGCCCGCCGAGAAATATAGTGCCTTGGTTTTTCACTATGATGGATTCATCCGCCATCGCTGGCACGTATGCGCCACCTGCGGTGCAGCTACCCATGACCACCGCGATTTGCGGGATGTTCTGTGCTGACATATTGGCTTGGTTGAAAAAAATACGACCGAAATGTTCTCGGTCAGGAAACACGTCATCTTGGCGAGGTAAGTTTGCGCCACCCGAATCCACCAAGTATATGCATGGCAAGTTGTTTTGTTCGGCGATGGTTTGTGCGCGTAAATGCTTTTTCACCGTTAGCGGGTAATAAGTGCCGCCTTTTACGGTTGCATCGTTAGCAACAATCATACACTCGATGCCAGAAACGCGGCCTATACCTGCAATAACACCAGCACTAGGCACAAAGTCGTCATACACTTCCCATGCGGCGAGTTGTGATATTTCCAGAAATGGGGAACCTGCATCGAGGAGTTCGTTAATCCGTTCCCGTGGCAGTAATTTACCGCGGTCGGTGTGGCGTTTGTTCGCTTTTTCGCCCCCCCCTTGTTTTATCAGGGATATTTTTTCATTGAGATCGTCTATTTGCGCCTGCATATGCGCAGCATTATCTGCAAACTCTTGGGTTTTAGAATTTATTTTACTCAGGATACGGGGCATGATGTTGCTCCAAATTAATGGCCATCAAAATCGTTGATGGCCCAGTGTGGCAATTGACATTAATGATCTAATCAGACTTATGTGAGGAGTGTCACATTAAGCAGATTCTTTGAATAACTCTCTGCCTATGAGCATACGGCGGATCTCTGATGTACCTGCGCCAATTTCATATAGTTTGGCGTCTCGCAATAAGCGTCCGGCAGGGAACTCGTTAATATAACCATTGCCGCCGAGCAACTGAATTGCATCGAGTGCCATCTTCGTTGCTAACTCTGCAGAATAAAGAATGACCGCAGCGGCATCTTTACGGGTCGTTTCGCCGCGATCGCAAGCCCGAGCGACTGTGTAAACATAAGCTCTTGCAGCATTCATTTGGGTATACATGTCAGCGACTTTTCCCTGGATTAATTGAAATTCACCAATAGATTGGCCAAATTGCTTGCGGTCATGAATATAAGGAACGACTAAGTCCATACATGCTTGCATAATACCCAGTGGGCCTCCAGACAGCACCAGACGTTCATAATCAAGGCCGCTCATAAGTACCCGTGCACCATCTCCTTCGTTACGGATCAGGTTCTGCGCTGGCACAGAGCAATCTTCGAAAACCAATTCACAGGTATTTGATGAACGCATACCAAGCTTGTCCAGTTTTTGGGCTTGAGTGAAGCCAGGCGTGCCGCGCTCAACAAT
Source organism: Paraglaciecola mesophila (assembly GCF_009906955.1). Classification (GTDB taxonomy): domain Bacteria; phylum Pseudomonadota; class Gammaproteobacteria; order Enterobacterales; family Alteromonadaceae; genus Paraglaciecola; species Paraglaciecola mesophila_A. Next base: position 4,619,322 of record NZ_CP047656.1, read on the forward strand.
AAATGCACTCATACCTTTTGAGCCAGCGCTGATATCTGTTTTTGCATATATCACAAAGACATCTGCGTCAGGGCCGTTCGTGATCCACATTTTGTTGCCATTTAAGACGTATTGATCGCCCCTTTTGTCGGCGCGAAGTTTCATACTCACCACATCAGACCCTGCATTTGGCTCACTCATGGCTAAGGCACCAATGTGTTCGCCGCTGACCAGTTTAGGCAAATACTTT